>JAJZUZ010000155.1 GCA_021845965.1 Pseudomonadota bacterium | reverse complement strand
GGCCTGACGCCCAATCCCGGGTTCGTCATCGAATACGACGGCCTGGCCTCCAAGGATTGCCAGGGCCTGGCCACGGGCATGACCGCGCAGTCGATCTACATCGGGTCCAGCCCCTCGGTGGGATCTTTCCTTGGCGGCGGCTCGCTGGTGGCCTCCAGTGGGGCGTCGGTCACGCCCGCTCAGGCCGCGACGTCCTGCCCCGCCACGAACGGATCCGTGGCATTCGTGTTCGACAAGTCGAGCTGATCACCCAGACCCCGGTGCTGATCGGGGTGTTCGCATAAGGGGACGGCCATGCCCATCATGATGATCTTTGTCCTGCTGGTGATCGCGCTGATCGTGATCAGCGGGTTGTCCAGCGGGCGACAACTGCAGTCCGCAGGAGATGTCTCGAGCGCCCAGCAGCAGGTTGGCACGATCGTCTCGAACATCCAGTCTCTTTACGCGAACAACGTGGATTACAGCAATCTGACCAACACCGTGGCGTGTTCGGCCCAGGTGTTCCCGCAGGGCTGCAGCGGCGGGCAGAGCGTGACGAATCCGTTCGGTGGCGGCATCACCGTCTGGCCGGATGCCGGCCCGCCTCCTGACTTCAATGTCGCGCTGGCGGTGCCGAGCAATGCCGCGTGTGTGCAGATTGCCACCAGCATTCCAGCCTGGCAGGTGTATGTGTGGGGCTCGCCGCCGAGTCCCGTGTTGCTCAATCCAGCTGGCGGCGCCGTGAGTCCGGCGGCCGCGCAGCAGAACTGCACGTTCGGGTCGAACAACATCGTCGATTTCAAATTTCTGAAGACATCGCAGTGAGCCTCTGCAGCCTTCGCTTTGCCGACATCGCCGTCGACCTGGACGCCGCGGGATCCCGCTACAAGCGGGTGGGCGACAGCCTTGAGCTCTGTCCGGTCCCCGGGGAGCTATGGCACGAAATCGACGCTTTGCGCGCGTCCATGCTGAGCCATCAGGTCAGCCGGTTTCGCATGGCCTGGGGCGCCCCGCCCATGATCCTGCGCGTGCAGCGCAGGGATACACCAGCCGGCCCGGTATTTGTCGCCCGGCGCATCGATAGCGAATTGCGCGCCTTCGAGGCGCTGGGTCTGTCAGCGCCTCTGATGCGCAAGCTGCGCCAGCCCGGGTTGCGCGGGGGCATGGTGCTGTTCGCGGGTAGTCCGGGATCAGGCAAGACCACGGCGGCCTCGTCCATGATGATTGATCGCTTGGAGCAGATCGGCGGCTTTGCCTGGACGGCCGAGAACCCGGTCGAATACCACCTGCAGGGTTCGCACGGCAAGGGGCAGTGCTACCAGGAAGAGATCGAGGACGACCGCGACGTCAAGCGCGTCCTCATGGACACGCTGCGCTCATCGGCCGACATCCTGTACATCGGCGAGATCCGCGAGGACGAGGCCGCTCACGCCGCCTGTCTCGCCGCGAACTCCGGGCTGCTGGTGATTGCCACGATCCACGCCGACAACATCATCCAGGCCATCAGCAAGATTGGCCTGCTCGCTGGGAACGGCCAGATCGCCAGCAGCCTGCGCGCCGTGGTGGCCTTGCGCCTGGAGCACAAGCTGTCGGCCGCAGCGGGCCCGGAACGGGTGCTCAAGGCGGAATCGCTTTTTCTGGACGACGAGCCGACGCGGATGAAGGTGCGCGACGGCAATGTCGCCGCGCTGAACATGGACATCGAGCGTCAGAGGAACCTGATGCTCGTGGGGGCAGGGGTATGACGCTCTTGCAGAAGATGGATGCCGCCCTGTGTGTGCTGTGCGCTGCAGCAGCCATGTGGTGTTGGCGTGTGGCCGATCTCGGCACGGCGGGGATGTGGGGCGCCTCGGCTGCGTTCTGCGCAGCGTCGAGCCTGTTCGGCTGGGCGGACAAGCTGGTGCTCGAGCTGCGTCCGCTGATGGTGCGTCTCGCACTGATGCGTGGCTTGGGAGGGCGCAGATGATCTACGGTCTCGTCTTCGTCATGGCCATGCTGGTCACTGTTGCCACAGTGCAAACCGGCACGGTGGTCAGCCATCGGTCAATGGGGAACGTCCAGCGCGATGTGACGTCGCAGTGGATGCAGGCTTACAGCAATGCCGCGATGGCCTTCGCGCAGGCCAATCCGGGCTACTCCGGCCAGGTGACCGACGCCCAGATCGCGCCTTATCTCGGCGCGTGGCAGACCGCCGCGGCCAGCATGACTGCTGCCGGTCTGCAGCACGGTGCGGAGATCGCAGGCGGGCAACTGGTGATCTGGTGCGCAGGGTCGAGCGCATCGGGCGCTGCCCAGCCGGGGCCGGATCTCACCAGCCCGGCCAGCGGCTACAGCCAGGGCGGCAATCTCGTCAATCCGATTCTCGGCAACCAGGGTCCGCTGCCGCCCAACATCCCGGCCGGCGCCACCGTCATGCGCGTTCAAGCCTGACCTTCAGTCTAAGGAATTGCCATGCCCATCGCCATCCTCTTCGGTCTCGTCGTCATGGCCATCCTGCTGCCGACGCTGATGACCGCGACCCAGCAGAACAGCACCATTATTCTGGGGACGGTCGCCTCCCAGCAGCTCAAGCAGCTGACCTCGGCAGCGCAGCAATACATCCAGGCCAACTTCTCGGCCGTGCTCGGTGCGTCGTCGACCACGACGTCCGCCACGATCACAGTGCCCATGCTGATCGCCACCGGGTTCCTGCCGCAGGGCTTCCAGGCACTCAACCCTTACGGCCAGACCTGGCAGGTCGAAGCGCTGCAGGCACCTGCAGGGCAGATTCAGGCTCTAGTGATGTCGACCGGTGGCACCCCGGTGCCCACGCGCGACGCGGCGCGCATCACGGCGCAGGCCGGGGCTGAGGGCGGAATCGTGGGGGGCGGCACCGGCAATCTGGCGTCGCCAACCTGCGCTGCAGGTCAGGCATGCGGCGCGTTCGGCGGCTGGAAGGTTGCCACAAATGGCTATCCCGGGCTCGGCCCGGGCAGTCTGCTCGGGCTGCTGGCGTTCAACAGCGCGGGCCAGCTCAATCAGCAGTATCTATACCGAGTAGCCGTGCCGGGGCAGCCGCAGCTCAACGCGATGCAGACCGACCTGTCCATGACCGATCAAGGTGGAACTCCCCACAACATCACCGGTGCGCGCAACGTTCAGGCACAGACCGCGCAGCTTGCAGGAGGATGGGTGAATGGGCAACCCGGCGCGCTGCAGATCGGCAGCAACTACTACTACGGGGATGCCACCAATGCGGCAGTGCGCACGCCTGGCGGCCTCTACATCCAGAACCAGAACGGCTCCGGTGCGGCGGACATTTCCGAAGTGAACAATGTCTGGGGAAGCGGCGAGCTGCAGGGTGGCTACGTCAACAGCACGGGCAATGTAAATGCGCAGAACGCACTGACCGCGGGAGGCGGGTTCACGGCGCAGAGCAATGGCTTTACCACGGTCGGATCCAGCCTTTCGCTCGGCACGGCCTCCGGGACCGCCAATCAAGGGTGGGGGTGCGCCCCCAACGGCGATATCGCTGCCAACGCCAATGGGTCTGGGCAGTTGATGTCCTGTGTCAACGGGATCTGGACGAACGCGCAGGGATCGAGCTTTCAGTACGTGAGCTGGGGCGGGCAGGGCACCTGGTTCAACGCAGGGAACGGCAATCAATATTTTTCGCCGTACTGGTACTCCAGCAACCCAACGGTCGTCTATGGCGTTGCCTATGACTCAACCTGCGCAAGCCGCGCTGGCCGTGTGTACGTGCAATGGTTCAACAGTTCAGGTGCAAACATCTGGGGGCCGATGCTGCTGGCGTCGGGCAATTGGAATGGCGGGCCAGACGGTGGCTCCGGGTTCAATCACGCCTACCCATTCGCTCTCCCCGTGCCGTCTGGGTCCTACATGGCGTTCTCGACGCCGGACACGGGCGGGTGTGGCAACGCAGCAGGGGTGTTCATCTACGGCGTGGGAAGCGGCTGACAAAGATGCCGGGTGCCCGCGAGGTGTCCTGCGCGTGCCGAAGGTGACCGGCTGCAACCCCGCGAAGAACTCCTGTATGGCCCGCCCGATGCCCGCGGGCGCACACAGGAGATTTCATGCGCCTCATCATTGCCGAGAAACCGTCCGTCGCTCAGGCCGTCGCTGGCGTGCTGGGCGGCGCCAGGAAAGCTGGCGGGTACATTGACTGCCCGAGTCTCAAGACCCGCGTGACCTGGTGCTTCGGTCATCTGCTGGAGCAGGCGAAGCCCGAGGACTATGTCGGAGGGCGTGTCGACTCCAAACACCTGCCAGTCATCCCGGATCGCTGGCAACTGCAGCCGCGCGATGGCGGGGCCGGCAAGCAGGTCAAGGTGATCCGCGATCTGCTCAAAGACGCCACCGAGGTGGTTAACGCTGGCGATGCGGATCGCGAAGGGCAACTGCTGGTGGACGAGGTGCTCCTGTACCTGGGCTGGAAAGGCAAGACATCGCGTCTGTGGCTGTCCAGCCTGGACGATGAGAGCGTCCAACGCGCGCTGGTCACCGTCAAGAGCAATGACGCCATGCGCCCGCTCTACGAATCGGCTCTGGCGCGTCAGCGTGCCGACTGGCTGATGGGCATGAACTGCTCGATTGCGCTGAGCCGCAATCTGCAAGCCGTGGGTGTCCAGGGTGCCTGGAGCGTCGGTCGGGTCCAGACGCCGACTCTGGCACTGCTGGTCGACCGCAAGCGCGAGATCGACCACTTCAAGGCGCGCGATCACTACCAGGTGGAGGCGGCACTGGATGGCGACACCCGTCCGCTGTGGCAGATCCCCGAGGACTTGCTCATCGATGGGCTGCTTCTGGACAAGGCCGCGGCCGAGGCGGTCGCCAAGGCCGTGCAGGGCCAGAGGGCGACGGTAGAAAAATTCACCCGCAAGACCGGTGAGCGTGCCGCACCGCTGCCGTATACCCTGGGTGCCCTGCAGAAGGCTGCCAGCAGTCGTCTGGGCCTGTCTGCCAAGGACACGCTGGCGGCGGCGCAGGAGCTCTACGAGGCCAAGGTCGCCACTTACCCTCGCACCGATTGCCCCTACCTGCCGATGGAGATGCATGGTGCAGCGGCAGGCATTCTCAAGGCGATCGGTGGGGATGGCATCGCCGGATTGGATCCGGCGCGCACGCATGCGGCCTGGAACACGGGCAAGGTCGAGGCGCATCACGGCCTCATCCCGACTGGGCAGAACCCGGACGCGGCCAGCCTCTCCGCCAATGCCAAACGCGTGTTCGATCTGATCCGCGAGTCCTATATCCGCCTGTTCATGCCGCCCGAGAAATTCGAGACTCGGGAAGCAATCTTTGTTTTCTCGAGTGGTGAGTGTTTCAAGGCCGCGGCGCGCATCGTGTTGGAGCCGGGCTGGACGAAGCTCGGCGCGCAGGACGAAGGGGAGGGCGAGTCAGTCGAAGCGATCGGCAAGCTTCCGATTCTTGCCGAAGGGCAGGTGCTGACCTGCTTCTCAGC
>JAJZUZ010000013.1 GCA_021845965.1 Pseudomonadota bacterium | reverse complement strand
GCCTGGCCGGGCGTTTCGAGCTGCGGCAGTGGGGCCGGCGCCCCACCTGCAGCCCCCACCACTCGGCCAGTGCCGTGGCCCTGGTGGGCGGCGGCTCGCCGCCGCGCCCGGGCGAGGTCTCGCTGGCGCACCATGGCGTGCTTTTTCTGGACGAACTGCCCGAATTTCCCCGCTCGGCCCTGGAGGCCCTGCGCGAGCCGCTGGAAAGCGGGCGCATCACCATCGCGCGTGCGGCCCAGCGCGCCGAGTTTCCAGCGCGCTTTCAGCTCGTGGCGGCCATGAACCCCTGCCCTTGCGGGCATCTCGGCTCCACACTACGCGCCTGCCGCTGCACGCCCGATCAGGTGGCCCGCTACCAGGCACGGCTGTCGGGGCCGCTGCTGGACCGGATTGATCTGCACGTGCAGGTCGGCGTGCTGCCGGCCGCCGAGCTGTTGCGGGCGCCCCCCGGCGAGCGTTCCGCCACGGTGCGCGAGCGCTGCACCGCGGCACGCGAGCGCGCGATGGCGCGCCAAGGCAAACCCAACCACGCCCTCGGCAGTCAGGAAATCGACACGTACACGCAGGCCGAGGAGGCCGCGCTACGCTTTCTGGACAGCGCCGCGATGCGCCTGGGCTGGTCGGCACGTGGCCTGCACCGCAGCCTCAAGGTCGCGCGCACCATCGCCGACCTGGCGGGGGCACCGCGCGTCACGCTGGAGCACATGGCCGAAGCCCTGCAATACCGCCCGGCCCTGCGCTGAGGCCACAACGGCCACTAACCACCGGTCTCAGCGGCCGCCACGACCACCACCACCGGGGCCCATGCCGCCGCCCGGCCCCATACCGCCACCGGCCCCCATGCGCCCCGGACCGTTGCCCGGGCCACGGCCCTGCGGCGGCTCATCCGGTAACTGCACGCCACGCTCACGGGCGCGCTCCTGCATGCGCTTGTGGTGCTCTTCGCGGAAGGCTTCGCGCTCCTGCGTCGTTTTGCGGTTGCGCATCTGGTTGCGGTATTCGTTGCGCTCCTGTTGCGTCATGAGCTGACTGCCGTAGATGCGGTCCTGGTCGCGTTGCTGTACGCGGTCCTGGGTTCGATCCTGAGTACGGTCCTGAGTACGGTCCTGGGTCTGCGCCAGCGCGCCCCCCGCGACGAGCAGGGTGGCAACACCAACAGCGGAAACCACCGCGTGAATTCGTCTCTGCATGATGCGATCCTTTCTGAAGTCGTCCTACACCCGGACCAGCCTCCCTGGCCTGCGAGCAGACAGCTTCATTCTGGTGCGATCCCGCGGCACCGCTTTGACTTGCGTCAAGCTGCCTGCAGCAGGAGCTCATGGCGCCGGTGCAGCGCGCGCGCAAAGTACAGCCCCACGCCGACCAGCACCGCGGCGCCGCCGGCGATCACCGCAGCGGAGCCGACCTGGGCCACCAGCGCGGCGGCCAGCAGCACGCCGATCGATTGGCCCATGAAAAGGAAGGAGGCAAACAGCGAGACCGCGGTGCCACGGGCGGCGGGCGCCATCTGCGTGGCATTGGTCTGCATGGTGTTGTGGAACATGAAGAAGCCGAAGCCCGCCAGCAGGCTGGCCGGCACGCTGGGCCACCAGACCGGCGTAAAGGCGATCACCGCCGCGGACAGGCCCAGCAGGATGACGCCCTGGCGCGCCAGGCCGTGCTCGCCCAGGCGCGGAATCAGGAAGCGCGCCAGCGCCATGTAGAGCATGCCCCCCAGGCCGAACAGCGCCACGATGGCGCCGGAAGCGGAAAGCGACAGCCCCAGCACGCGGTGCAGGTGCGAGGCCCAGATGGCCAGCACGCCAAAGCCCGAGGCACCCTCGATCAGGGCCACGACGAGTACGACACGCGACCAGCGCCCGCTGATGATCTGCCAGGCCTGAGGGACGAAGCCGGGCCGCTGCTCCGGCGGCGCCTGCAGGCTAGCCCGGGCCTGCTCGGCGCGCTGGCGCCGGCCGTCACGCCACAGCAGCAGGCCCACCACACCGAACAGCACCGTCATGAAACCGAAGGCCCAGCGCCAGCCCAGCGTGTCGGTGAAGACACCGCCCAGCAGCTGGCCGCCGGTAATGCCCAGCGTGGTGCCCAGGCCCACGCGCGCCAGCGTGGCCTGGCGCTGTTCGTAGGCAACGGCGTCGCCGATCCAGGCCAGCGAAAGCGGGATGATGGCCGCTGCACCCAGCGCCACCAGCATGCGCGCCAGCACCAGCATGTCCAGGCTGCCCACGAAGATGGCCAGCACACTGCCCACACTGCAGCCCAGCGTGGCCCAGGTGACGATGCGGTATTTGCCCAGCCGGTCACCCAGGGGGCCGTAGAAGAGCTGACATAGGCCGTAGACGACGGCGAAGACCGAGACCACGCGGGCCGCATCGGCCAGGCTGACGGCAAACACCCGTGCCAGTTCGGGCAGCATGGCGTCGCACAGACGCTGCGCCGCCATGCTGGAGAACGTGGCGAAGGACAGGAGCAGGACCGCGCGGCGCGTGGCGGGCGAAATCGGGGTGGCGGCAGAACTCATGCAAGGGGCGTGCGTCAGGGCGGGACGGCCGGCGCGTGCAAGCCGCATTCGCTTGCGCGGACCTCCGCATCGGGTGTACTGAATGATAATCGTCCCCATGCAAGCGCGTGCACAGCAGCCCTCATCCCTGATCGGCTGGCTGTCGCTGGCGCAACTGATCAGCTGGGGCAGTGTCTTCTACACCTTCGCCTTGCTGCTGGAGCCCGTCGAGCGGGAACTGGGCCTGAGCCGGGCCGAGGCCTCGCTGGCTTTCAGCCTGGCCCTGTTGGCGGAAGGGTTGCTCGCGTGGCCGGTCGGGCGGCTGATCGACCGCGGCCATGAGCGCGCGGTCATGAGCGGCGGCTCGCTGCTGCTGGGCATCTGCCTGCTGCTGCACAGCGTGATCAACAGCCCGGCTGGTTTCTATGCCGTCTGGCTCGGCCTGGGTGCCGGCCTGGCCGGCACGCTCTACCCGCCCGCGTTCGCGGTGCTGATCCGCCGCTATCCGCACAACTTCCGGCGCGCCATCATCGTGATGACCTTTCTGGGCGGGCTGGCCAGCACGGTGTTCCTGCCGCTGGGCGCCGGGCTGATTGCGACCCTGGGTTGGCGCCATGCCCTGTGGCCGCTGGCGGCCCTGCATCTGCTGGTCTGCCTGCCCATCCATGCCCTGATGCTGCGCCACGCGCCAGCGCCGGTGCAGTCTCATGTCGCGGCGCCGCGCGCCGCCTTGCGGCGCCACCTGCTCAGCGCACCCTATTGGCTGGTCGGTCTGTTCATCGTGCTGCTGATGGCGGTCACCGCCGCCCTGCCCGCGCACATGGTGAGCCTGTTGCGCGGCTATGGCCTGCCCGAGACCTGGGTCATCGCCGTGCCGGCCGCCGTGGGGGTGCTGCAGGTGGGCGGGCGGGCGCTGCTCTTCTTCTTTGAACACCACCTGGACCTGCACCAGATCAACCGCCTCATTCCCTGCCTGATCCCGCTGGGCCTGCTGACTCTGCTGCTGGCACCGCTGGTCGCGGGACTGCAGATCGGCCTGGTGCTGTTGTTCGTGCTGCTCTACGGCATGGGCAACGGCATGTTCACCATCGTCAAGGGTACGGCGGTGGCCGAGTACGTGAACCGCGAGCAGGCCGCCAGCCTCAATGGCGCATTGGGCCTGCCCATGGCGCTGGCCCGCGCCGCCGCCCCCTGGCTGCTGGGCCTGCTGTGGTCGCCCGGCGGCGGCTACACACAGGGCCTGTGGCTGCTGCAGGGATTGAGCCTGCTGGGCATCCTGGCACTGGTGACGGCGCAACGCCTCACCCGCGCCGCGCACTGAACCGCAGGCGCGGTGGTTGGGGCTCAGTTGCCGTTGGCCAGCGGCGACAGGCTGCTGCCGTTGACGCGCACGCGCGCACCGACGGCGGCCGGCTCGGCCAGTTCCAGCGTGCGGCGGCTGCCATCGTCCATGCGCAGCTCGACCTGGTAGACCGTGACCTTCTTCATCTTCTTCTCGATCTGGTTGCCGGCGATGCCGCCGCCGATGGCACCGACGATGGTCGCCACATCCTTGCCCTGCCCCTGGCCGATCTGGTTGCCGATGACGGCGCCGAGCACACCGCCGGCCACCGCGCCGGTACCGCTGCCCTGGCCCTCGCGCTCCACCGGCGTCACCGCCACCACGGTGGCGCAGTCCACGCAGACAGGTTTGGCGGCGGGTGCGACCGGTGCCTCAACCGGCGCCGGCTTGACCTGCGCGGTCCGGGCCGCCGGTTTGGGGGTGGCCCCATGCGCCGCGGCGGCGGGAACGTGCTTCTTCTCCGCTGCGCCGGGGCTTGCGGGCGCTGCCGGCGCAGCTGCGGTAGCCGCTGGGGCGCTCACCGCCGCGGGTGCCGCCGCCTCGGGCGCCGGCTTGCTCTGCTGGTAATAAAGGGCGCCGCCCAGGCCCACCACGGCGGCACCCAGCACGCCGATCGCAACCCACAGGGTCTTGGCACCGGCTGCGCCGGTCGCGGACGAAATTTCACTCATGTTCTGCTTCCTTGAAATGGCACGGCTGAAGATAGGCGGCTGCACCGCCTTTTTCAATCTTCAACGCCGCAGGGGCCCGATGGTAGACAGGCCCGCACGTCTTTTTCATGGCCGGATGTAACGCCAGGTAAAGCCAGGACCAGTTCGACCGCGGATCAGAGATTGGGCGCCAGCAGGCGCTGCAGCGCCTGCTCGTTCATGCCGCGCCGGCGCGCCAGGTCATGCAGCTGGTCCTCGCCGATGCGCCCCACGTTGAAGTAGGTGCTCTGCGGATGCGCCAGATAGAAGCCGCTCACGCTGGCGGCCGGCGTCATGGCCAGACTCTCGGTGATGCCCATGCCGATCTCTTCGCATTGCAGCAGCGCGAACATGTCCTTCTTCACGCTGTGGTCCGGGCAGGCCGGATAGCCGGGTGCGGGGCGGATGCCCTGGTATTTCTCGGCGATCATGTCCTCGTTGCTGAGCTGCTCCTGCGCGGCATAGCCCCAGAGGTCGGTGCGCACGCGCTGGTGCAGGCATTCGGCAAAGGCCTCGGCCAGGCGGTCGGCCAGGGACTTGAGCATGATGGCGGAGTAGTCGTCATGGTCGTCCATGAAGTACTTCTCCTTCTTCTCGGCGCCGATGCCGGCCGTGACGGCGAACAGGCCCACGTAGTCCGCCGCCACACCCTTGGGTGCCACGAAGTCGGCCAGGCAGCGGCTGGGCCGCAGCACACCGTCAATGACCTGCTTCTCGGTCTGCTGGCGCAGGCCGTACCAGGTGAGCGCCACCTGCTTGCGACTCTCGTCGGTGTAAAGCTCGATGTCGTCGTCGTTCACGCTGTTGGCCGGATACAGGCCCAGCACGGCGTTGGCCGTGAGCCAGCGCCCTTCGATCAGGCGCTGCAGCATGCGCTTGCCGTCGGAGAACACGCGCTGCGCTTCAGTGCCGACGACCTCGTCCTTCAGGATGTCCGGGAAGCGGCCGGCCAGGTCCCAGGTCTGGAAGAAGGGGCCCCAGTCGATGTACCTGGCCAGCTCGGCGAGGTCGAAGTTCTTGAAGATCCGCCGTCCGATGAACTTCGGCTTCGTTGGCGTATAGCCGGCCCAGGCGATGGGCGTCTTGTTGGCGCGCGCCTTCTCCAGCGGCCACAGCGCGGCCTGCTTCTTGTTGGCGTGCTGCTGGCGTACCCGCTCATAGTCGGCCTTGAGTTCCTCGATGTACTGCGCCGCCTGTTCGCTCAGGAGGCTCTGCGCCACGCTGACGCTGCGCGAGGCATCGGGCACGTAGACCACGGGGCCTTCGTAGTGGGGTGCAATCTTGACGGCCGTGTGCACGCGGCTGGTGGTGGCGCCACCGATCATGAGCGGAATCTTCTTGATGCGGAAGTGCTCGTCCTTCTGCATCTCGCCCGCCACGTACTGCATCTCTTCCAGGCTGGGCGTGATCAGCCCGGACAGGCCCACGATGTCCGCACCCTCGACCTTGGCCGTGGCCAGGATCTCGTGGCAGGGCACCATGACGCCCATGTTGATGACCTCGAAGTTGTTGCACTGCAGGACCACGGTCACGATATTCTTGCCGATGTCGTGCACGTCGCCCTTGACGGTGGCGATCACGATCTTGCCCTTGGAGCGCACGTCCAGGCCGGCCGCCTCCTGCTGGCGCTTTTCTTCCTCGATGTAGGGGATGAGATGGGCCACGGCCTGTTTCATCACGCGCGCGCTTTTCACCACCTGCGGCAGGAACATCTTGCCGGCGCCAAAGAGGTCGCCGACGATGTTCATGCCGTCCATCAGCGGGCCTTCGATCACGTGCAGCGGGCGCCCGCCCTGGGCCAGCACGGCCTGGTAGGCCTCTTCGGTGTCCGCGGTGATGAAGTCGGTGATGCCGTGCACCAGCGCGTGGCTCAGGCGCTGCTGCACCGTGCCGCCGCGCCATTCCAGCTTCTTGCTGTCGTCCTTGGCCGCGCCCTTGGCGCTCTCGGCGATCTCCACCAGGCGCTCGCCGGCGTCGGGGCGGCGGTTCAGCACCACGTCCTCCACCCGTTCCCGCAACGTCGGCTCCAGCTCGTCGTAGACGCCCACCATGCCGGCGTTGACGATGCCCATGTCCATGCCGGCCTTGATGGCGTGGTAGAGGAACACGGTGTGGATGGCCTCGCGCACCGGGTCGTTGCCGCGGAAGCTGAAGGACACGTTGGACACACCGCCGCTCACCTTCGCGCCCGGCAGGTGGTGCTTGATCCAGCGCGTGGCCTCGATGAAGTCCACCGCGTAGTTGTTGTGCTCCTCGATGCCGGTGGCAATGGCAAAGATGTTGGGATCGAAGATGATGTCTTCCGCTGGGAAGTCCACCTCGTCCACCAGGATGCGATAGGCGCGTTCGCAGATCTCGATCTTGCGCTGGTAGGTATCGGCCTGGCCTTTCTCGTCGAAGGCCATCACCACCGTGGCCGCGCCGTAGCGTTTGATGAGCGTGGCCTGACGCTTGAACTCTTCCACCCCTTCCTTCATGGAAATGGAGTTCACGATGCCCTTGCCCTGGATGCAGCGCAGCCCGGCCTCGATGACGCTCCACTTGGAGGAGTCGATCATGATGGGCACGCGCGCGATGTCGGGCTCGCTGGCGATCAGGTTCAGGAAGCGCACCATCGCCGCCTGGCTGTCGAGCATGGCCTCGTCCATGTTGATGTCGATCACCTGCGCGCCGTTCTCCACCTGCTGGCGCGCCACGGCCAGGGCTTCCTCGAACTGGCCGTTGAGGATCATGCGCGCAAAGGCCTTGGAGCCGGTGACGTTGGTGCGCTCGCCGATGTTGACGAATAGCGAGCCCGCGCCAATGCTCAGCGGCTCCAGGCCGGACAACTTCATCGAAGGGACAGAGGTTTCAGACATGCGACTCACCTGGGGCAGACAAAACAGGTGAGCGTCGTTGCAGTAAGAGATGCTTCCAAGCCTGACCGGTCGGCGCGACCGGCTGCAACGCTCCTTGGAAGAGCCGTGATTCTAAGGGCTCCGCCACCGCCGCGCAGAGCGCGTGTACTGAATGAGCTTCAGGCAACGGCCTGCACGGGGATGACGCGTAGCGACTTCCCGTCGCTCGTACGCACCGCCCGCGCCCGCAGCTGGCCGCAGCCGCCGTCCACGTCCTGCCCGGCCGATTGGCGCAGCTTGGTCAGGATGTGCCGGCGGTGCAGGCGCCGCGCCATCTCCGCCGCCGCCTCCCAGGACGGGCGCCGGTAGGGCAGACCATCCACCGCGTTGTAGGGGATCAGGTTCAGGATGGCGTACTTGCCCTGCAGCAGCCGCACCAGGCCTTCGATCTCCTCCTCGCTGTCGTTGATGCCTTCGAGCAGCGTCCACTGGTACTGGATCGGGTAGCCGCTGGCACGCGCGTAACGCTCGCCCGCCTCCACCAGTTCCTCGGGCGTCAGCCGCGGCGCGCGTGGCAGCAGCTGCGCGCGCAGCCCGGCGCGCGTGGTGTGCAGGGAGAGCGCCAGCGCCGGCTTCACGCGCCCTTGCGGCAAGGCCTCGAACACGCGCGCATCACCCACCGTCGAGAACACGAGGTTCTTGTGGCCGATGTTGCCGGCCGTGCCCAGCAGCTCAATCGCCTCCAGCACATTGTCCAGGTTGTGCGCCGGCTCGCCCATGCCCATGAAGACCACACGCTGTACCGGCCGGTTGGCCCGCGCCAGCGCCACCTGCGCCACGATCTCGGCGCTGCCGAGCTGCCGCACCAGGCCGGTGGTGCCGGTCATGCAGAAGGTGCAGCCGACCGCGCAGCCGACCTGGGTGGAGACACACAAGGCTGGCGTGCGGCCCGGCGGCATGTGCACGCTCTCGACCAGCTGGCCATCGGCCAGCGCCACGACACGGCGCAGCGAACCGTCTTCGCCCGGGTGCTCGGAATGCACGGTCGCCAACGCCGCCAGCTCGCGTTCGATCTCCGGCAGCGCCAGCCGCAGCGTGCTGGGCAGGAAGTTCTCGATCGGTCGCTTGCCGTGCGTCTGCGGCAGGGCCTGCGACCACAGTCGCAACACGCGGTGTTCGTGGCGCGGATTGGCACCGAGGGCGCGCAGGCGCTCGCGCAGGGCCTCGACGCGCATGGACGGTGCCGGCGGCCTTAAGCCGCTTCCTTGTAAAACCGGCCGGCACTGCCCAGCGTGCGCGCGGGCAGCGGCGCCACGGCGTCGTGGATGGCGCCGATGTGCTCGGGCGTGGTGCCGCAGCAGCCGCCCACGATGTTGACCAGGCCCTCGGCGGCGAACTCGCGCAGCAGGCGGCTGGTGACGTCGGGCGTTTCGTCGAACCCGGTCTCGCTCATGGGGTTGGGCAGGCCGGCGTTGGGATAGCAGCTGATATAGGTGTCATCCGCCACTTTGGCCAGTTCCTGCAGGTAGGGCCGCATCAGTGCGGCACCCAGGGCGCAGTTCAGGCCCACGGCCAGCGGCCGCGCGTGGCGCACGCTGTGCCAGAAGGCGGTGACGGTCTGGCCGCTGAGGATGCGGCCCGAGGCGTCGGTCACGGTGCCGCTGATGATGAGCGGCAGGCGCTGGCCCGAATGCTCGAAATATTCCTCGATGGCAAACAAGGCCGCCTTGGCGTTGAGCGTGTCGAAGATGGTCTCGACCAGCAGCAGGTCCACCCCGCCCTCGACCAGTGCTTCCACCTGTTCGTAGTAGGCGGCCCGCAATTCCTCGAAGCTCACATTGCGCGCGCCGGGATCATTCACGTCGGGGCTGATGCTGGCGGTCTTGGGCGTAGGGCCGAGCGCGCCGGCCGCAAAGCGCGGCTGCTCGGGCGTGCTGTATTTGTCGCAGGCGGCGCGGGCCAGCTTGGCGGACTCGAAGTTCATCTCGCGTGCCAGGTGCGCCATGTCGTAGTCTGCCTGGGCAATCGAAGTGGCGCCGAAGGTGTTGGTCTCGATGAGGTCGGCACCGGCGGCCAGGTAGCCCTCATGGATGTCACGGATGATGTCCGGCCGCGTGAGCGACAACAGCTCGTTGTTGCCCTTGACGTCCTTGTGGAAATCCTTGAAGCGCTCACCGCGGTACTGGGCCTCGTTCAGCTTGAAACGCTGGATCATGGTGCCCATGGCGCCGTCGAGAACGGCGATGCGGCGTGCCAGGATACCAGGCAGGGTTTGGGCGCGGGTGTAGTGCAACGGCTTCATAGGGCGCTATTGTAGAAAGGGGGGGCCGCGGGCGTCCGAAACGCGCACAAATGCCGTGACAATACAGGTCCATGAGACATCTGCTGCCCCAGGAGGCCTGGGCCTTCCTGCAAGAAGAGCCGACTGCGCTCTTCATCGACGTGCGCATGGAGATCGAGTCGCTTTACGTCGGCCGGCCGCCGGGCGTGATCAACATCCCCTGGTACGAATACCCCGAGCTGCGCCCCGACCCGGTGGCCTTCGTCGCCGCCGTGGAGCGCGAGGCCGACGGCAACAGGGCGCGCCCCATCGTGCTGCTGTGCCGCAGCGGCAAGCGCACCCTGGATGCCGGACTGGCCCTGGACGCGGCCGGCTATAGCCGGGTCTACAACGTGCTGCACGGTTTCGAAGGCGACCTGGACGACAACTTCAAGCGCTCCACCCTCAATGGCTGGCGCCATGCCGGCCTGCCCTGGGAGCAGATGTAGTTGTCGGAACTGGACATCCTGCGCCAAGTCTTCGGCTACGAGGCCTTCCGCGGCCCGCAGCAAGCCATCGTCGAGCACGTGGTCTCCGGTGGCGACGCGCTGGTGCTCATGCCTACCGGTGGCGGCAAATCGCTGTGCTACCAGATCCCGGCCATTGCCCGTCAGCAGGCCGGCCGCGGCACCACCCTCGTGGTATCGCCGCTGATCGCGCTGATGCACGACCAGGTGGGCGCGCTGCACGAAGCCGGCGTGGAGGCCGCCTTCCTGAACTCCAGCCTCTCCGGCGAGGAGGCCGCCCAGGTGGAACGGCGCCTGCTGCGCGGCGAGCTCACACTGCTCTACGCCGCGCCGGAACGTGTCACCACCCCGCGCTTCCTGGCCCAGCTGGATGCCCTGGCCGCACGCGGCCAGCTGGCGCTCTTTGCCATCGACGAGGCACACTGCGTCAGCCAGTGGGGCCACGACTTCCGCCCCGAGTACCGCGCGCTCACGGTGCTGCACGAACGCTACCCGGCGGTGCCGCGCATCGCACTCACCGCCACCGCCGATGCCCTTACGCGCGCGGACATCGTGGAACGCCTGCAGCTGGAGAACGCACAGCAGTTCGTCAGCAGCTTTGACCGCCCCAACATCCGCTACACCATTGTCGAAAAGAAGGACGCGCTGACCCAGCTGCTGCGCTTCATCGAACGCGAACACGCGGGCGAGGCGGGCGTCGTCTACTGCCAGTCGCGCAAGCGGGTGGAGGAGGTGGCCGCCGCGCTGGTGGAGGCCGGCCTGAACGCGCTGCCCTACCACGCCGGCCTGGAGGCTGGCGTGCGCCAGCAGAACCAGGACCGCTTCCTGCGCGAGGACGGACTGGTGATGGTGGCCACCATCGCCTTCGGCATGGGCATCGACAAGCCGGACGTGCGCTTTGTCGCCCACCTGGACATGCCCAAGAACATCGAGGGCTACTATCAGGAGACCGGCCGCGCCGGGCGCGACGGCGCGCCCGCCGACGCCTGGATGGCCTACGGCCTGCAGGACGTGGTGAACCAGCGGCGCATGATCGACGAGAGCCCGGCCGGCGAAGACTTCAAGCAGGTGATGCGCGGCAAGCTCGATGCCCTGCTGGCGCTGGCCGAGGCGACGGACTGCCGCCGTGTGCGCCTGCTGGGCTATTTCGGCGAGAAATCGGAACCTTGTGGCAACTGCGACAACTGCCTGCACCCGCCGGCGGTGCGCGACGGCAGCGAGCTCGCGCGCAAGCTGCTGTCCTGCATCTACCGCGTGCAGCAGGCCAGCGGCATCAGCTTCGGCGCCGGCCACATCATGGATATCCTGCGCGGCAAGCAGACGGAAAAGGTGAGCCAGTACGGACACGAGAGCCTGAGCACCTTCGGCATTGCCCGCGATAGCAGCGAGAGCGAGCTGCGTGCGGTGCTGCGCCAGCTGATTGCGATCGGCGCCGTGGCGGTGGATGGCGGTATGTTCAACACGCTGCAGCTCACCGAGGGCTCACGCGCCGTGCTCAAAGGGGAAGTGCAGGTGCAGCTGCGTGAATCGGTGGCGGCACCTGCCGCCAAACGCAACCGCCGCAGCGCGGCGCCGGCTGCGGCAGCGCAGGAGCTGGGCGTGGACGACCAGGTGCGCTACATCAACCTCAGGGCCTGGCGCGCGGAAGTCGCGCGGGCCCACAACTTGCCGGCTTACGTGATCTTTCACGACGCCACGCTGGCTGAGATCGCGCGGCGCCGCCCGCAATCGCTGGCTGATCTGCAGGGCATCAGCGGCATCGGCGCCAAGAAGCTCGAGGCTTACGGCGCCGATGTGCTACGGGTGGTGGGGGAGGGGAGCTGAGACGAGCGCCGAGGCGATCGACGGGGATCGCCGCCTGTCGTCTCAGTGGCGGTGAAAGCTGCTTTCGTAGGAAAGCGCTGCCGCCGACATGGTGTTCTGCAGGCGCTCGATGGCGCGGCTGTGGCGCTGCATCTTGGACTTGTCGCGCAGTTGCTGGCGATGGTGCTGCATCAGCTTGTCGAACTTGGCACGGCAGGGCTCCAGCACGCCCGCCAGATGCAGGGCGATATAGGCCACATGATCAGCAGGGGTCTGGCGGAACTCATCGGTCCACTGCTTGAAAAGCTGCCACTTGTAGGTGCCCTTCTCGGGCACCTTGATGATGTCTTTGCGCATGGTGATCCGTCCTGTACAGCGGGTGCCGCAAGCTGCTTCTTGCGCCGGGGTCAGCCCCGACGGCGCTTTTTGGCACCTGCCCTGTGCCTATAGCGCACCAGCCCCGAAATCGGTTGACACGGGCAGCGGCGGCGGGCCCACAGGCCGGGAAACCCGGCGTGGCTCGGGGTTATTGCATGAAGCCCATGCCCCGGCTCTCCCGTACTTCGGGCTTGAGGCGGTGTTCGGCTTCGAGCTGCGCCAGGAATTCGTCCGGGCCAAAGTCCTCGCCCAGGATCTGGGCCTGGCGCTGCACCGCGGCAAAATCGCCCAGGCAAAGCTGGTCCAGGGCGTCCAGCTGCTGTTGCTGCGCCGGCCGCAGGCGGTCCGCCTGGCCGCCCAGGACTTCGGCAACAAACATCGCGCGCCGCTGCTCGCGCGACAGGGATTTGAAGCGGATCTTGAAGGTAAAGCGGCGCAGCGCCGCCTGGTCGATCCGATCCATCAGGTTGGTGGTGCAGATGAAGACCCCCTTGTGGCGCTCCATGCCCTGCAGCATCTCGTTGACCTCGGTCACCTCGTAGGTCCGCTGCGCGCCGCGACGGTCCTGCAGGTAGCTGTCGGCCTCGTCCAGCAGCAGCACGGCGTTTTCCCGCTCGGCTTCGGCGTACATGTCGGCCATGTTCTGCTCGGTCTCGCCGATGAACTTGCTCACCAGATCGCTGGCCTGGCGGATCATCAGCGGGCGGCCCATCTGCTCGGCCAGATACTCGGCCAGGGCCGTCTTGCCGCTGCCCGGCGGGCCGTAGAAACACAGACTGCCATGCCCGCGCGCCCGCAGCGCCTGCACGATGCGGGGCAGCTCAAAGCGGCTTTCGACGTTCAGCAGCGCCAGGTCGTAGCGGGTGGCGTGGTGGCGGGGCGCGGCACCGCCGGGTCGGCTGCCCAGCGCCTGGTCGGCGTTGCGCAGCTGGCGCTCGATCAGCTGCTCCAGCTGTCCCTGCGGGGGGGTGTCGCCCGCGCCGGCCGGCACGCCCACCATGCCCGCAAAGCGCACCGCAGTGTGGATCTGGGCCGGCGTCAGCCCGCGGCGCGCCACGAGGCGGGCGACACAGGCCTCGGAGACCGCCACCCCCTCCAGTGCCTTGCGCACCAGCTGCTCGCGGGCCCCGGGTGGCGGGGACTCCAGCTGCAGGTGGTAGGCGAAGCGGCGCCGGAAGGCCGGATCGATCTGCTCGATGCGGTTGGTGACCCAGATGGTGGGCACCGGGTTGGACTCCAGGATCTGGTTCACCCAGGCCTTGCCGCTGACACTCGCCTGTGGCCCGGTCTTGTCAGTGCGCGCCAGCAGCTGCGCCGTCTCGCTGGAGAGGGGCGGGAACACGTCTTCCACCTCGTCAAACAGCAGCGCCGCCTGCGCGCTGCCCTTGAGAAAGACCTGGGCAATCTGCAGGGAGCGGTAGCGCTCGCGCCCGCTGAGTGAATTGCCGTCGCGGTCCGCGTATTCCACTTCGAACAGCTCCAGCCCCGCGGCCTGGGCCGCCACCTTGGCCAGCTCGGTCTTGCCGGTACCCGGCGGACCGTAGAGCAGCACATTGATGCCCGGCTCTCGGCGCCCGACGGCCTGTCGCAGCAAGGTGGTGAGCAATTGCGCCTCCTCGCCGACGAAGGCAAAGTCCGGCAGCTGCAGGGCACTTTTGCAGGCGGGCCGGGTGAACACCGCCATCAGCTCGGCCTGGTCGCGGTATTCGCGCATCAACACCGGCGGCAACTTTTCGCTCACCTTCATCAGGTCGGCCAGATCGGTGATGTTGTGCTCGGAGATGAGGTTGTCGACCAGGCCGATACGCTCCAGCCGCGAACCGGCGCGCAGGGCGTCGCCTACCTCTTCGGCTTTCACCCCCGCCGCCTCGGCGATCACGGCGTAGGCTTCGGCGGCGTTGCTGACCTTGAACTCCACCAGCAGGCTGCGCAGCTCGCGCTGGTAGCGCGTCAGCGTGCCATAGAGCAGCAGGGCGCGTTCGGCCTGGTTGAGCTGCAGCAGGCTGGCCAGCGCGTCGATGTTCTTCTGCACCAGCGTGGACTGTTTCTTGAGCGTCTGGTGCAGCCAGGCATGGGTGGCGTTGAGCACGAGCAACAGGTCGCGCGGCTGCTGCTTGGCATAGTCGTCCAGGTAGAAGAACAGCGTGCCTTCCTCATAGGGGCCGCGCCATTCGCCGTGGCGCGCCAGGAAGTCGTCCACCGGCAGCATTTCGTGCCCGGCCCAGTGCGGGTCGCCAGTGCAGCGGTGGGCGAGGTAGCCGCGCAGGCGCAGCAGCACGGGCTGCGGCCAGACCAGGTGGCGCCCGGTCAGCTCGATCACGCCGTGCAGGTCGCGCCGCGCATTGAAGACGCCGCCCATGCGTGCCACCAGGGTCAGCACGAAATGCGAGCACATCAGATCCAGCACCGGCGCATCGCGCAGGCCGGGAGAGACCCACAGGGGCTCGTTTGTCTTGCCACTCGACATGCGCTTGACCATCCGAGATCCTCCGTCCGGTGCCGCGTCCTCAGGGGGGCTGTGCTGAAGCGCACGATAGCTCAGACGCCGGGGACTGGGAAGTCCCGCCCGGCCATTCCCGCACCGTCGCTTGGGCTGGGGCTTTCCCGGAGCGGCCCCAGGCGGCCGACTATGTAGAATCCGGGGAGCTGCCAACCCAGAAACACGAGGAAAGCCATGTCTCACCCGACCACGAACCAGACCCAGAATGCCGATCCGATCGAGAGCCTCGTGCACACAATCCCGGTGGTGATCCCGGTGCTCGGCGGCCTGATGATCTTCCTGCTGGCCTTCATCGCCGTTTTCATGGCCTGATGCCCGGCGCGGGGGCCGCGGCCCCTGACGCGCCACCGGCCGCCGGCTCCTCGCAGAGCCTTCATCGGCCTTGCCCTCTGCGGCGCCCTCCGGGCGCCGCACGTCTTTCCGGCCCCGGGGTCTCACCGGTCGCCCGCCTCGCCCCCCCCGCCTGCCTGTCCTCCCGATGCCTTCGTGGCGCTGTGTCGCCGCTCGCGATCCGCCCCTGCCTCGCATAAAGCCATGCATGTTTTGCATAGATTTTCGCCGTAACGCGTCCGTAACCGCAGCCCCAGTTCATACAATGGCCCGCACTGTCGTCCGCCGGCTCCCCTAGGGCCGGCGCGACCCGCACTGCCAGCCGCCGCCCTTTGGGGGCGTCGGCTTCACAGGGATCACTTATCAACCTGGAGCTTTTTTCATGAACTCTCCCGTGATGCAGGGCATCCATCTGAACGCCCCGAGCTACGTCAAGCACGCGAAGCTGTTGGCCTGGGTGGCCGACATGGCCGCCCTGTGCAAACCCGACGCCATCTACTGGTGCGACGGCAGCGACGAGGAGTACCAGCGCCTGTGCGACCAGCTGGTGCAGGCCGGCACCTTCACCCGACTCAACCAGGCCAAGCGTCCCAACAGCTTCCTGTGCCGCTCCGACGCCAGCGACGTGGCCCGCGTCGAAGACCGCACCTTCATCTGCTCCGCCCGCAAGGAAGACGCCGGCCCGACCAACAACTGGGTTGAGCCCACCGAGATGCGCGCGCTGCTGCAGTACGGCACCCAGGACGGCAAGGCCGCCCTGTTCAACGGCTGCATGAAAGGCCGCACCATGTACGTGGTGCCCTTCTCCATGGGCCCGCTGGGCAGCGACATCGCCCACATCGGCGTGGAGCTGTCCGACAGCGCCTACGTGGCCGTCAATATGAAGCTCATGACGCGCATGGGCAAGGCCGTTTATGAGGTGCTGGGCACCGACGGCGAGTTCGTGCCCGCCATGCACACCGTGGGTGCGCCGCTGCAGCCGGGCCAGAAGGACAGCGCCTGGCCCTGCAACCAGACCAAGTACATCGTGCACTACCCTGAGACGCGCGAGATCTGGTCCTACGGCTCCGGCTATGGCGGCAACGCGCTGCTGGGCAAGAAGTGCTTTGCGCTGCGCATCGCCTCCAATATGGGCCGCGACGAGGGCTGGCTGGCCGAGCACATGCTGATCCTGGGCGTGACCAGCCCCAAGGGCAAGAAATACCATGTGGCGGCGGCCTTCCCCAGCGCCTGCGGCAAGACCAATTTCTCCATGCTGGTGCCGCCCAAGGGCTTCGAAGGCTGGAAGGTCACGACCATCGGCGACGACATCGCCTGGGTCAAACCCGGCAACGACGGCCGCATGTACGCCATCAACCCGGAAGCCGGCTACTTCGGCGTGGCCCCCGGCACCAACTACCTGACCAACCCGAACTGCATGGAGTCGCTCAAGAGCGACGTCATCTACACCAACGTCGCGCTGACCGACGATGGCGACGTGTGGTGGGAGGGCATGGACGGCCCGGCCCCGGCCCATGCCATCGACTGGCAGGGCAAGGACTGGACCCCGCAGATCGCCAAGGAGACTGGCGCCAAGGCCGCGCACCCGAACTCGCGCTTCACCGTGGCCGCCACCAACAACCCGGCGCTGGATCCCGACTGGGACAACCCCAAGGGCGTGCCCATCGATGCCTTCATCTTCGGTGGCCGCCGCTCCAACACGGTGCCGCTGGTGACCGAGGCGCGCAACTGGGTGGAGGGCGTGTACATGGCCGCGACCATGGGCTCCGAGACCACCGCTGCCATCATCGGCCAGCAGGGTGTGGTGCGCCGCGACCCGTTTGCCATGCTGCCCTTCACCGGCTACCACATGGGCGACTACTTCCAGCACTGGCTCAATATGGGCGAGAAGGTCGCCGCCAAGGGTGGCCGCCTGCCGGCCATCTTCACGACCAACTGGTTCCGCAAGGGCGCCGACGGCAAGTTCGTCTGGCCCGGCTATGGCGAGAACATGCGCGTGCTGAAGTGGATGATCGACCGCATCGAGGACGAGGCCAAGGGCAAGGAGCATTTCTACGGCCTGAGCCCGGCCTATGAGGAGTTCAACTGGAACGGCCTGGACTTCACGCCGGAGCAGTTCCATACCGTGACCCACATCGACAAGGCCCAGTGGCTGGAGGAACTCAAGCTGCACGACGTGCTGTTCCAGCAGATCGACGCCCGCCTGCCCAAGGCGCTGCGCGACACACGGGAGCGCATCGAGAAACTGCTGACCGCGGCCTGAAGGGGCAAGGGGACAGCGAAAGGGGCGCCGCGGCGCCCCTTTTTTTGTCTTCTGTGCTGCGTTGCCCGCCGTTCAGCGGCCGGGCCGGGCCGGACCCTGGCCGCCGCCGGCTTGCGCATCGGAGAGGATGACACCGCGGCTGGCCCGCACGCCCGAACTCTCGCGCAGGCGCACGGCAACGGCCCGCGGCACCAAACCGGCAGGCAATTGCAGGCTGCCGCCGGTTTTGAGATAGCGGCCGACACGCATGCGGTAGGCCCCGTCCTGGCGCTGTGCTTCGGGCGGGTAGACCCATTCGGTGGTCTGGCCCTCACGCTCGCCCAGCACCAGCAGCTCGAAATTGCCCTCGTACAGACGCCCCTCGTTGCCGACGCTGAATTCATAGCGCAGCTGCGCCGGTGCGCTGTGGTCGACGGTGACGTCCAGCGTCTGGATCTCGAGCCCCTCGATGCTGCGCGCTTCGACGGCTTCGGCCAGAGCGTCCGGCGCCGGGGCGGCCTTGGCCGGGGTTTCGGCCTGGGTCGGTGCCGCGGCGCCGGCATCGGTGATGATCACCGTCTGCGGGGCCCGCCCGTAGTTGACGCCCGCGTAGAAGCTGGCGGCGCAGAGCAGAATCACGACCACCCCCTTGAGCAAACCCTTGGCCCAGGCGCGCCAGCGGGGCACCGGCTCAGTGATCACTATGCTTGGGGGCATCTGCGCAAAAAGCTTGCGGCCCAAGGTCGAGGAAACGCTCATAGAACTCCGGTATCAGTGGCCATCCAGAGAGAACTCTCCGGTGGCCAGAAGGTCGTCGGATAGTTTATTGGCAGCAGCCGTTTGCGCATGAAAAAAAGCCACCGAATGGTGGCTCTATTCTGCCTGTCTGTGGGGCCGATCGCACGGCCCCCTGCCTCACAGGTAGGAGATATGGCTGGTGGGACGCGGCGAGGCGGTCTTTTCCACCTTGACCACGGGAAGCATCACGTCGTCAGCCGCTTCGGCGCGCGTCTTGGCGGCGCGCAGATCGGCCATGATGCGGCTGTCGGCACGGGCCATCTCCCACAGACGCTCGTCCGCGCGACGGCGGGCGACCGCCTGCGACCACGCGTCCAGGCGGGCCATCAGGCGCCTGGCCAGACTGCGGGCCGCAGGTGCCAGCAGGGCCACGGCGGCAAAGCCGATCACCCACAGCAAGACCCAGGCCGCCAGCAGATGACCTTCCACCCAACTGTCCATCAGCTGGTCCGCCACCACCAGCAGCGCCGAGACCATGGCCGCCAGCAGGACGGCAGCCAGACCACCGAAGGACTTGCGCATTTCCTTGACGCTGGCGACGACGCCCTCATAACGCTCAACCGCGGCGTGACGGGTTGGGTACTGAACGTGGACGAAGCTGCTATTCATGGTGGACCTCCTGACTCAATATTTGCTGCAATGCCGCAATATTAGGGTTTTTACTACTGTGATTCAACTTTATATTGCTTATAAGTTACATTCATTACAGTGATGTAATCGTTCTTCCATGCCCGCGCTCAACTTTCGTACTCTGGACCTGAACCTGCTGCGCATATTCGATGAGGTCATGACCGAGCGCAGCCTGACGAAGGCCGCAGCAAAGTTGGCGCTCACACAACCCGCGGTCAGCAATGCCCTGCGCCGGCTGCGGGAAGCACTGGGCGATGAACTTTTGCGCCGCAGCGGCCACGGGCTGGAGCCCACGCCCCGTGCGCTGGCGCTGTGGCCCACCGTACAGCAGGCCCTGCGCCAGTTGCAGGATTCGCTGGTTCCCGGGGAGTTCGTACCCGCCCAGGCTCACAACAGCTTCGTGCTCGCGATGGCGGATGCCACGGCCGCGGAGCTCATCCCGGGGCTGATCCACGTGATCGACCAGGAGGCCCCCGGTGTCACGATCCGCGTGGTGCCCTTGACCACGCGCGATCCGCGCCGGCTGCTGGTGGAGGAGAACGCCGACATGGCCATCGGCTACTTCCCGGCCGTGATGGCCTCGCTGACGGCCCAGGCCCAGGCCGGCGAGAGCGTGCCCTTCGAGCACCGCCGTCTTTACCTGAGCAAGTACGTCTGCGTGATGCGTCGCGACCACCCCCTGGCGCAGGAGGCGTTGACGCTGGACCGCTACTGCGCGGCGCGCCATCTGCTGGTGAGCTTCTCCGGCCGCCCCTATGGCTTCATCGATGAAGCCCTCGGCGCGCTGGGACGGCAACGGCACATCGTGTTGACCGTCAACCAATTCTTCACCGCCGGACGTGTGGTGGCCACCTCGGATCTGCTCACCGTCCTGCCGCGCCATTTCGTCAGTGTCACCGGCATCGCCGACCAGCTGGTGCTGCGCGAACTGCCCTTTGCCGTACCCGCCGTGCACGTGGATGCCCTGTGGCATCGGCGCATGCAACACAACGCGGCCCATGCGTGGCTGCGCGACGTGCTGGCCCGCCTGCCGCAACGGCGTGCTGGCGGCGCGACGGGCGCAGCGACGCCTACGTAATACCCCGTCTTTCTTGCAGGGACTCGCACCGCCTAGCATCGGGGCATAGCGATAAACTCCGGTACACAGACAAGAAAGGAAACCTCCATGAAGATTCTTCTGGCCGTTGATGGCAGCGAGTACACCAAGAAAATGCTGGCCTACCTGACCACGCACGAAAGCCTGATCAGCCCCGACAACAACTTCACGATCTTCACCGCCCAGCCCCAGCTGCCCCCCCGCGCGCGTGCCGCCGTGGGCAAGGAGATCGTTGACAAGTACCACACCGAGGAAGCCGAGAAGATCATCGGCCCCGTGTCCAAGTTCCTGGCTCGCCACGGCATCGAAGCCAAGAGCGTGTGGAAGGTCGGCCACGCGGGCGAGACGATCGCCAAGGTGGCCGAATCGGGCAAGTACGACCTGGTGGTGATGGGTTCGCACGGCCACAGCGCCCTGGGCAATCTGGTGCTGGGCTCGGTCGCCACCCAGGTGCTGGCGCACTGCTCGGTGCCCGTGCTGCTGGTGCGCTGAAAACCGGCCAGGTCGTCACCTGCCACCGCGGCCGGTGATGACAGGCAGGCGCGTCAGCGCGGCACCGGCTCCCCGGGCTCGACGCCGGCCAGCCGCACGCCCATCCACTGCCGCAGGTCAGTCCACATACGCTGGATCTCCACATTGCGCGGCGTCAGCAGGGCGCTGTGCAACTCGATTGTCACCACCGGCATGCCCTTCTGCACGCCACCGTAGTTGCCCAGGGAGCCCGGGAAGACGCCCACCTGGTCCAGGATCAGCCGCCCCAGCCGGCGCGGCGGCTCGGTCGGCCCGTCAAAGTCGAGCAGGCCATAGGGGGCGTGGATGCTCACGATCAGGTTGGGCTTGAAGCGCTGGATCTCGGCGTGCAGAAAGCGGGTCTCGGGCTCGCTCAGCGGCTGCGTGCCGGGCCAGCGACGCGGATCCTTGCGGGTGCGCTTTTCCCAGTAGTAGGCTGCGTCGTGCTCCCAGTTGGGCGTGGGGAAGTTGCGATTCAGATCCACCCCGTTGGCGTTGACACGCCGGGCCGGCTTGTCAAAGAGGCCGTCGGGGTTGAGCGCCGGAATGAAGCGCCAGTGCACGGACTCGCTGTCACTCTGGGCCAGCCGGATCCAGTGCAGCGCCACCGACGACGAGGACAGCTCGTCGCCATGCATGCCGCCGATCACCAGCACCCGCAGGCGCGGCGCCTGCGGCCGCACGTCCCGCACATAGATCGTGCGCCCCTTCACGCTGCGCCCCTCGCTCGCCTGCAGCCCGGCCGACTGGCACAGCGCCCAGCTTACATTGGGCAGACGCGCGTAGAACTCGTCGCAGGCCCGCTCGCCGGCGTGCGCGGAAGCCGCCAGCAGCAGCGCAAGGCTGGCCACACATTTCCAGAAGCCCATGCCGGCATTTTAGGGGCCGTGTCTCCGAAGCATCCACCTACGGCCCCTCGGGCGGTTGATTTCAGGTAAATTGCGGCCATGTCCGTTTCCGCCCCGGTGCCGCGCGCCCGCCCGCCGAGTTTCACCCAAGCCGAATTCCGCGCCGCGCTAGGCATGTTTGCCACCGGCGTGACCATCGTCACGGCGCGCGCCGCCAACGGCAAGCTCGTCGGCCTCACCGCCAACTCCTTCAATTCGGTCTCACTGCACCCGCCGCTGGTGCTCTGGAGCCTCGCGCGCGCCGCCGGCTCCATGGCGGTGTTCAGCGCTGGCTCACACTACGCCATCAACGTGCTGGCCGCCGACCAGCAGGAACTGGCGCAGCGCTTTGCCGCCAAGGGCGTGGACCGCTGGGCCGGCGTGCCGCACACCGAGGGCATGGCCGGGGCCCCCTTGCTGACCGGCGCGGCCGCCACCTTCGAGTGCTACAACCGCAGCCGCTATGAGGAGGGCGACCACGTGATCTTCGTCGGCGAAGTGGAGCGCTGCACCCAGCGCCACGGCGCCTCGCCCCTGCTGTTCCACGGGGGAAGGTTCTACGCCGAGCATCCGCTGTGATGTTGCACACCTCCAGGCTGCGGGCACTGCGTGCCCCTGCACGCCAGGTGACTATGCCGGAGGCTCAGTCTCTTCGGCCTGTGCGGCCCTGCACTGGCAGGCCCGGAGCCGCAGGCCTCACCCCCTTGCAGGAGGCAGCGCCCGTGGCCCGGCAAAGCCGGTTCCACGGCGTTTCCCGGTTGGATGGTCTAGCGCCTGCATGCGCCGTCTCCCGCTGCCACGCCGCGCGCTGACATGAGTCCACCCGTACGCAAAGACCACCTCGACAGCGTCGCCGCCGCGATCCTGCTGGTGTGCTGCATGTTCTGGGGCTTCCAGCAGGTGCTGGTCAAGGCCACGCTGCCCGAACTGGCGCCGGTCTATCAGGCGGCGCTGCGCTTCATCGGCGCCACGCTGCTGCTGCTGCTGTGGTGCCGCTGGCGCGGCGTACGGCTGTTCGTGCGCGACGGCACCCTGGGCCCGGGCCTGCTGGCAGGCACCCTGTTCGCCGCCGAGTTCGCGCTGCTCTACAGCGGCCTGCAATACACCACGGCGTCGCGCCTGACGGTCTTTCTCTACACCTCGCCGTTCTGGGTGGCGCTGGTGCTGCCGCTGCTGGTGCGCGCCGAACGGCTGCACCGGCTGCAGTGGATCGGCCTGGTGCTGGCCTTCCTGGCGCTGGTGTTCGCGGTACGCGAGAGTTTCGTTGCCCCGCTGTCGCAGCGCCAGCTGCTGGGCGATGCGCTGGCGCTGGCCGGCGGCCTGTCCTGGGGGCTGACGACGGTGACCATCCGTGCCAGTTCGCTGGCGCGCTGCTCGCCGGAGAAGCTGCTGTTCTACCAGGTAGCGGTGAGCGCCGTCACCTTGCCGCTGCTGTCGCTGGCGCTGGGTGAGACCTGGAGTACGCAGTTCAGCCCCTTTGCCGCCACTTCGCTGCTCTTGCAGACGGTGGTGGGCGCCTTTGCCAGCTATCTGGTGTGGATGTGGATGCTGGGTCGCTACCCGGCGACGAAGATCTCAGCCTTCGCCTTTCTCACGCCCATGTTCGCGCTGCTGTTCGGCGCACTGTGGCTGCACGAGGCCATCACCGCCAGCCTGCTTGCGGCGCTGGCCCTCGTGGCCGTGGGCATCGTGCTGGTCAACCGCAGGGCCGCCTGAGCGCCCTGCGGCTTGCCTGACGCCGAATCAGATCTTGCCAGCCGCCCTGAGGCGGTCGATCGTCGCCTTCTCGGCCGCGTAGGTGCGCGCCGCATAGGCCGTGTAATCGGCCGTGTCCATGTAGATGGTCGGCATGTAGAACTTGTCCAGCGCGTCCAGCACCCGCTGGTCCTCCAGCGTCTTCTTGAAGGCGTCGTGAATGACCTTCACGAGCTCGGGATCCATGTTCTTCGGGCCGCCGATGCCGAAGGGCGACTCGCTCACCGTGTCCCAGCCGCTTTCCTTGACCGTGGGCACGTCCGGGAAGGCCTTGTTGCGCTTGCTGCCCAGCGTCGCCAGCAACACCAGCTTGCCGGCCTTCACGTGCGGCGCGAACTCGGCGGTGCCGCTCATGAGCGGGATGTGGCCGCCGAGGATGGCCTGCAGGATCTCGGCCGAACCCTTGTAGGGGATGTCCTGCAACTGAATGCCGGCCTTGGCGGAAAACTCCTCGATGGCCAGATGCGGGGTGGTGCCGGTGCCGGTGTGGCCGTAGTTCACCTTGCCGGGGTTGGCCTTGGCGTAGGCCACCATCTCCTTCAGCGTCTTGAAGGGCGCGTCGGGGCGCGCCGCCAGGCCAAAGGTGTAGCCGGTCAGGCAGACGATGTGCGTGATGTCCTTCACCGGGTCGAAGGACGTCTTCTGCATGTGCGGCAGGCGGTAGATGCCCAGCGGCAGCTGCGTGAGCAGGTAGCCGTCCGGCTTGGCGTTGACCATGGCGGCGGCCCCCAGTGTGCCGCCGGCGCCGGGTTTGTTTTCCACGATGACCGTGCCGCCCAGGGCACGGCCGGCGCTCTCGGCGAAGGCGCGCATCACGGCGTCGCTGCTGCCGCCGGTGGGCCAGGGTGCGATCAGCGTGATGGGGCGGTTCGGGTATTTGTCCTGTGCGAGCGCCCAGGGACTGACCAGGGCCGGTGCCGCGGCGAGCGCGGCCGTGCGCGTGATGACCTGGCGGCGGTTGTAGCTGTGTTTCGGGGCGATGCTCATGTCTGTCTCCTGTATGTCCGAGCGGCGATTGTGCGGCGCGCCGCGCCGGCCGGCTGTCGCCTAGGTGTACGGCGCGCCGCCCGCTATAGTGGGCCAAGCTGCAGCACGCCCGAATGTCCATGCAACATCGCCAGGAATTTGCCGACTTCGCTGCCGAGCGGATGGCCGGGCTGGGCCGCATCACCGCGCGCCGCATGTTCGGCGGCCACGGCCTGTACTGCGACGGGCTGTTCCTCGCCATCATCATCGGCGACAAGCTCTACCTGAAGGCAGACACCCAGACCCAGCCGGTCTACGAGGAGCGCGGCCTGGCGCGCTTCACCTACAGCGCGCGCGGCAAGACGGTGCAACTGATGTATTACGAGGCACCGGCCGACGTGTTCGACGAGCCCGCGGCCATGCAGCACTGGGGGCGGCTGGCCTTGCAGGCCGCGCTGCGGGCACGCCGGCCGGCATCGCGCAAACGGCGCTAGACGATGCCCGCCTCGCGCAGCGCGGCGATGCGCGCGCCGTCCAGCCCCAGCGCGGCCAGCACCTCGTCGGTGTGCTCGCCCAGCACCGGTGGCGCGCGGCGCAGCACCGGCGGCGTGGCCGACAGGCGCAGCGGACTGGCCACACTGCGGATCACCGGCACGCCTTCGGCGGCCACCGCCTTTTCCGAACGCGGCTGCTCGATGGCCAGGCCGCGCGCCTGCACCTGAGCGTCCGCGAAAGCCTGACCGATGTCATTGATCGGGCCGCAGGGCACGGCCTTGTGCTCCAGCGCAGCGATCCACTCGGCGGTGCTGCGCGTGCGCGTGATCTCCATCAGACGCGGCACCAGTTCGTCGCGGTGCTTCACGCGCTGCGGGTTGGTCGCAAAGCGGGCGTCCTGCGCCAGTTCGGGATGGCCCGCCACCTCGCAGAAGCGCGTGAACTGTCCGTCATTGCCAATGGCCAGCAGCATGGCACCGTCCTGCGTCGGGAAGTCCTGGTAGGGCACCAGGCTGGGATGGCTGTTGCCCTGGCGCTGCGGCACCTTGCCGGTGTTGAGAAAGCCGCCGGCCTGGTTGGCCAGGATGGCCATGCCCACATCCAGCAGGGCCATGTCGATGTGCTGGCCCTCGCCGGTACGGTGCCGCACTTCCAGCGCGGCCAGGATCGCGGTCGCGGCGTAGACACCAGTGAAGAGATCGGTCAGCGCCACGCCCACGCGCTGCGGGCCGCCGCCGGGGACGCTGTCGGGCCGGCCCGTGATGCTCATCATGCCGCTCATGGCCTGGACCATCAGGTCATAGCCGGCGCGTTCGGCGTAGGGGCCGTCCTGGCCGAAGCCGGTGACCGAGCAGTAGATCAGCTTCGGGTTGATCTGCTTCAGGCTCTCGTAGTCCAGGCCGTAGTGCTTGAGGCCGCCGACCTTGAAGTTCTCCACCACCACATCGCTCTGCGCGGCGAGCTGGCGGATCAGCGCCTGGCCTTCGGGCCGCGCGATGTCCACCGTGATGGAGCGCTTGTTGCGGTTGGCGCAGGTGTAGTAGGCGGCGTGTTCCGTGGCCTGACCTTGCGCATCCCGCAGGAAGGGCGGGCCCCAGTGGCGCGTATCGTCACCGGCGCCGGGGCGCTCGATCTTCACCACATCGGCGCCCAGGTCGGCCAGGATCTGCGTGCACCACGGTCCCGCGAGCACGCGCGAAAGGTCGAGTACCTTGATGTGGGGGAGGGCGGCGGGTTGCTTGTCCATGCGGTTCTCTTTCATGTGCTGCTGCTTCGCCTGTCAGCCGAAGGCTGCCCCGGGGGCCTCATAGGCGCTGCGCTTTGCCCAATCGGCCCCCGGCCCCCTCTCCGCCATCACGAAACTCCGTGGAAGACGAGAGCGGGATAGGCTCAGTTCGCAAACGCGGCGATGCCCGTCTGCGCGCGGCCCAGAATCAGCGCGTGGATGTCGTGCGTGCCCTCGTAGGTATTCACCACCTCCAGGTTCACCAGGTGGCGCGCCACGCCGAACTCGTCGCTGATGCCGTTGCCGCCCATCATGTCGCGCGCCATGCGGGCGATGTCCAGCGCCTTGCCACAGGAGTTGCGTTTCAGGATGGAGGTGATTTCCACCGCCGCCGTGCCCTCGTCCTTCATGCGGCCCAGGCGCAGGCAGCCTTGCAGGCCGAGCGCGATCTCGGTCTGCATGTCGGCCAGCTTCTTCTGGATCAGCTGGTTGGCCGCCAGCGGGCGGCCGAACTGCTTGCGGTCCAGCACGTACTGGCGCGCGCGGAACCAGCAGTCTTCGGCCGCGCCTAAAGCGCCCCAGGCGATGCCGTAACGCGCCGAGTTCAGGCAGGTGAAGGGGCCCTTCAGCCCTTGCACCTCGGGGAAGGCGTTCTCTTCCGGCACGAAGACGTCGTCCATCACGATCTCGCCGGTGATGGAGGCACGCAGGCCGACCTTGCCGTGCACCGCCGGCGCCGACAGGCCCTTCATGCCTTTTTCCAGCACGAAGCCGCGGATCGGGCCGGTGGCACCGCCCTCGCTGACCTCGCGCGCCCAGACGACGAAGACATCGGCGATCGGGCTGTTGGAGATCCACATCTTGTTGCCCTTGAGGCGGTAGCCGCCCGCCGTCTTGTAGGCGCGCGTGGCCATGGAGTTGGGGTCGGAGCCGTGGTCGGGTTCAGTCAGGCCGAAGCAGCCGATCCACTCGCCTGTCGCGAGTTTCGGCAGGTACTTCTGCTTCTGCGCCTCGCTGCCGAATTCGAAGATCGGCACCATCACCAGGGACGACTGGACACTCATCATGGAGCGGTAGCCGGAGTCGATGCGTTCGACCTCGCGCGCGATCAGGCCGTAGGCCACGTAGTTCAGGCCCGGGCCGCCGTACTGCTCGGGGATGGTCGGGCCCAGCAGGCCGAGTTCGCCCATCTCGCGGAAGATGGCCGCGTCGGTCTTCTCCTGGCGGAAGGCCTCGGGCATGCGGGCGGCCAGCTTGTGCTGGCAATAGGCCGCAGCGGCGTCGCGCACCATGCGCTCGTCGTCGCTCAGCTGCTGGTCGAGGAGGAAGGGATCGTTCCAGTGAAAGGTGGCGTTGGCCATGGGCGTGCTCCGGAGATATGGCCGTGATGGTACGGCCCGACCGACCTCGCGGCAAACGAATTAATTGCACTCAGATATGAGTGATTCGCATGAATAAATGGCGGCTCTGGCACAATTTGGGCTCCAGACCTGTCAAGTTGTGTAGCTGACGCACACCATGCGCCGCAAGATCCCCTCCCTGCAAGCCCTGGCCTGCTTCGATGCCGCCGCCCGGCACGAGAGCTACACACGCGCGGCGCAGGAACTGGCGCTGACACAAAGTGCTGTCTCGCGCCAGCTCGGCGCGCTGGAAGAGTTTCTCGGCATCGCCCTGTTCCGGCGCACGCGCCATGGCGTGGCGCTCACGCCCGAAGGGGCCGACTATGCGCGCCAGATCGCACCGCGCCTACAGGCGCTGGAGCGCGACACGCTGGACGCCATGTCGCGCCAGGGCACGGCTGGCAGCATTGCGCTGGCCGCCGTGCCGACCTTTGCCACGCGCTGGCTCATGCCGCGCCTGCCCCGGCTGAACGCCCAGCATCCGGAGCTCGTGGTGCACATCGAGACCCGCACCCGCCCCTTCCTGTTCGCGGATACCGGCCTGGATGCCGCGCTCTATTCCGGCACACCCGAGCAGGTCGCGAACTGGGCCGGCACGCGCGCCACCGCGCTGATTGAAGAGGAAGTGGTGCCGGTGTGCGCGCCGGCCCTGCTGGGCGGGCGCCGGCGCCTGCAGCCCGCCGAGCTGACCGGCTTGCCGCTGCTGCAGCAGAGCACCCGCCCGGAAGCCTGGCGCCAATGGTTCGACGTCATGCAGGTGGATGCGCCACTGGCCCTGTCCGGGCCGCGTTACGAGCTCTACTCGCTGACTGCGGCGGCAGCCGCCGAAGGCCTGGGCCTGGCCCTGGTGCCGCGCCTGCTGATCGAGCCGGAACTGGCGCGCGGCGAACTGGTGGTCGCCTGCCCCCGGCCGCTCAAGAGCGGCCGCAGCTACTGGCTGGTGTTGCCCGAGCGCGGACCGGAGCGGCCGGCGCTGACCCGCTTCGCCGCCTGGCTGCAGCAACAGGCGCGCGCCTGAAGCAGCTCAGAGCTGCTCGACGCGGTTGCGGCCTTTTTCCTTGGCGCGGTACAGCGCCCGGTCCGCCACACCCACCATGTCGTCGCGGTCATCCTCGTAGGCCGCGCTAAGCTGGTGCAGCCCGACGCTGACCGTCAGCGGAATAGGCTGGCCGTCGAGCGCCGAGAAACGCATGCGCTCCACCGCCACGCGCAGCTTCTCGGCCAGCACCTGGGCACCGGCGGCGTCGGTATCGGGCAGGATGATGATGAACTCCTCGCCGCCCCAGCGCCCGGCGATGTCCTGGGCACGCAGACGCTCGCGCACGCAGCGGGCCAGGTCCTTCAGCACGCGGTCGCCGGACAGGTGTCCGTGGCTGTCGTTGACCCGCTTGAAATGGTCGATGTCGA
>JAJZUZ010000154.1 GCA_021845965.1 Pseudomonadota bacterium | reverse complement strand
TGCTGACACTGAAGCAGACCCTGGCCGCCGCCAACTTCGGCATGCCCTCGGGCACCGTCCTCAACACCAAGGCCGGCAACGGCGGCGCCGCACAGATGCTCAGTGTCGAGACCGGTGAATTCCTCAGCAACGCGCAGGACGTCGGCAACATCGTTGTCGGCGTGCATGGCGGCGCCCCGGTCTACCTGCGCGAAGTGGCGCGCGTCGAGATGGGCGCACAGCAGCCGCAACGCTACGTGTGGTTCACCCCCGGTGCCGCCATGGCCCAGGCCGAAACCGCCGGCGATGCCAGGGACGCGAATGTCAGCGCCGGCCAGGTCTATCCCGCTGTCACCATCACCGTCACCAAGAAGCCGGGCGAGAACGCCGTGGATGTGGCGCGCGCCGCCTATGACCGCGTGCAGGCCCTGCGCAACACCGTCATTCCGTCCAATATCGAGGCTACCGTCACCCGCAACTATGGCGAGACCGCGGCCGAGAAGGCCAACAAGCTGATCCAGAAGCTGGCATTTGCCACCGGCTCGGTCATTCTGCTGGTGGGCCTGGCCCTGGGCCGGCGCGAGGCGGTGATCGTCGGCGCCGCCGTGATCCTGACGCTCATGGCCACGCTGTTCGCGTCCTGGGCCTGGGGCTTCACGCTCAACCGCGTCTCGCTGTTCGCGCTGATCTTCTCCATCGGCATCCTGGTGGACGACGCCATCGTGGTGGTGGAGAACATCCACCGCCACCAGCAGCTCACCCCGGGCGCGCCGCTGCGCGAGATCATCCCGCGTGCCGTGGACGAAGTGGGCGGCCCCACCATCCTGGCCACCATGACCGTGATCGCCGCGCTGCTGCCCATGGCCTTCGTGTCGGGCCTGATGGGCCCCTACATGAGCCCGATCCCGATCAACTCCAGCCTGGGCATGGCCATCTCGCTGGCCATCGCCTTCACCGTCACGCCCTGGCTGGCGCTCAAGATGATGAAGCAGCATGGCCCCGACGACCATGGCGCACACGATGCGCATGCCAGCGGCATCGGCGCCAAGCTGCAAAGCGCCTTTACCCGCATCCTCACGCCCTTCCTGGAGACCTCGCGCCGCCGCATGCTGCTGCTGGCCGGCATCCTGGGCGCGCTGCTGCTGTCCGTGGCGCTGACCCTGGTGCCCTCGTCCTTCGTCGGTGTGGTGCTCAAGATGCTGCCATTCGACAACAAGAGCGAATTCCAGGTACTGGTCGAAATGCCGGCCGGCACGCCGCTGGAAGAAACGGCCGCCACCCTGCACGAGCTGGGCGCCTACCTGGCGCAACAGCCCGAGGTGACCGACCTGCAGGGCTATGCCGGCACCGCCTCGCCCATAACCTTCAACGGTCTGGTGCGCCAGTACTACCTGCGCAGCGAAGCCGAGCAGGGTGACCTGCAGGTGAATCTGGTCGACAAGCACCACCGCAAGGACAAGAGCCACGCCATCGCGCAGCGTGTGCGTCCCACGCTGGAAGAGATCGGCAGGAAGCACAAGGCCCGCATCAAGGTGGTGGAAGTACCGCCCGGACCGCCCGTCATGAGCCCGCTGGTGGCCGAGATCTACGGCCCCGATGAAGCCGGCCGCCAGGAACTGGCGCGCCGCGTGGCCAAGGCCTACGCCGACACGCCCGACATCGTGGCCATCGACACCACGCTGAAGGAAGACGCCCCGCGCGCCTGGCTGCGCGTGCGCCGCCAGCGTGCCGAGTCACTGGGTATCCCGGTGGCCGCAGTGACGCAGACCGTCTCGGCCGCCCTTTCCGGCGCCGACGCCGCCTGGCTGCACGACGCCCAGTCCAAGTACCCGGTGCCGGTGCGCCTGGAGCTGCCGCGCGACAAGCAGGTCGGGCTGGACACCGTGCTGGCGCTGCCCATGCGTGCCGCCAATGGCCAGTTGGTGCCGCTGTCCGAGCTGGTGCGTGTGGAGCGCGGCGTGATCGACAAGCCGCTCTTCACCAAGGACTTGGCCAATGTCAGCTACGTCTTCGGTGACATGGCCGGCAAGCTGGACTCGCCCCTGTACGGCCTGTTCGCCATCCGCCCGCGCCTGGACGAAGCCGCGCTCAAGGGCACGGGTGAGCTCAGCGAATACTGGATCAGCCAGCCCAAGGACACCTACCGCGGCTACGCCCTCAAGTGGGACGGCGAGTGGCAGATCACCTACGAGACTTTCCGCGACATGGGCGCCGCCTATGGCGTGGGCCTGATCCTGATCTACCTGTTGGTGGTGGCGCAGTTCCGCTCCTACACGACGCCGCTGGTCATCATGGCGCCGATTCCGCTGACCATCATCGGCGTCATGCCGGGCCATGCCCTGCTGGGTGCGCAGTTCACCGCCACTTCCATGATCGGCATGATCGCGCTGGCCGGCATCATCGTGCGCAACTCCATCCTGCTGGTGGACTTCATCGAGTTGCAGGTGAGCCAGGGCATGAAGTTCAAGGACGCCGTGGTGCAGTCAGCCGCCGTGCGGGCGCAGCCCATTGCGCTGACGGGCCTGGCCGCCATGATCGGCGCCTTCTTCATCCTGGACGACCCCATCTTCAACGGCCTGGCCATCTCGCTGATCTTCGGCATCCTGGTGTCCACGCTGCTGACCCTGGTGGTGATCCCCGTCCTGTACTATTCGCTATACCGCCGTGGGTATGAGAACGCCGACGGCACGCCCCTGGTTTCCGCTTCCGCCTGATCCCCTTTTTATTCAACCTAGGAGTTTGAAATGACCGTTGAACGCTACATCCGCATCATGGCCGGCTTTGTTGTCATGCTCACCCTCGCCCTGGGCGTCGAAGGCAGCCCCATCTTCGTGAGCAAGTGGTTCCTGGCCGTCACCGCCTTTGCCGGTTTCAACCTGTTCCAGTCCGGCTTCACCGGCTTCTGCCCCCCGGCCTTCCTGTTCAAGAAGCTGGGCGTGCCGGAAGGCGGCGACGTCTGCAAGACCAAGTAAGGCGCGTACCATGAGCGAGTCCCAGGCCCACGTCACGCTGCGCCAGCAGCAGGACTACCGCTTCGAGATCGATTTCGGCGCCGGCGTGCCGGCGCTGATCGGTGACGAAAAGGCGCCACTGGGCGGCGGCACCGGGCCCACGCCCGTGCAACTGCTCGCTGCCGCCGTGGGCAACTGCCTGTCGGACTCGCTGCTCTTCGCCCTGCGCAAGTTCAAGCAAGCGCCCGAGCCCATCAGCGCCGAGGTCACGGCCGACATCGGCCGCAACGCCGAAGGACGCCTGCGCGTGCAGGGCATGGCCGTGCGCCTGCAGCTCGGCGTCGCCGCCGACACGCTGCAGCATCTGGACCGCGTGCTGGACCAGTTCGAGAATTTCTGTACCGTGGCCAGCAGCGTCAGCCAGGGTATCCCCATGCAGGTGACCGTGTTCGACGCCACCGGCCGCCAGCTCAAGTAGAGGTGCCCCATGCCCGCTGAAGCCAAAGTCAAAGACAGCGCCAAGGCCCCGGCCGCCGGCAAGGCGGTGGATGACGAGGCCTGCAACCCCACGGTGCTCACCGACTCCGACGCGCGAGCCGAAATCCTGAACCGCCTGCGCCGCGCCGAAGGCCAGCTGCGCGGCATCCAGCGCATGATCGAAGAGAACGAAAGCTGCCTCAAGATCGGCCAGCAGTTCTCTGCGGTGCGCAAGGCGCTGGACAGCACCTACCTGCGCATGACCGTGTGCTTCATGTCGCAGGAGCTCGAATCACGCCTGGCGCCCGATGAGGAGCAGAAGGCGGACCTGGCGGTGATGATGAAGGATCTGGAGGCCCTGCTCGCGCGCGTGGGCTGAACCGCCACCCGGCTCCAGCCCGCGTCAGCCGGCTTTGAGCTAGCGCAGATTCTCGGCCGCACGCTGGCTGTTGCGGTCGTCCCAGGACGGCGCCGCTTCCAGGGTCTCGACATAGGCTGCATCCAGCCCCTGCTCTTTCGCGCCGGCCACGACCAGAGCCTTGTACCAGCTGTAGGGCTTGGTAAAGCTGTCGATGTTGGTGGCCTGGTAGCTCAGGGCCTGCCGCACACCGTCGACAGTCCGCACCTCAAGCTGCACTTCCCGATAACCCGTGCCCAGGCCTTCGGCGACATCCAGCGCCGGCCGTTCGGCGGCGGCAATCTCGTACAGCACGCCCTGCACGCTGCTGCCTGGCGTGGCCACGATGTCGCACTTGCCCGAACCATCCTTGCTGACCTTGTGCCAGCGCAACTCGAAGTGCGCCAGCGCCGCCAAGCCGACCCGGCGCGCCGAAGGTGTGCGCGCCAGCATGCGCCGGCTCAGCATGTTCGAACCGTAGGCAAAGTAGAGAAAAGTGTCGAGGCTCATGGGACCGATCTTACTGAGCGGCGACCTAGTCCGACAAGTCAGCCCTCCTGTCGAGAGCGCAGGCGCGTGCCGGCGACTACTGTCGCCATCCGCGTGGACTACTTCGCGGCGTCGATGACGCCGCCACCCAGACACACATCCCCGTCATACAGCACCGCCGACTGCCCTGGCGTCACCGCCCACTGCGCCTGCGGGAAGTTCAGGCTGAAGGTGTTGCCCTCCACGCCACTCAGCGTGCACGCCGCATCCGCCTGTCGGTAGCGCGTCTTCGCGGCCATCGCGCCGGGCTTCGGCGGCTCGCCCGCCACCCAGCTCGCATCCTGTGCATGCAGGGTGTGCGACAGCAGCAGCGCGTGCTCATGCCCCTGCACAACCCACAGCGTGTTCTTCTCCATGTCCTTGCGCGCCACGAACCAGGGCGCGTGTTCGCCGCCGCCCTTTTGCGCGCCCTTGGCCTTGATGCCGCCGATGCCCAGGCCCTGCCGCTGGCCCAGGGTGTAGAAGCTCAGGCCCACGTGCTGGCCGATGGTGCGGCCATAGGCCTTGTCACCGGGCGGCGGCGTGCCGTCCTTGATCGGGCCGGGTTCCTTCTGGATGTAGCGGTTCAGGAATTCGCGGAAGGGGCGTTCGCCGATGAAGCAGATGCCGGTGCTGTCCTTCTTCTTCGCGTTGGGCAGGCCGATCTCGGTGGCAATGCGGCGCACGTCGGTCTTGTGCAGTTCGCCCACGGGGAAGAGCGTCTTGCTCAACTGCGCCTGATTGAGGCGGTGCAGGAAGTAGCTCTGGTCCTTGCCTGGGTCCAGGCCTTTGAGCAGCTCGTGCTTGCCGGTCTGCTCGTTGAGACGGACCCGCGCATAGTGACCCGTCGCGATCATCTCCGCGCCCAGGCGCATGGCGTGGTCCAGGAAGGCCTTGAACTTGATCTCGGCGTTGCACAGGATGTCGGGGTTGGGCGTGCGGCCGGCCTGGTATTCGCGCAGGAACTCGGCGAAGACGCGGTCCTTGTACTCGGCGGCGAAGTTGACGTGCTCGATCTCGATGCCGATCACGTCGGCCACGCTGGCGGCGTCCACGAAGTCGATGTTGCTGGAGCAGTATTCGCTGTCGTCGTCATCTTCCCAGTTCTTCATGAAGATGCCGACCACGTCGTAGCCCTGCTGCTTGAGCAGATACGCGCTGACGGCGGAGTCCACGCCTCCGCTCAGACCCACCAC
>JAJZUZ010000153.1 GCA_021845965.1 Pseudomonadota bacterium | reverse complement strand
GCCGAGCTGGCCAAGTTTTCTGAACTCGCGCACCGCTGGTGGGACCCGGACAGCGAGTTTCGCCCCTTGCACCAGATCAATCCGCTGCGCCTCGATTGGATCAACGGCCTGGCGCCGCTGGCCGGCAAGCAGGTACTGGATGTGGGTTGTGGTGGTGGGATCCTGGCCGATTCGATGGCGCGCAAGGGGGCCACGGTGACCGGCATCGACCTCTCGACCAAGGCCCTCAAGGTGGCCCAGCTGCATGCGCTGGAAGCCGGCACCCCCAACATCAGCTACCGCGAAGTTGCGGTCGAGGCCCTGGCAGCGGAGCGGCCCGGGAGCTATGACGTCGTGACCTGCATGGAGATGCTGGAGCACGTGCCGGACCCGGCTTCCGTGGTGCGAGCCTGTGCCACGCTGGTCAGGCCGGGCGGCTGGGTCTTCTTCTCCACCATCAATCGCAATCCCAAGTCCTTCCTGTTTGCGATTGTGGGCGCCGAATATGTGCTCAAGCTGCTGCCGCGCGGCACGCACGAGTACGCCAAGATGATCCGTCCCAGCGAGCTCGCGCGCTTTTGCCGTGAGGGCGGCCTGGAACTGGCGGGTACGCGGGGCATGGAATACAACCCGCTGACGCGGCGCTACTGGCTCAGCGGCGACACCAGCGTGAACTACCTGATCGCCACACGCAGGCCCCAGAACTGAGCATGCGGTTTACGGACATCGAAGCCGTCCTGTTCGACCTGGATGGCACGCTGATCGACAGCGCACCGGACTTGGGGGCGGCGGCGGACCGGATGCGCACCGACCGCGGCCTGCCGCCGCTGCCGCTGGAGCGCTACCGTCCCATGGCCGGCGCCGGCGCGCGCGGCATGATCGGCGTGGCTTTCGGCCTCGCTCCCGATGACCCGGGCTACAACGCGCTGCGCGACGAGTTCATGGCCAATTACGAACGCTGCATGACGGCACGCACCTATGCCTTCGCAGGCATTCCCGAGCTGATCGGGCAGCTGCGGCAGCGGGAGCTGGCCTGGGGTGTGGTGACCAACAAGATCGAACGGTTCACCCTGCCGCTGACGGCCGCCCTGCCGCTGTTTGCCAGCGCCGGCGCCATTGTGGCGGGCGACACCACCCCCCATCCGAAGCCACATCCGGCTCCGCTGCTGGAGGCGGCGCGCCGGCTCGACCTGGACCCGCGACGCTGCCTGTACGTGGGTGATGACGAACGCGACATCGTCGCCGGCCTGGCCGCAGGCATGGGCACGGTGGCCGCCACCTATGGCTACCTGGGCCAGAAGGCGGATGTGGCCAGCTGGGGCGCCCACGCCACGATAAATTCTCCGGCCGAGCTCTTGCAATTGCTGCAGGCAGCCTAAAATACCGGTCATGGCGCTCCGCAAGGGGCTGTTCATCAGGGGCTGCACTGGTTTCGACGTGGGTTCGGACACGCAGCAGGGCATGTCGAGGTTCTGTCACCTCGTAAAACCGCAGAAAAAAACTAACTGCAAACGACGAACGTTTCGCACTCGCCGCTTAATTCGGTGAGCCTTGCAACAGTTGGCCGATAGGCTGGGCAAGGGGGCGTAAGCCTCCCGGCTGCAAGGGAATCCATATTGGCTGGTCTGCGCCCGGGTGCCTTGGGTGTGGACGAGATTCAAGGGCACTGGCCTGATGCGTAGCGTGTCGCTGCGCGACGCATCGGGCGAGACACAAACCAGACGACTACACATGTAGAACTGCGCGGAGAAGGCTTGCGGACGGGGGTTCAAATCCCCCCAGCTCCACCAATTCAAGGGCCTGCGCCCGGGAGAACGCCCGGCGCGGGCCTTTTTCCATGCTGTCGCGGTGCGTTGGCGTACCCGTCAGCCGTGCAGCTCACCGCGCCGGCTGTCCAGTGGTGCCACGAAGGAGTCGTGCTTCCAGCCGGTTGACAGCTGGCTCTCATAGTCCTCGTGGCTGTGCGGATCGCCGGAGAAGAGCGCGTCCAGGCGGGCGAAGTCGCTCGGGTGGGCGTTGCGCTGGCGCGAGAGCGCGGCCTTGAGGGCGGCCCGGGTCTGGTTGAACTCCTCCTCGGTACGCACCCGGTCCAGCGCCTCCTTGATCACTGCCTGCTCGCCCAGGAAGGCCGCGCGGATCGACGTCGTGTTGGGCAGGTTCTCGGGATCCACCACCCAGTAGCGGATGTTGCACTGGGACAGCAGGGTGTGCTTGAGGGTCTGGTTGCTCAGCGACAGCCCCTGCAGGCCCGGCACATCGATGCAGCCGATGACATTGCCTTCCGGGGTGCAGATGGTGAAGGTGCAATACACGCCGCTGAGGATCTGGAACCAGTGCTGCCCTTCTTCCTTCACCTGCGGCATGGTGAAGCGCGTCACCGGCACCTTGACCATCACGTGGTGGTCCAGGAAGGCGCGCATCAGCCAGCGCCAGACCAGCTTCTCGCGGCTGTTGACCATGGCGCGGATGGCCAGCGGCCATTTGCGCGGGATGCGCCGCTTGGCCAGCTCCCGGCGCTTGTGCCGCTCGGCAAAAGCAAACCAGCCGCCTGCTGCGCTCGCCAGCATCAATCCTGCGACTATCATCCATCCCGTGCCTTCAATCATGGTGTCTGCGAATCCATTGCTGAATCCGAACCAGTTTGTTTGGTGGTTATCTTGCCCGGAATCGGTGTCCGTGGCGCATCGCAGTACAGGCCGTCGATGTACTTTCGCACGGAAATCGGGTCTGCTTGGCCGCGTTTGGCGGTAATTCGTCACAGTTGGGTACGCCCGCGTTTTTCAGGGCCTCATCGCATGCAGTTGCAGGAAATTCTCTATACCCAGGGGTTTGGAACCCGCCGGGTGTGTGCCGGGCTGATTCAGCAAGGCCATGTCCAGGTCTATCCGCGCGGCGACGCGGACGGGGAGCCGCAGGTCTGCACCGATCCGACCCAGGCGTTCGAAGCCGAGGGGCTGCGTTTTCGGGTGCAGGGGGTGGCCTGGGACTATCACGCGCTGGCTTACGTGATGCTGCACAAGCCGGCGGGCATCGAGTGCTCGCAAAAGCCCTCGGCCTGGCCGAGCGTCTACACATTGCTGCCGGCGCCGCTGCGCCAGCGGCCCAGCCGCAGCAAGGTCGCGGGCGTGCAGGCCGTCGGGCGGCTGGACCAGGACACCACGGGCCTGCTGCTGCTCACCGACGATGGCCAGTTGCTGCACCGTCTGGCGTCACCGCGTCATGACGTGCCCAAGGTCTACGACGTCACGCTCAAGCATCCGGCGGGCGAAGGCGAGGTGCAGCGGCTGCTGGCTGGTGTCGTGCTGGATGACGATCCACGGCCGGTGCGGGCCCAGGCCTGCGAGCTGAGCGATCCGCACCACCTGCGCCTGACCCTGACGGGCGGCAAGTACCACCAGGTCAAGCGCATGGTGGCGGCGGTAGGCAACCGGGTTGAGGCCTTGCACCGTTCCCGCATCGGGGGGCTGGAGCTGCCGGCCGATCTGGCGCCAGGGCAGTGGCGCTGGCTGACGGCTGCCGAGCTGGCATTGCTCGCCTGTTGAGCCGGCGTGTGCGATGCGGGCTCTTGATGTGCCTCAAAAGGCGCGGGCAGGCCGGGCCAGGAGTGGCCGCTACACTTGCAGCTCCCTAGTCGCGAAAGTCTCATGTTGAAGTCCTTCCCCCGAGCCCTGCTCCTGCCGCTGTGTCTGCTGGCCGGGGCAGCGCTGGCCCAGCCGGCACCGGTATTCGTCCTGAACTCGAAGGATGCCGACGTCAGCGTGATCGACCCGGTGAGCTGGAAGGAGATCAAGCGTTTCCCCACCGGCAAGGAGCCGCACCACCTCTACATGACGCCCGACGAGAAGTCGCTCATCATCGCCAATGCCTTCAGCGATTCGCTGACCTTCGTCGATCCGCGCACGGCCGAGATCCAGCGCACGGTACGCAACATCCTCGATCCTTACCAGTTGCGCTTTTCGCCGGACATGCAGTGGTTCGTGACGGTGGGCAACCGCCTGAATCACGTCGACATCTACCGCTGGGACGGTCGTGACCTGGCACTCGTCAAGCGCATTCCCACCGGTCGGACCCCCAGCCATGTGTGGATCGACAGCAAGAGCACGACCGCCTACGTGACCATGCAGGACAGCGACGAGCTGGTGGCGATCGACCTGCTCCAGCAGGTGCTCAAGTGGCGCATCAAGACCGGTCCCCTGCCGGCCGACGTCTTCGGCCCGCCCGGTGACCGCTTCCTGCTGGTCGGCCTGACCGGCGGGGAGGGCGTCGAGGTCTACGACCTGGCGTCTCCGGTGCCGACCCTGGTGCAGTTGATTCCCACGGGCAAGGGGGCGCATTCCTTCCGCGCCGTGGGGGATCGCCGCCACGTGCTGGTCAGCAACCGGGTGGCCAACACCATCAGCAAGATCGATTACCAGACCATGACGGTGGTCGATGAGTATCCCGGTCCTCATGGTCCGGACGACATGGACCTCACGCCGGACGGCCGTTACATCATGGTGGCGTCGCGCTGGGCGGGCAAGCTCAGCGTCATCGATACGACCACCCGCCAGGTGGTGCACCAGGTGCGCGTGGGCAAGTCGCCGCACGGGGTCTGGACGCTGGATCATGCACCGCGTCAGTAGGCGTCTCCTGCTGCTTGCGCTGCTGGCCTGTCCGATGCTGGCGGCCGGGGCTGCGCCTGCGGCTGCCGCCTGCAGCAAGCCGGTCTATCTGACCCTGGACACCGGCCACATGGGCGTGGCCGATCTGGTGGCCGAGGTGTTGCAGCGTCAGCAGGTGCGTGTCACCTTCTTCGCCGCCGACGAACGTACCCGGGTCGGCGACGGCAGCCTGGGGCAGCACTGGTCGGCCTGGTGGCGGGCGCGCGCTGCCGAAGGCCATGAATTTGCTTCGCATACGCTGGACCATGTGTACTGGCGGGCCGATGTACCCGATGGCCAGGGCGGGCCACCGCGCTTTCGGGTCCGTCCGTCGGCAGGCGCCCGGCAAGGGCAGGACATGGTCTGGGACGCCGCCCAGTATTGCGGCGATATCCGGGCCGCAGCAGCGCGGCTGGAGCAGATCACTGGCCGGCCGACCTTGCCGCTGTACCGTGCCCCCGGCGGCAAGACCTCGCCGGCCCTGCTGGCGGCAGCACGCCAGTGCGGCTATCTGCACGTGGGCTGGGCCCCGGCCGGTTTCCTGGGCGACGAACTGTCCAGCGACAGGTACCCGAATGCGCTGCTGCTGGAACGTGCCTTGCGCGACATCCGGCCCGGCGACATCCTGCTGGCCCACCTGGGTATCTGGTCACGCCAGGACCCGTGGGCACCGGCGGTGCTGGAACCCCTGATCGTGGGCCTGAAGCAGCGCGGCTTCTGTTTTCGCACCCTGAGCGAACACCCGGCCTACCGCGACTGGATCGCGCACCATGCCGCAGGAGGAAAGTAGGGCATGGACCTGCTGCTGAACGCCTTTGACAGCGCACAGCGCTGGCTGTTCGAGACCCTGGTGCAGCCGCTGGCCTTCTGGATGGGCCTGGGCAACCGGCTGGAGGATGCCTTTGACGGCACCGGCTGGTTGCTGGTGGGGCTGCTCCAACTCGCCGTGATGCTGGCCGTGATCGGCCCGCTGCAGCGCTGGCGGCCGGTGGAGCC
>JAJZUZ010000152.1 GCA_021845965.1 Pseudomonadota bacterium | reverse complement strand
TTGGCGGCGCGGGCAACGACTACTACGCCATTGACGATGCCGGCGATGTGATCGTCGAGAACCTCAACGAAGGCGACGATTTCGTGCGCAGTACCGTCAGCTGGACATTGGGCGCCAATCTGGAACGTCTGGCGGTGGATGGCGACACGGACTTGACCGTGACAGGCAATGCACTCGCCAACGGCCTGTGGGGCAACCTTGGCAACAATGTCCTCACTGGCGGGTTGGGCAACGATTACCTGTATGGCGATGCCGGCAATGACGTCTATGTCTTCAGCCGCGGAGATGGCCAGGACAGCATCGACGATGACGATATGGCAGACGGCAACGACACGCTGAGATTTACCGCTGGCATCGTGGATACCGATGTGGCGGCCTTCCAGTCCGGCAACAACCTGTTTTTCAGGGTCAACAACAACGGCGGTCAGGTCGGGTTCATCGACTACTTCGCCGCCAGCTCCATTGTGTCTGGCAACACCATGGACCACAAGATCGACCGCGTGGAGTTCGCCAACGGCGTGGTGTGGGACCAGGCCATGATCCAGGCCATGGTGGACCGTGCAAACAACAACCAAGCGCCGACAGTCAACAGCTTTTTGCCCACCCTGCAGGCGCGTGCGGACAGCCCGTTCAGCTACACCGTGGCTGTCAGCACCATCACCGACCCCGACCCCTGGGACAGCGTGACCTACAGCGCCAAGATGGCCGACGGCTCGGCACTGCCGTCCTGGCTCGCCTTCGACCCCGTGACACGCAGCTTCTCGGGCACAGCGGGGACAGGCGACGTCGGCTCGTTCCAGTTCATCCTGTGGGGCACTGACAACTACGACTATTCGGCAGGTGAATACGTGACGATGAACGTGGGCGCGCCCAACCAGGCGCCGGTGTTGTCGGCCGCACTGGCTGATCAAGCGGCCGCGCAAGATGCCAGCTTCAGCTACACCGTGCCGGCAACTGCATTCACCGACCCCGACAGCGGCGACACGCTGCGCTACACGTCCACTCTGGCAGACGGCAGCGCGCTGCCGGCATGGCTCGCGTTCAACGCCTCGACCCGCAGCTTCAGCGGCACACCGACGGACACTGGCACGGTGAGCGTGAAAGTGACCGCGATCGACACAGGCAACCTCAGCGCTTCAGACGTGTTCGATATTGTCGTGAGTGTGCAGAACCTCACGCTCAACGGCACGTCCGGCGCGGACACGCTCAGCGGCGGGGCCGGGAACGACACGCTCAACGGCAATGCCGGCAACGACATCCTCATCGGCAACGCCGGCAACGACATCCTCAACGGCGGTGCAGGCAACGACACCATGCGCGGCGGCGCGGGCAACGATACCTATGTGTTGGACAGCGCGTCCGACGCGGTGGTGGAAAACGCCGGGGAGGGCTTGGACCTCGTGCAGTCCAGCATCACCCACACGCTGGCTGCCAACGTGGAGAATCTCACGCTCATCGGCAGCTCCGCCATCAACGGCACCGGCAACGCACTGGACAACGTGCTGATCGGCAACAGCGCCAACAACACCCTCACGGGTGGCGCCGGCAACGACACGCTGGATGGCGGCGCGGGTTCCGACACCATGGTGGGCGGTGTGGGCGACGACGTCTATTTTGTCAATGTGTCCACCGACAAGACCACCGAGAACGCGAACGAGGGCAGCGACACCGTCAACTCCAGCATCACGCTGACCCTGGGCAGCAATCTGGAGAACCTGTTTCTCGCCGGAAGCTCCGCCATCAATGGTACGGGCAACACCCTGGCCAATTACCTGCGGGGAAACACTGCGGCGAATACCTTGAACGGGGGCAGCGGCAACGACCTGCTCGAAGGCGGCGCGGGCAACGACACGCTCGCCGACACCTCGGGCAATGCCTACATGCACGGCGGCGCGGGCACGGACTCCCTCGCCGGGGGCGCCGGCAACGAGTTGTTCGCCGGCGGTGCGGGCAACGACACCCTCACCACGGGCAACGGCGCCGACGTCATCGTGTTCAACCGCGGCGACGGGGTGGACACCGTGAACGGCGGCACCGGCACGGACAACACGGTGTCGCTGGGCGGCGGCATCCGCTACGCCGACCTGACCCTGAGCAAGTCGTCCAACGACCTGGTGTTCGGTCTGGGCGGCGCAGAGCAGATCACCTTCAAGAACTGGTACGTCACCACTGCCAACAACAAGAGCGTGGCCAAGCTGCAGCTCGTGCTGGAGGCCACGGCCGACTTCGATGCCGCATCGACCGATCCGCTGCGCAACAAGAAGGTGGAGCAGTTCGACTTTGCCGGGCTGGCGGCCCAGTTCGACCAGGCGCGCGCGGCCGATGCCACGCTCACCACCTGGGCGCTGGCCAGCGCCTTGACCAGCTACCACCTGGGGGGCAGCGACACCGCGGCTCTGGGCGGCGACCTGGCCTACCACTATGGCGTGCGGGGCGGTCTCGCGGGGATGAACGCGCAGGCTGCCGAGGAGGTAGTCGGCAACGTCCAGTTCGGTACGGCCAGTCAGACCCTGCGGCCGTTCGCCGGGATTTCCGGGGGGGCGGTGACCTTGAGCTGAAGCGGGGACGGCGGCCCGTGTGCCGCCGTCTTTCATCCCCCTTCCATCCCTACTCTTCGAATCCGCCGCGGCCCCGCCACCGGGCCGCGGCTTCCTGTTACGCGCACCCGAACGAGCAACCGACGCCATGGGAACCGACGCCCGCGATTTCCTGCCCGGCCTGCTGGCCATCCAGCGCACCCCGCCGCACCCGGCGGCGCGCTGGGTGCTGTGGGTCTTTCTCGCCCTGTTCGCCAGCCTGCTGGGCTGGGCCGCCTTCGGCACGCTGGACATCGTCGCCGTGGCCGAGGGCAAGCTGGTGCCGTCCACCTACCTCAAGATCGTGCAGCCGGCCGAAGCCGGCATCGTGCAGCAGATCCTGGTCAAGGAAGGCCAGGCCGTGGCGGCGGGGCAGGTGCTGGTGCGCATGGACGCCGCCATGTCCGAGGCCGACCGCAAGTCGGTGCTGGCCGAATACCAGGCGCGGCAACTGGCGCTGCGTCGCATCGACGCCGAGCTGTCCGGAGGAATCTTGCAGCGCGAAGTCGGCGACCCGCCCGCACTGTTCGCCCAGGCCATGGCGCAGTACGACGCCGACCGCCTCAACCTCGCGAGCCAGACCGAGCAGATGCGGGCCGCGGTGGAGCGGGCGCAACACGAACTGGCCGTCGCCGAGCAGGTGCGCGCCAAGCTGGAAGAGGCGCTGCCGCACTATCGTCGGCAGGAGGCCGCCTATGCCGAACTCGGCAAGGATGGCTTTGCCGGCCCCATCATGGTGAGTGACAAGGCGCGCGAGCGCCAGGAGAAGGAGCGTGAGCTGCAGGGGCAGACCGCGGCCATCCGCGCCAGCCAGGCCGCGCTGGCCGAGGCGCGGCAGCGCCTGGCGCAAGTGCGGTCCGACGCACACCAGCGCCTGCAGGCCGAGCGCAGCGCTGCGATGACCGACATCGCCAAGCTTGGCGAGGAGCTGACCAAGCAGATACACCGCGCGGACCTGATGGAGTTGCGCGCGCCGCAGGCCGGGGTGGTGAAAGACTTGGCTACCCACACCCCAGGCACGGTGGTGCAGCCCGGCGCCATCCTGATGAGCCTGGTGCCCAGCGGCGAGCCCTTGACGGCCGAAGTCTGGGTGAGCAACCAGGACATCGGCTTCGTGCGCCGCGGGCAGATGGTGCGGCTCAAGCTCGCCACCTATCCCTTTCAGAAGTACGGTATGGTGGACGGTGTGCTCGCGCAGATCAGCGCCGACGCGCAGGAGCCGCAGCAGGGCGGTGCGCAAGCCGGCGGTTCGGCATCGAACCGCCGGACAGCGCCGGAAGATGGCGGCCTGGTCTACCGCGCCCTGGTGCATCTGAGGGCGCAACACCTGGCGCGTGACGGCGGCGCGCTGACGCTGGCCCCCGGCATGCGCGTGACGGCAGAGATCAACCTCGGCGACCGCACGGTGCTGGAGTATCTGCTGTCACCTGTGCGCAAGGCGTTCTTCGAAGCGGGGCGGGAACGGTGAAGCACGCCACCAAGACGGTGGGTCGCGCATGGGGTTTGCGCGGCAGCTTCGCCGGGTTTGCACTCACGCTGCCCTTGCTGGCATGGGCCGAGAGCCTGCAGGATCTGTACGGGCGCGCGCAGCAGTCCGATCCCGCGCTGACCGCCGCGCGCTATGCGCTGGAGGCCACTGGCGAGAAACCGGCGCAGGCCCGCGCGGGCTTGTTGCCGCAGGTGGGGCTCACCGGCAGCGCCGGATACGCCAGCAACCGCACCACCTTCAGCGGCTACCCGACCTCGCAGCGCGACATCAAGACCACCAGCTGGGCCGTGCAACTCACCCAGGTGGTCCTTGACCGCAAGGCCTGGGCGGCGAGCGATCAGGCCGATGCCTTGCTGGAGCAGGCGCGCGCGCAATACGCGCAGGCGCAGCAGGAATTGATTCTCCGTCTATGCCAGGCCTACTTCGACGTGCTCGGTGCACAGGAGGGCATTGTCGCAGCACAGGCTCAGTTGGATGCGGTGGATCAGTTGCTGGCGCAGGCGGGAGCCAACTATGCCGCGGGCCTTTCCAGCATCACCGACGTGTACGAGGCGCGTTCCCGGCTGGAACTGGCCCGCGCGCAGCGCATTGCGGCCGAGAGCGAGTTGGAGTCGCGGCGCATCGCGTTGGAGACCATGGTCGGCTCGTTGGAGAACGGCACCCTGCGGACGGCCTCCGGCGATGCGCCGTTGCCGGTGCCGACAGCACTGGACGCCGCCCGCTGGGTGGAGGAAGCACCGCAACACAACCCGGCGGTGCAGGCACAGGCCGCCGCCGCGCGCGCCGCCGAGAACGCATTGCGCAAGGCCGCTGCCGAGCATTCCCCAACCCTGGCCTTGGTTGCTAGCTATGGCGACAACAATGCATCAGGCAGCACCACGCTGACCGCCGACATCGGCCAGCGCAACCGCGCCGCCCAGGTCGGGCTGCAGCTGTCGGTGCCCTTGTATGCCGGAGGCGGCGTGGTCGCACGCGAACGCGAGGCTGCCGCCCTGCTGCGCAAAGCGCAGGCCGAACTCGACGGTGCGCGTCGCCAAGCCCAGGCGCAGGCAAGGCAATCGTGGGCGGCGCTGCAGCAGGGCCTGGCCCGGACACGCGCTCTGGAGGCTGCGGTGCAGGCCAGTGGCTTATCGGTGCAAGCCAACCGCCGTGGCCAGCAGGTGGGGTTGCGCATTCTGGTGGACGTGCTCGACGCCGAGCAGCAACTCTACACGGCGAGGCGCGACCGTGTCCGTGCCCGGCATGACGTGGTGCTGTCAACGCTCAAGCTCAAGGCCGCAGCCGGTGTGCTGAACGATGCCGACGTGCAGGCGCTGGATGCGTTGATCATGCGTCGATGAGGGGTCTTGCACGCCGACCGGTGAAACCACCGACCGGTGCCGTCATGGCCGTCGGATCCGAACGTGGATGCGAGGCGAACCCCTGGCTGCCGCCCATTCTGCGCCGCAGCCAGGGGCGTTCAGAACGGCGCGTCGTCACCCGATGTTTCGGCGGCTTGCGTGGCGGCAGCCTGGCGCTTGGCGCCGGGCTCGGGCGCATTGCGATCGGTTCTCGCGTAGGGCTTGAGCAGGGTGATGAGTTGGGCGTAGATGCGCGGGCTGCCGGTGACCAGTTCGCCGCGGTGCAGGAAGTCGGACTCGCCGGTGAAGTTGCCCACCAGGCCGCCGGCTT
>JAJZUZ010000151.1 GCA_021845965.1 Pseudomonadota bacterium | reverse complement strand
GCGTCCTGCTTGCCGGCCTTGGCCAGCGCGGCGCGCGCGGCATCCTCCAGCACGCCCACGGCGAGCTTGAAGACCGCCTGGCCGTCCATCTTGAGCAGAGGATCCCCCAGCACATCACCGCCGGACACGTGGCCGGGCGTGCAGAGGATGTCGACGTGCTTGCCATCGGCATGCAGATCGGTAGCCAGGATGCCCGGCTCGTCCGATGCCTCGAGGACGATGGCGCCGGCGCCGTCGCCAAAAAGCACGCAGGTGGTACGGTCCTTGAAGTCGATGATGCGCGAGAACACCTCGGCGCCCACCACCAGGGCGCGCTTGGCGGTGCCGGCCTTGATCATGGCGTCGGCCACAGTCATGCCATAGACAAAGCCGCTGCAGACCGCCTGCACGTCAAAAGCCGGGCAACCGTTGGCGCCGATCTTGTTCTGGAGGATGCAGGCGGCGGACGGGAACACCATGTCCGGCGTCGAGGTGGCGACGATGATGAGGTCGATCTGGTTGGCGCTGATGCCAGCCGCTTCCAGCGCGCGGCGCGCGGCTTCGGCCCCCAGATCGCTGCTGGTCACGTTGGACTCGGCGAAATGGCGCGCCCGGATGCCGGTACGCTCCACGATCCATTCATCGGATGTCTCGATGCCGTCCTTGGCCAGGAGGGCCACCATGTCGGCATTGCTCACGCGTTTGGGTGGCAGGAAGCTGCCAGTGCCAGTGATACGGGAATATCGGCTCATTGCTTGTTCTACTAATCATTGCGGGCCCGGCGGCCCGCCCCGGCTACTCGGTGCCGGCCACCCCGGCCAGCAAGGGGGCAGCGTGCGCGATGCGGGCCTGAACCCGCTCAAGCAGCTTGTTTCGGGCTGCATCATACGCCCGGTTCAAGGCCTGCTCAAAAGCCAACTCGTCCGCCGAGCCGTGGCTCTTGAAAACAAGACCGCGCAGCCCCAGCAGGGCGGCGCCGTTGTAGCGCCGGTAGTCCACACGCCTCTTGAACGCAGAAAGCACCGGATAGGCACAGATCGCAGCCAGTTTCGTGAAGATATTGCGGGAGAACTCCTGCTTCAGGAACCCACCAATCATCGAGGCCAGGCCCTCCACAGCCTTCAGGGCGACATTGCCGACAAAGCCATCGCAGACCACGATGTCGGTCGTACCTTTAAAGATGTCGTTGCCCTCGACATTGCCATAGAAGTTCAGATCACCGGACTTGCCCGCAGTTCGAAGCAATTCACCGGCTTTCTTGATGACATCGTTACCCTTGATGACCTCTTCACCGATATTGAGCAGGCCGACCGTCGGATTGGGTTCATCCTTCAGCACCGACACCAGCGCCGAGCCCATGACGGCGAACTGCAGCAGGTGCTCGGCCGTGCAATCCACATTGGCGCCCAAGTCCAGCACCGTGGTGGCGCCACCCAAGCTGTTGGGCATCTGGGTAGCGATGGCCGGGCGGTCGATGCCCTCCATGGTCTTGAGCACGTAGCGGGCGATCGCCATCAGGGCGCCGGTATTGCCCGCCGAGACCGCCGCCTGCGCTGCGCCGGCCTTCACCTGCTCGATGGCCACGCGCATGGACGAGTCCTTTTTCCGGCGCAGGGCGACCTCGATGGGGTCATCCATGCCCACCACTTCGCCGGCCGCGACGATGCGCGCACGCGGATGCTGCAACGCAGTCAGGCGGTCGGGCAGGCCGACCAGCAGCAGCTCGGCCTCGGGATGGTGTTCCAGGAAGTTGCGGCACGCCGCCAGCGTGACGCGGGGGCCGTGATCGCCCCCCATGCAGTCCACAGCAATCGTGATCATGGGTCGGCAGCGCGATCAGGCGCGGTGTAAACCGAAAAAAACGGTCAGCATCAAGACAAAGGCCCGAGCTACCTGCGTTGTAGCGTCGGGCCCGGCAAAACCTGAGGGAATCAGGCTTCGGATTTGGTCTTCAGCACCTTGCGGCCACGGTAGAAACCGTTGGGGCTGATGTGGTGGCGCAGGTGGGTCTCACCCGTGGTCGGCTCGACGGCAATGCCGGGCACGCTCAGGGCGTTGTGCGAACGGTGCATGCCGCGCTTGGAAGGCGACTTCTTGTTTTGTTGAACGGCCATGGTTGGCTCCTGGTAATCAGGTCACGCAAGCGACGCGCGACGCGGGTGGTTCAAGGGTTGGACGGATCAGTGCAGGTTGGGGCTGCACGAAACCACGAATTATAGCCTAACTTGTTGATTCCAGCCCAGTTTCGCCGACTACCCGGATGCCTTGCCGCCTTTGAGGCCTGCGAGGGCCGCAAAGGGCTTGGGCTTGGCGGCGCTGGCGGCCTCGAAATCGACGTCCTGGGCACTGAGCCTGACCTCGGTCGGGCAGATGTCGTGGCGCGGCACCAGCGGCAGGGCCATGAGCAACTCATCCTCAATCAGGGCCTGCAGGTTGAAATCGCGGCCCAGCACCAGCACGTCCTCGTCGGCCTCCTCATCCTCCGCCGCGGCCTGCTCCTCGGTCGCCACAAAGCGAAAGGCGCGATCCACCGTCACATCGATGTCCGCCGGCCCGAGGCAGCGCTGGCAGGTCAGCGGCAGACTGACCTGGGCCTGCAGATACAGCCAGATCTGGGCAAAACCGGCGGCATCGCGCTGCACGGCGCCGCGAACCTCCCATTGCACGGCGCGCTCGCCGCCCTGCCCGCCCGCTTCTTCCAGCAGACGCTCATATTTTGATAGCAAATCCCGACCACGCAGAGTGGCACCGGCCTGGGCGAAGGCCTTGACGTCGAGCCGATGGGCGTTGAATTCCGTGGACATGACGGCAGTGTAAGAGAATCGGCGCATGACCGATGCTTGCGCCAACGCCGTTCCCCGTCCGCTCATCCTGGGTTCCACCTCCCCTTACCGCCGTGAACTGCTGGCCCGCCTGCGGCTGCCTTTTGACGTTGCCGCGCCCGACGTGGACGAGACCCCGCGCCCCGGCGAGCACCCGCTTGAGCTGGCGGGCCGCCTGGCCCTGGCCAAGGCACGCGCCGTCGCCGCGCGCCACCCTGAAGCCGTGGTGATCGGCTCGGACCAGGTTGCCGACCTGGACGGCGAGCCGCTGGGCAAGCCCGGCACCCATGAGCGTGCCGTGGCGCAGTTGCGCCGCATGCGCGGGCACACCGTGATCTTCCAAACGGCGGTCGCGGTGGTCTGCCAGGCCACGGCATTTGAACAAGTGGAGGTGGCGCCGGTGCGCGTGCGTTTTCGCGCGCTATCGGACGCGGAGATCGAAAACTACCTGCGCGCCGAGACGCCCTACGACTGCGCCGGGAGCGCCAAGAGCGAGGGGCTGGGCATCGCCCTGCTGGAGTCGATCGACAACGACGACCCCACCGCCCTCATCGGCCTGCCGCTGATCCGCACCGCGCGCCTGCTGCGCGCCGCCGGTGTGCCGTTGTTGCAAACGCAAGGGCCCTGAATGTCGCAGTCGCACGGCAAGCTCTACCTCGTACCGGCACCGCTGGATTTCGGCTGTGACAGCCAGACGCCGCTGGCGGAAGTGCTGCCTGCGGGCACGCTGGCCGTGGCGGCGCGGTTGCAGCACTGGGTCTGCGAAAACGCCAAGAGTGCACGCGCCTACCTCAAGCGGGTGGGTGAGCTGCAGGCGCTGGCCAGCCCCTTGCAGGCGCTGGACATCCGCGAACTGCCACGCGAGGTGCACAAGAAGGGCGACCACGGCGACACGCCTTTCGACGCCCGGCCCTTGCTGGCGCCGGCCCTGGCCGGCCACGACGTCGGACTGCTCAGCGAGGCCGGTATGCCGGCGGTGGCCGATCCAGGCTCGTCCGTCGTGCGCGCTGCGCATGAGCTCGGCCTCACAGTCGTGCCGCTGGTCGGCCCGGTGTCGCTGCTGCTGGCGCTGGCCGCCAGCGGGCTCTCGGGTCAGAACTTCGCCTTCGTCGGCTACCTGCCCCAGGAGGCGGCCGCCCGCGTGCAGCGCATCCGCGAGCTTGAAGCCCTGGCCCTGCGCACGGGCCAGACCCAGCTCTTCATCGAGACACCCTATCGCAACGCGGCACTGCTGGAAAGCCTGCTCAAGACCCTGCAGCCCAACACGCGCCTGGCGGTGGCCAGCGGGCTGACACTGGCCGCCGCCCAGGTGCGCAGCGATACCGTCAGGCACTGGAAACAGCGAGCCGCGGCGCCGGACAAGGACACGCCCGCGGTCTTTGCCCTCGGTCGCTGACCCTTCGGCGTGGGATATTCCCGCTTGCCCGGCCGGCCGCTTGTACCCACAATGGCCCTTCATGAAGCTGCTGCGCCTGCCCCGGTCCAAGGTCCGGCTGGGAGAGCCCCTGCCATGGAATGTCCGCGACGAGACGACGCGGCTGCTGCTATCGCGCGGACATGTTGTCGAAGACGAGGCGATGCTTGATGAGCTGCTACAGCGCGGCGCCTTCGTCGATATCGAGGAAGCGCGCGCCGTGGCGCTGTGGGAAAAACAGCAGGCCGAACAGGAGCACTCAACCCTCTCGGCGCTCCAGCGCGCGCCCAATATGTTCGGCAACTGGGACGCAAGCGCGGAGGAGTTGCACAAGCTCATGGGCAAGCTGCCGCAAGCACCGGTCCGGCCCGAGGAGATCGCCGCTTTCGCCGCCTGGATCATCGACCTGGTGGACAAGAACGTGGATGTCGCGCTCTACCATATGGTCCGGCAGGAGAACGCGCATCTCTTCTACTACGGCTACAACCACGCCATCCATACCGCAGTGTTGTGCCTGCTGCTGGCGCGCCGGCTGCACTGGCCCGAAGGGCGGATGCGCAGCCTGATCCACGCCGCACTGACCATGAACATGGCGGTCCTCCAACTACAGGGCAAGATGGCCGAGCAGGACGAACCCATGCGCGAAAGCCAGAAAGCCCAGATCCGGCAGCACCCCCGGCTGGCGGTGGAATGGCTGACGCAGGCCGGCGTGAAGGATGCCGACTGGCTAACCGCCGTCGCGCAGCATCACGAGCGCGCCGATGGCACAGGTTACCCCGAGGGCAGGACCGAGATCGCCGAAATCGCCGTCGCCTTGCGCGTTGCCGACGTGTTCATGGCGAAGATCAGCCAGCGCAAGCTGCGCAGTCCGCTGACCATCCAGGAAGCCGCCCGGCAGCTGTTCAGGGAGGATCATGGCGGCCCGCTCTCCTCGGCCGTCATCAAGGAGTTCGGTCTCTACCCGCCCGGTGAGGTAGTCCAGCTGGCTTCCGGCGAGATCGGCGTTGTCGTACATCGAACCGACAACGTGAAGTCCCCCATCGTGGCGGCCATCACAGACTCCATGGGGAACGCCACCGTGCACACCGTCACGCGCGACACTTCGCAGGCGGCCAACGCCATCACCGGCAGCGTGGCTGACAAATCCCAGGTCGCGCGCATGCCGCCCGAGCGCGTCTATGGCTACGGCAACCTCCCGCCGTCCGACGCCGCCGACCAGAACGCACCTACGGGCGCCGGCGGCACGCATCCGTCGGCCGTCTGAGCCGCGGCGGCGTCAGCGCCAGGCCGGCGCCGCGCGCAGCGCCTTGGCCGCGCCCTCACCGACGGAGGCACCGAAACGCTTGACCAGCCGCTCGGCCACGTTCTCGCGCCGCGTGTAGTCCACGATGTCTTCGGCTTTCACGACGTCGCGCGCCACGTATTCCAGGTTGCCGTAATGGTCCGCCAACCCCAGGTCGATGGACTGCTGTCCGGTCCAGAACAGGCCACTGAACATCTCGGGCGTCTCTTTCAGGCGCTTGCCGCGCCCTTCCTTGACCA
>JAJZUZ010000150.1 GCA_021845965.1 Pseudomonadota bacterium | reverse complement strand
TTCGTTTGTTCGCTGCCCCTTGGACAGTACATCCGTTCCAATTCTATCCAAAGTACCCATTCAACTTGCCATGAATTGGCCCATAAAACCATTACAAGTCATCAATCCGTCATGGGGTGACCTTACTATACATACGTTCTAAACACAGTGCGAAGTGCCGGCGTGGGGTCGGTTTCGCCCTTTCTGTCAAAGGTGCCGCCATGCAAGAGTCCGCCCGTTCCCATTCCCGCTTCACCGTCGCCGTCGCACCCGAACGCGCCCCCTCCGCCACACGCACCGTGCCAGGCAATGCCGCGCACCAGTCGTTCGACGATCTGCTGATCGACATCCGCGCCCGCAGCGCCGAGTTCGGCCGGCAGAAATTCATCTCGCCGGACATCATCGAAAGCTTCAAGGAGCACGGCATCTACCGCGCCCTGGTGCCCCGCAGCCTGGGTGGCGACGAGCGCTCGCCGCGCCAGTTCTGCGAGCTGGTCGAACGCATCTCGCAGGCCGACGGCTCGGCCGGCTGGGTCGCCAGCTTCGGCGCGGGGGTCCTCTACCTGGCCTCGCTGCCGCCGGCCACGCTGAAAACCATCTACGCCGACACGCCCGACGTGGTGTTTGCCGGCGGCATGTTCCCGCCGCAGCAGGCCGCCGCCGTCGAGGGTGGCTTCGAGGTCTCGGGCCGCTGGAGCTTCTCGAGCGGCTGCATGGGCGCCACGGTGGTCGGCGTCGGCATCATCCCGGCCGGTGGCGAAGGCCAGCCCCTGCCCCGCATAGCGGTCATGCCGGCGTCGCGGGCTCGGGTGCAGCCCAACTGGGACGTCATCGGCCTGGCCGGCACCGGCAGCCACGACCTGGTGGTCGACAAGGTCGTCGTGCCCGAGGACTGGACTTACGTGCGCGGCAGCCCGGCGCAGATGGACGCGCCCATCTTCCGCTACCCCGGCCTGTCGTTGGCCGCCCAGGTGCTCAGCGTGGTGTCGCTCGGCGTGGCGCGCGGCGCGATCGAGGAGCTCAAGAACCTGGCCACCGGCCGCACCTCCGTCACCGGCGCGCCGCGTACCGCCGACCGGCCCCAGGTGCAGATGGAAATCGCGCGCGCCGAAGCCGGCCTGCGCGCCGCCCGCGCCTTTTTCTACCAGTCCATGGACGAGGTATGGAACCTGCTGCTGCAGGGCCGCACGCCGACGCCCGACCAGGTCAGCATGCTGCGCCTGTCGTCCACCCACGCCACCCGCACCGGCGCCGAAGTGACCCGGGCGGTGCAGATGCTCGCCGGCATGACCGGCATCTACCGCGACTGTGCGCTGGCCACCCAGGTGCAGGACAGCCTGGTGGTGACCCAGCACTTCTACATGGGCGACATCACCTACCAGAACGCCGGCGCGATGCTGTTCGGCCTGAAGCCCCTGCCCGGCTACCTTTGACATTCACCCAGGAAAACCGACATGACCACCGAAAAGAAACCACCCCTGCGCACCCTGTTCTGCATCGGCATCAACCAGAACTTCTTCGACTCGACCCAGGCCGCCCGAGTTCGACACTTCCAACGTAAATTTCGATCCTGCCGACTTGGCAGGCTCATACAAATCAAGCACTTGCAGTTGTTCCAAGGGTCGATTTCCAGTTTTTTGTAGTGCCAATTTCTTTGCGATTTGTAGTTTTCACTCGGTTCTGGCTGGGCTATACTCCAGCGCATGTTCATCAAAGTCACCACCTCCGGCGGCCACATCATGTACTGAAGACCGCCGGACAACCTCACAAGAACACACCTCACCGGAGATATTCCTTGACCGACATCGTTCTTCACAACTACGCGTTCTCGCCCTTCTCGGAAAAGATCCGCACTACCCTGGGCCTCAAGCGCATCGCCTGGCGATCGGTGGATGTGGCGCCGCTGCCACCGCGTCCCCTGCTGGCCGCGCTCACCGGTGGCTATCGCCGAATCCCGGTGCTGCAGATCGGGGCCGACATCTACTGCGACACCAATGCCATCCTGCCCGCGCTGGAGCGCCTGCAACCCGAACCGTCGCTGTACCCGAATGGTTGCGAGGGCCTGGCGCGCGGCATGGCATTTGCATGGGAGCGGGCGGTCTTGATCCCCATCATCGGCGTGCTGGTGCACTACATTGGTGACGCATTGCCGCCGGAGTTCATCAAGGACCGCAAGGAGGGCTTTCTGGGCATCGACATCAGCAAGCCGGCGATGGCGCCCGAACTGCCGCACCACCTGCAGGTGCTGCATGCCCAGTACAGCTGGCTCAAATCGGCGCTGGCGGCGGCGCGTGTCCGCGGCCACGATTTCCTGTTCGGTCCCACCCCCAGCGTGCTCGACCTGGCCTGCTGGCAGACGACCTTCCTGCTGCGCAAGAACTCGCCGCCCGAGGTGGATGCGCTGGCCGGCCTGCAAGGACTGGAGGCCTGGTACGACCGCCTGGCGGCCATCGGTCACGGGCATGTCACGCCGATGACGCCCGAAGAAGCGCTGGCGGCCGCGGCGGCCGCGCACCCCGCGCCCGTCACCCACCTGCGCCCCGACGGCGACCCGGGCGGTCTCAAGCCAGGCGCCGCCGTCGTGGTGACGCCCGACGACAACGCGCGCGTGCCGGTGCACGGCACGCTGGTGGCCGCCAGCGACGCCCAGGTGGTGATCCACCGCCACGACTCGCAGGCCGGCGACCTGCACTTGCACTTTCCCCGCCTGGGGTTCGACGTGCTGCCCGCCTGATTCCGCCGACCAAGGAGACCAGATCACGACAACGGAAGCCAACAAACAGCTCTGCCGCGACTACTTCACCGCCTTCCTCAAGAGAGACGTAGCCTGGATGCAGAAGCACATCGCACCGACCTTCGTGCGCCACGATCCGGGACTGCCCTTCGAGGTGCGTGGGCCGGCAGGTGTGGCACAGCTCCACGACGCCCTGATGCCGGCCTTTCCCGACATGAGGTTGCCGTTGGAGGAATGCGCGGCTGGTGGAGTCCTTTCGCAACGAGGATGGCCAACCCCGCCAGCGCACGGTGGCCACGCTCGGACGCATTGACGAGTGCGGTGGACAGCTTGACGCGCTGCTAGGCGGTTTGCTGCGCGCCAAGGGGCGCCCAGCTAATAGTGCGGATGCCCCCCAGCTGCGATTCGAGTCCGCGCTTGCGCTGGGGGATGTCTGGGCCTTGGATGCCCTGTGGCACGAGTTGGGGTTTGATGGCCTGGGCGCTGTCTTTCGCCGTGCCCGCTTCACCAATCCTGTGGAACATGCCCTGCGCGTGATGGCGCCCGGCCCCCTCGACCTGCCCTCGGTACGTGCCGCGGTGCCGGCCGAGAAGCTCGAAAAACTCGTCGCCCTGATCCCGGTGCAGAAGCTGGGCAAGCCCGGCTTCATCGCACAGCAGGTCGTTCAACTGGCCTCGCCCGACGCCGACTCCTGCACCGGCGCGGCCTGGGACGTCAACGGCGGCATTTTCATGCGTTAAGGAGCCCAACATGAGCAGCGCGAGCACCATCACCACCGACACCCTCCAGGTCGTCGTCCGCCGCCGGGAAGTCCAGGGCGGCGCCGTTGTCGTGCTCGACCTGCGCAGCGCGGACGACAGCCCCCTGCCCGCCTTCGAGGCCGGCGCACACATCGACGTGCACGTGGCAGAAGACCTAGTGCGCCAGTACTCCCTGTGCGGCGACCCGGCCGATGCCGGGCGCTACCGCCTGGGCGTGCTGCGCGACCCCGCCTCGCGCGGCGGCTCGTCGGCCGTCTTCGACCGGCTGAGCGAAGGCACCACACTCACGATCGGCGCGCCGCGCAACCACTTTCCGCTGGCAGCCGACGCGCAGCACAGCGTGCTGGTGGGCGGCGGCATCGGCATCACGCCGATGATCTCCATGGCCCATGCCCTGCAAGCCGCCGGCAGGTCGTTCGAGCTGCATTACTGCGCCCGCTCGGCCGCCAGCAGCGCCTTTGTCGACGAGCTGACCGCAGCACCCTTCGCAGACAAGGTGACGCTGCATTTCGACGATGCCGGCGAGGCCTCGAAGCTGCAGCTCGCAGCCATCCTGGCCGCCGCGGGCACCTCGGGCACCCACCTCTACACCTGCGGTCCCTCGGGCTTCATGGAATGGGTCATCGCCACCGGCGAGAAGGCCGGCCTGCCCTCGGCCAGCATTCACCGCGAGTACTTCAACGCCGACATCGATACCAGCGGTGCCGGCTTCGAGGTGGTGGCCCAAGCCAGCGGCAAGACGGTACGGGTGGAAGAAGGCCAGTCGATCGTCGCCGCGCTGAAGACCATCGGCATCAAGGTCGAGGTCTCGTGCGAGGAAGGCGTCTGCGGCACCTGCGTCTGCACCGTGCTCGAAGGCGAATGCGACCACCGCGACGTCTACCTCACCGACGAGGAAAAGGCCGACAACGACCAGATCATGACCTGCTGTTCGCGCGCCAAGTCGGCCCGGCTGGTGCTGGACATCTGAAGAGGACACACCGTGAACCAAACCACCCCCGTTCCCATCGCCGACTTTCGCAATGGCATGGCCCTGCTGGCCGGCGCCGTCAACGTCATCACCACCGACGGCCCGGCGGGCCTGGCCGGCTTCACCGCCTCCGCCGTCTGCAGCGTGACCGACCAGCCACCGACGCTGCTGGTCTGCATGAACCGCAGCTCCTTCGCACACCGCTTCTTCGTCGAGAACCGCACCATCTGCGTCAATGTTCTGGCCGCCGACCAGCAGGCGGTGTCGGCGCTGTTCGCCAACCGCGACGTCACCATGGACCGGCGTTTCGAGCAGGCGCCCTGGTCGGCGCTCGCCACCGGCGCTCCGGCACTCGAAGGCGCGCTGGTCAACTTCGACGGCGAGATCAGCCATATCCACGAGGTCGGTTCGCACAGCATCTTCTTCGCAGAGCTGCGCGGCATCCGTCTCAACGGCGAGCGCTCGAACGGCCTGGCCTATTTCAACCGCGCCTATCACCAGCTGGGCGCCAGCGCCCCGGCACCATGACGCCGGGCGCCTCGCTGCGCATCACGGTGGCCGGAGCCGGTGCCATCGGCACCGCGCTGGCCGCGCGGCTGGGCCACGGCGGCCATCGGGTGAGCGTGCTGGCGCGCGGTGCCACGCTGCAAAACCTGCGCACCCACGGCGCCCGGCTGGACGATGCGAGCGGCAGCGTTGCATCGCCCGTCACGGCCGACTCGCAGCCGAGCTTCGGTCACCAGGACATCGTCTTTCTGTGCTGCAAGTCGCAGGATCTGCCGGCGCTCGCCGAGCAGGTGGCGCCGCTGGTGGGCACCGGGACACTCATCGTGCCGGCCGTCAACGGCGTGCCTTTCTGGTACTTCCACCAAGAGGGTGGCCGCTTCCAGGGCCGCCATGTCGAGGCGGTCGACCCGGGTGGCCGCATCGGCGGCTGGCTGCCGCTGGACCAGGTGATCGGTGCCGTCACCTTCATCACCGCCGAGAGCGCCGAGCCCGGCCACACGGTGGCGCGCAACCCTCACCTGATGATGCTGGGCGAGCCGGGCAACACCATCAGCCCGCGGCTGTTGGGCGTGTGCGCCGCGCTGGAGCAGTCCGGTATCGAGGCGCGCCCCATCGAGCGGCTGCGCGACAAGCTCTGGACCAAGATCATCGCCAACGTCACCTCCAACCCGCTGTCGGTCACGAGCGGCGCCACGCTCGACCAGATCTACAGCCGCCCGGACCTGCTGCCCACCGTGCGCGCGGTGATGCTCGAAACCGGGGTCTCCTCGTTTTCAGTGCAATAAGTGACGGTACGCAAAGCTAGCACTGGCGCGGGGGTGGTCTGGGTAGACCGTTGATTTCATTGACTTTCCTGTTCGCTTTGTAAACGGGTATGGTGGC
>JAJZUZ010000149.1 GCA_021845965.1 Pseudomonadota bacterium | reverse complement strand
GGTGGACCGCATACCTCCCCCGGCACCCGCTGTAGCACAATGGGCCGAGTTCCCCTTTTTCTGCCTGCCATGAGTGACGAAACCCCGGTCTCCGACCAAGAGCGCGCCCAGCTCGAGATCTCCCTGCCCACCGCGCTGGAGCTGTGCCGCCTGGGCCTGGGCACGCTGATCGACATCCGCCAGACCTTCGAGATCGAGATGAAGGGCGCGATACCGGACACGGTGCACATCCCGCTGTTCGAGGTCAAGGTGATGCTCGGCCACGCGCTGACCGAAGACGAGCAGGACATCCTGGACGCGGGCAAGCCCAAGGACATGGACGTGATGAGTTTCTTCACCATGATCAACCAGCTGCACCACGGGCGCGACCACCTGTTGCTATGCATCTGCAACAGCGGGCGGCGCAGCCTGACGGCGGCGGCCATGCTGCGCAAGATGGGTTATGGCAAGGCGTTGTCGGTGGCGGGCGGCTTCCAGGCCTGGAAGAAGCTGCAGCCGGCGGCGCCAAGCGCGCAGACGGCGCCGTCTGCGCCATCGGCGGCCTGAGGCCCGGGCGCATGGCCACGCGCGGCGGCAAGCACGAAGCGGCGGTGGCGGCGGCGCTGGCGCCTGCCGTGCTGGAGGTGGTGAGCACCCTTCCCAAACCGCGCGTGCGCAAACGTAGCGATCCCGAAGCCGCCGCCCGGCAACTGGCAGCGGCGGCCGCGCTGAAGGCGGCACTGGCGGCCGGCGCGCTGGCCCTGCCCACGGGCGTGCTGGGCTGGCTGGCGCTGCTGCCGCAGCTGCGCGCGGTGTGGCGCATCCAGGCGCAGCTGGTGGTGGACATCGCCGCGCTGCACGGCCACCGCGGCCCGCCGACGCAGGAGCAGATGCTGCACTGCCTGTTCCAGCACCGCACGGCGCGCGCCATGCAGAAGCTGGCCAGCGGCATGGGCGACCGCCTGCTGGCCACCAGCGTCTCCGGTCGCGTGCTGCAGCTCATTGCGCAGCGATTGGCCGTGCGCCTGACGCGCGCAGTCGTGGGGCGGCGCATGGCGCGCCTGCTGCCGCTGGCCGGTGCGGTGGGCATCGGGGCCTATGCCTACTTCGAGACGGCGCGGGTGGCGAGTACGGCCACGGCCCTGTTCCAGCCACACGGCCGCGCAGCGTGAGCGGCTCTCAGCCCGCTACCACCTGATTGCGTCCCTGCGCCTTGGCGCGGTACAAGGCCTCGTCGGCGCGTTTCACGATTTCCGTCTCGGAATGGTCCGCCGGCGTGGCACAGCTTGCACCGATGCTGACGGTGACATGCCCCACCTGCGGGAAGACGGTGGCGGCGACGGCGAGACGGATTTTTTCCGCCACCACGTGGGCCTCTTCCGCCTGCCCGATGTCGGCCAGCAGCACCGCGAATTCCTCGCCGCCATACCGCGCCACGCTGTCGGTGGCCCGTACCCCCTGGCGCAAGACCTGGGCAAGCTGGCGCAGGACCGCGTCGCCCGTCGGGTGACCGTAGTGGTCGTTGATCCGCTTGAAGTGGTCGGCATCGACCAGCAGCAGGGCATAGGGCCGGCCCGAGCGGCGCAGCAGCAGGAAGTGCTCGTGCAGCCGTTCGTCGAAGCGGCGGCGGTTGCCCACACCGGTCAGCGGGTCCAACACGGCGAGGCGCTGCAACTCCTCGTTGGCCTGGGACAGCGCTGCCGTGCGTTCGCGCACCTGCTGCTCCAATGAGGCGTTGAGCTGTTCGAGCTCCCGTTCGTGACGGAGCAGGGATGTGGTCATGGACTGCACCGAACTGCTCAGCATATCGATTTCACGGATACCGGTGGCTTGGGGGTAGCGTGGGGGCGCACTCCGCTGTTCCACCTGGCGCGCCGCATGCGCCAGCTGCTCCACTGGCCGGCTGATGCGGGTCGCGAAACGGTAGGCGATGGCGGCAAAAAGCAGGGTGGTGACAAGTCCCAGGAGCAGAAGGCGCTCTCGCAGCCGCTGCACGGGTGCAAGGGCCACGTCGGCCGGCTGGCGCAGGGCGATTCGCCAACCCAGGTCACCAGCACCGTCCACCGTCACGTCGACGATGCTGGTGAGATAGTCCCGGCCATCGGGCCAGCGCAGGATTTCGTGCCGCGTCGCACTCTGTTGATGTTCTGGGAGCCGCAGTTGTCCGGCGTATTGAAACGGAGAAAGCACAACACCGTTGCGATCAGCAATGAGGATCTCCACATTGCGCTGCTGGAGGCTCTGGCCCACGACCGATTCAACCGTGCGCGCCACCCACGACCAGTGCACGTGGGCGCCAATCACGCCCCGCAGGCGGCCCCGCTCATCCAGGATGGGGGCGGCGATATCCACAAATCGAAGAGGCTGCCCGTCGCTTCGTTGGGGGAGCAGCTTGGACAGCAGCACCGCCTCATGCACATCGCCGACATAGCTACCCGAGCGAGCCGCCTGGAACCAGGGGCGTGCGCTGACATCCTGCCCCAGGAGAATGCTGTTCACCGCTTGTTGCACTCGTCCATGGACATCCGCAACGCCGACCCATGCGTATTCACTGCGGCCCTGCTGACGCAGCTGCAGCGCCTTGCGCACATCGGCGCCGGAAAGATCGCCGCGCATGAACAGCGGGGTCTGGCGCAACAGTTCGATTTCGCGGACACGCTCGTTCAGGTTGCTCGCCAGCAGATCGGCTGCCGAACGTGCGCCCGTGTAGAGAGACTCGCCGCCGGAGGTGGCGAGCTCTTCGGTGGCAATGCGTCCCAGGTACAACCCGACGCTTAGCAGCGATGCTAGCGCGAGCCCGCCAAACCAGAAAGTCAGTTGCCCGCGGAAGCTACCGATGATCGCGAGGATGCGCGGAAAGTATCTGGTCTTCATTCAGCCGGCCACCTCGCGGCAACGGGCGAGGTATCCGGCTGCAAGTGTACGAGTATCAGGGCGCCCTCAGCACAGGTGGGTGATCAGCCGGGCCGCCCGTCCACGCGCGGACGGCCGAACCAGCCGCCGTAGCGCAAGGCCCAGCCCACGGTGGCCACCGTCCACAGCAGCACGGCCAGCAGCGTGAGCGCGGTGCTGCCGGCGGCGGTGGCCCAGAGCGCGGCCAGCACGCGCAGCAGCACGGCGCCCTGCAACACCCAGTAGAGCGTCCAGGCCAGGTTGTCGGCGGCGAGCGGCCGGCCGCCGTGGCCGCTGCTCACGCGCGTGGCCATGGCGATGAGCGTGGCGCCGAGGTAGCCCATGGTCAGCGCGTGCAGGGGCGCGAGGCCGAGCGAGAGTTCGTTATGGCTCAGCGCCATCAGCGCGTGGGATGCGGCTTGCAGCGCATAGGCCAGGCCCAGCCAGAAGAAACCGCCGTGCAGCATGGCGAGCAGGCGGATCTTCAGGCTTTGCACCAGGCCCCAGCGCAGGGCCAGCCACAGCAGCAGGGCGGCGGCGGGCGCCTCCACCGCCACCTGCAGCCAGCGCAACGCCACCGGCAGCGGCCACCACCAGGGCTCGGCCAGGGCGGGCAGGGCTTCCAGCCAGAGCAGGCCCAGCAGCGCCCACAGCAGCCAGTTGGGCCGCCAGGCATCCAGCGTGGGTATGGCGGCGGCGCCGAAGAAGGGAATCATGCGGTGCGAGACGGCGGCAAACACGCAGGCGGCGAAGCCCCAGATGGCGAGCTGGTTGGCCGAGCGCAGTAGCGGCTCCACGTCGAAAGCCAGTGCGGCGGCAGCCAGCCACAGCGCCAGGGCACCGACCAGGCAGGACAGCGCGACCAGCGCCGGGTGCAGGCGGTCGTCGCGCGTACTGGCGCGCACCAGGGCCAGGAACATGAGGCTGATGCGGCTCCAGCCCGTAGCGACGAGCGCGACGCCGGCGGCCGCCAGCAGCGTGTGCAGGTGAAAGCCGGTGATCGCACCCAGCCAGCCGGCCAGCATGAGGACGACCGGCCCCAGCAGGCGGCGCGCGTGCTGCTCGGGCAGGCCCAGCCACTTGGGACCGGCGGTGAAGAGGAAGCCGGCCATGAACAGCGGCATGAAGCCCTGGCTCATGAGCAGGGCGTGCGCCGCCGGCGGCGCCACGGCCCAGGGGATGGCCACGCCGGCCGCGCGCGCGTAGAGCACGGCGCACCACCACACGGCGCTGATGGCCAGCATGAGCGCGGCGGCGAAGAAGCCGAGGCGGTGCGGTGCCGCCAGCAGCCAGGCGGCGCGCCAGCGCGTGTCGGGCGGCGGCGGGGGCTTGCGGGGCGGCCCGGCCGACGGGCCGGTGGACGGGCGGATCGGGATGGTGGCCACGACACCCCGCGCGTGGTTCAGGCCGGCACGGCGGCCAGCTGTTCCTGCCGGGTCAGCAGGCGTTCCATCAGTTCGCGCACGCTGCGGATCTGCGCGCCGAAGGGCAGGGCGCCGACGCCGCTGAAGAACAGGCCCTTTTTCACATCGCCACGCAGCGCGGCGGCAAGCTGGTTGTCGATGCAGAACTGGCCCCAGCCGGGCAGGCCGTCGCGCAGGCCGCACTGGGCCAGGCAGTCGAAGCTCTTGGTGCAGCGTGTCTTGTGGTGCACCACGGCCTGCAGCTTGCTCTCGATCTTCAGGTAGGCGCGCAGCCAGGGCGTGGCCACGGCGCGCGCAGGCAGGCCAGCCACGCTGGTGAATTCCACCAGGTCTTCGGGCCCGGCCTCGGCCAGCACGCGCTTGAACTCGGGGTGGGCGTCGCCTTCGGTGGTGACGGCAAAGGGCGTGCCCAGCTGCGCGCCGGCCGCGCCCAGGGCCTGCACGCGCGCGATGTCCTCGCAGCTGCGGATGCCACCGGCGGCGATGAGCGGGATCTCCTGCTCGATGCCGGCCGACTTGAGGAACTCGCGCGATTGCGGCAGCACGTTCTCGAAGTCGAAGCGCGGGTCGTTCAGGTCGGCGATCTTCGCGGCGCCCAGGTGGCCGCCGGCCAGGCGCGGGTGCTCGATGACGATGGCATCGGGCAGGCGCTTCTTGCGTTCCCACTTCTTCACGAGCAGCTGCACGCCGCGCGCGTCGGACAGGATGGGAATGAGGGCCGTCTTCGGGTGGTCCTGCGCCAGGTCGGGCAGGTCCAGCGGCAGGCCGGCGCCCACCACCACGGCGTCGATGCCGGCCTCCAGCGCGGCGACTACGGAGTGCGCATATTCGCTCACCGCGCGCATGACGTTGATGGCCAGCAGGCCCATGCCGCGGGAGAGTTCGCGCGCGGCACGGATCTCGCGTCGCAGCGCCTCCAGGTTGGCGGCGTCGATGGCCACCTTGGCCTCGCCACCAGCGTCCAGGTGGCCGGTCTGTTCCATCAGGTCGGGGTGATGCCGGCGCAGGTCCACGGAGGAAAGGGTGCCGACGCCGCCGAGTGCGGCCACGCTGCCGGCGAGGCGGTGTGCCGAGACGCCGATGCCCATGCCGCCCTGCACGATGGGCAGCAGGCTGCGCCCGGCGAGGTTCAGCGGCTGGAGGCCGCTGCGTGCCAGCCAGGACAGGCTATCGGCGGGAACAGGGGGGAAGGGCAGGGTTGCATTCATGGCCATCTCGAATCCAGGGCGGGCGCGCGGGCCCCCAACGATATTGACGTCGGGGCAGTCTAGGGGGGCGCCCGCGATCGTGTATTGCGATGGGTCAAGCTTTGCCGGGCGGGTGCCGCAGCCCGGCACGCCTTGCTCAGCGCCTGGTTAGGGCCGGACCTCGCTGTTGCTGGCGCAGGAAGTCGTGCAGTTCCTTGTCATTGCGGCGGATGTGCAGCGAGAGCCAGTCGCGCAGCACGGAGGACAGCTGAGCAGCCACCGAGATGCTGCCTTGCTGGTAGCGCTGCTGCAGCTTGTGCAGTTCGTCGACAAAGGCCTGGTGGCCGATCTTGTGCCGCTCCAGATTGGGAAAACCTGCCGCCGCCATGGCAGCCTCTTCGTTGCGCAGGTGATCAGCGGTGTCGACGATCAGCTCGCCAGATCGGA
>JAJZUZ010000148.1 GCA_021845965.1 Pseudomonadota bacterium | reverse complement strand
GGCTGTAGAACGCGCAGCTGGCCTCGATGTCGGCGACCGTGAGGACCAGGTGGTCCAGGCTGTCGAGGTGCACGGGCCTCAGAGCTCCAGCGCGTCGGCAATGGCCTTGATGCCCGCCTTGGCGCAGGACTCATCGGCTTCACCGCCGGGACCGCCGGAAACACCGATGGCGCCCACCAGCGTGCCGCCGGCCTCGATCGGCAGGCCGCCGCCGGCCGCCATGACACGCGGGTGGTGGCGGATGCCGCTCATGGCCTTGCCGGCTTGGGTGTCCTTGCTGAATTCGAGCGTCGAGGTCTTGAAGCTCGCCGCCGTCCAGGCCTTGTTGCTGGCGATTTCCGGCGTGTGGGCGCCGGCGTAGCGGTCGCGCAGCAGCACCTGCAGCAGGCCGGTGCGGTCGCTCACGGCCACCGCAACCTGGTAGCCCTGCTTGCGGCACGATTCCAGGGCTGCCTGGGCCGCCTTGAGGGCGGCCTCGGGCGTGAGCGTCTTGGTCTGGAACACGGCTTCCTGCGCGTAGAGGCTGGTGGAGACGAGTGCCACCATCACTGTGAGTCTACGGAGTTTCATGGCGGATCCTTTCCTGAGTCAACGTGCCATCGTACTGGCGCCGGGCCGCGCTGTCATCCCATGGCCCGGCTTGACTTGCGTCAACAGGCCGGATGCCGCTTCCCGCCAGGGCGAAGCGAGCTACTGCCGCTCGAGTTCCTCGGCCACCTGGTTGGCCTGGCTGGCGCCGGCGGCATCACCCTGGGCCGTGCGCGCGTCGCTGATGAGCCGCCAGTTCAGGGCTTGCAGGGGGCGCTGCTGGCCGGACAGGCTGTTGGACTTCTGCGCCAGTGCCGACGCCTGCCCGTACTGCCCTTGCGCCAGCCGCAGGCGGGCCAGTTCGTACCACAGCCAGGGGTTGCGCGGCTCGATGCGCAGGGCCCGCTCCAGGCCGGCACCGGCGGCTTCGCGCCGACCCAGGCTGGCGTCCTGATGCGCGCGATCCAGCAAGGCCAGGACGGCCCGATTCTGCGAGGCCGGCGGCAGCGGCGGCACGGCAGCCGCCTCCTCCGGAGCCGGGGCGGCCGGCAGCGCGTCCGCGGACGACAGGGCCGGCATCGCCACGGGCGCGCTGGTCGCCGCCGGCGCGGGTGCCACCTCCGCCGCGACAGGCCGGGTCGTCGTGGGTGCGGTCGCGGCGGGGAGGCTCGCCGCCGCGGGGGCGGGCACGCTGGCACAGCCGGCGAGCCAGAGGGCGACGCCGAGCACGAGCAGGAGATGAACAGGGGAGCGCATGGAAACGGTGGGCAGACGGATCATCGGATTTTGTCACGGGCTGCTGCCGAAGGGACTGGTGGCCGGTGTGACACTGGCCGCGCAGGTGGCGTCGGCCGCGGGGAGCGTGCCCTTGATGAAGGGCAGCGAAAGCGCGCCGGGGCAGCTGCCGGCATAACGCTGTCCGGTGGCGGGGTCGATGTCCGCCAGTTCCACGTCCTCGGGCAGGGCCGGCTCCAGCGGCTCGGGTTGCAGGCTCTTCATCATGTCGCCCCAGACCGTCAGCGCGCCGGTCGCACCGCTCAGACCCGTGGGCTTGTTGTCGTCGCGCCCGACCCAGACCACGGCCACCAGGTCGCCGGTGTAGCCGGCGAACCAGCTGTCGCGCATGTCATCGGTGGTGCCGGTCTTGCCGGCGGCGTGCACCTCGGGGGGCAGCCAGTTGCTCAGGCCTTGTGCGGTGCCGTCGCGCACCACGTCCTGCAGGGCCGTCGTCAGCAGGTAGACCGGCGCGGCCGCGGCGACCGATTCGATGGTGAGCGGATAGCGCTGCAGCGGCTTGCCGTCGGCTGTGACGATCTCGCGGATGGCGCGCAGCGGCGTGCGAAAGCCGCCGTCGGCAAAGACCTGGTACATCTGCGTCACCTCGACGGGTGACAGTTCGTAGGCGCCCAGCAGTGAGGAGGGGTAGGGTGGCGGCCGGCTCTCGATGCCATAGCGCGGCAGCTTGTCCAGGATGCGATCGACGCCGAGCTCGATGCCCAGGCGCGCGGTGGCCACGTTGAGCGAGCGGGCCAGCGCGGCGCGCAGCGGCACCTGGCCGTTGAACCTGTGGTCGTAGTTCTGCGGCTTCCAGTCGGGCGCGCCGCGCTGGCGCCAGACCAGCGGCGAGTCGTCCAGCGGGGTCAGCAGGTTGTAGCGGGCCGGCTGTTCCAGCGCCGTCAGGTACACGATGGGCTTGGCCAGCGAGCCGATCTGGCGCCGCGCGTCGATGGCGCGGTTGTAGCCCGCGTAGCGCGCCTGGCGGCCGCCCACCATGGCCAGCACCTCGCCCTGCTGCGTGCTGCTGACCACCACCGAGCCCTCCAGCGTGTTGGCCGGCATCCTGCGCGAGCTCTCCAGCTGCGCCAGGCGCTGGCTCAGTGCCTGCTCGGCCTGGCGCTGCACGCGTGGATCGAGCGTGGTGAAGATGCGCAGGCCTTCGCTGCGCAGGTCTTCCTCGCGGTAGTCGCGCTGCAGCTGGCGGTGCACGTATTGCAGGAAGGCCGGGTAGGGCGAGGTGCCCGTGGGCGCGCGCCGGATCACGCCCAACGGCTTGCTGCGCGCCTGGGCGTACTGGCTCTGGCTGATCACCCCGAGCTTGACCATCTCCTGCAGCACCACGTTGCGTCGCTGCAGGGCCTGCTCGGGCTTGTTGCGCGGGTCGTAGACGCCCGGCCCCTTGATCATGCCCACCAGCAGGGCGATCTCGTGCAGTTCCAGCCGCTCCAGCGGGCGGTCGAAATAGAAGTGGCTGGCCAGGCCGACGCCGTGGATGGCGCGGCTGGCATCCTGGCCGAGGTAGACCTCGTTCAGGTAGGTCTCGAGGATCTCGTCCTTGCTGTAGTGCAGCTCCAGCAGCAGGGCCATCAGCACTTCCGTCCCCTTGCGCGTGAGCGTACGTTCCGAACTGAGGAAGAAGTTCTTCACCAGCTGCTGGGTCAGTGTGCTGCCGCCCTCGATGCGCTGGCCGGTGATGGTCCTGAACAGGGCGCGCGCGATGCCGCGCGGATCGATGCCCCAGTGGCTGTAGAACTGGCGGTCCTCGACGGCAACGAGGGTGTCGATCAGGGTGCGCGGAACCTGGTCCAGCCGCAGCAGGGCGCGGTCTTCATTGTGGCCGGGGTAGATGCCGCCGATCAGAGGCGGCTCCAGGCGCAGCAGCGGCAGGTCCCTGTCCTCGGCGCCGCGCTCCTGCAGCGCGGCCACCCTGTCCTGCTCGAAGCCCACGCGCAGGCGCTGGCTGGCCTGCGGGCCGTCCCAGAACACGAAGTCGCGCGTGGTGAGCTCCACCCCGTTGGGGATGTAGCGGTAGGTGGCCGGCGCGTTGGGCTCGGGGTTCTCGTGGTAACCCAGGCGGCGCAGTTCCTCCACCATCGACTGCGCGTTGAGCTTCTGCCCGGGGAACAGCTCCAGCGCCCGTCCATAGACGCGCGCCGGCAGGGCGAACTTGCGTCCGTTGAACGCCTCGCGGATGGTGATGTCGAGATAGAGGACGAAGCCTGCGAGGGCCAGCAGAAGGAGGAGGCCGGTCAGGCGGACAACGAAGCCGGGCTTCCGGAATTTCCAGGGCCCGCGCGGGCGCAGTGCCCTCCGCGCCTGCAAGCGGTCACGCAGCCCGCGCCAGGCGGATACCAGCCATTTCATCGAAATCGTTTCCCTTCCACGTCGGTCCCATTGTAGAAGGGGGGTGGAACGCCACCGCCCCGTGGGCTCATTCGCCCAGGTAGGCGCTGCGCACGGCCGGGTCGTGCAGCAGCTCGCGCGCCACGCCGGCCAGCGTGATCAGCCCCGACTCCATGACATAACCGCGGTCGGCCAGGGCCAGCGCGCGGCTGGCGTTCTGCTCCACCAGCAACACCGTGGTGCCCTCGCGGGCGACGTCGCGCACGACCTCGAAGATCTTGTCGACCATGATGGGGCTCAGGCCCATGGAGGGCTCGTCCAGCAGCAGCAGGCGCGGGCGGCTCATCAGCGCACGGCCCATGGCCAGCATCTGCTGCTCGCCGCCGGAGAGCGTGCCGGCCAGTTGCGCGTGGCGCTCCTGCAGGCGCGGAAACAGGGCGTAGATGCGCTCCAGGTCGGCGGCGATGCCGTCGGCGTCATCGCGCACGAAGGCGCCCATGAGCAGGTTTTCGTGGATGCTCATGCGCGTGAACACGCCGCGGCCCTCGGGCACCATGGCCAGGCCCTGGCGCACCAGGTCCCACGGGCCCTGGCCGCGCAGGCTGCGCCCCAGGTAATGCACCTGGCCCTTGCAGGGCAGGCTGCCGGTGATGGCCTTCATGGTGCTGGTCTTGCCCGCGCCGTTGGAGCCGATCAGGCAGACCAGCTCGCCGGCGCGCACCTCGAAGTCCACGCCCTTGACGGCCTGGATGCCGCCGTAGGCCACCTGCAGGCCGTTGACCTGCAGCAGCACATCCCCGGGTGTCGTGTTCATGAGGGGGTGGCCTCCGCGGCGGCCTGGGCGCCGCTGTGCCCGAGATAGGCCTCGATAACCTTGTCATTGCGCTGCACCTCGGCCGGTGTGCCCGCGGCGATCTGGCGGCCGTAGTCCAGCACGGTGACGCGGTCGCACAGGCCCATCACCAGCTTGACGTCGTGCTCGATCAGCAGCACCGTGATGCCGTCGGCGCGGATGCGTTCGATCAGTTCGCGCAGGGCCAGCTTCTCGGTCGCGTTCATGCCGGCGGCCGGCTCGTCCAGCGCCAGCAGTTGCGGCTCGGTGGCCAGCGCGCGCGCGATCTCCAGCCGGCGCTGGTCACCGTAGCTCAGCGTGCGTGCCTTGTAGTCGTCCAGGTGGCCGATGCCCACATAGTCCAGCAGCTCGCTGGCACGGCGCGTGATCGCGGCTTCCTCAAGCTCGAAGCGCCGCGTGCGGAAGATGGCGCCCAGCAGGCCCGACTGCGAGCGCAGGTGGCGGCCCACCATCACGTTCTCCAGCGCCGTCATGTCGGCAAAGAGGCGGATGTTCTGGAAGGTGCGCGCAATGCCGGCCCGAGCCACTTCATGCACGGCGCTGGGCCGGTAGGGGCGGCCGGCCAGCTCGAAGGTGCCGCTGTCGGGGGCGTACAGGCCGGTGATGACGTTGAAGAAGGTGGTCTTGCCGGCGCCGTTGGGGCCGATCAGGCCGTAGACCTGACCGCGCTGGATGCGCAGGTGCACGTCGCTCAGCGCCTGCAGGCCACCGAAACGCTTGGAGACGCCGCTCACGTGCAGCAGGGTGTCACTCATGCCCGGCTCCTTGCGTGGCCGCGCCGCTTGCCATGCTCCGGCGCCGGCCACAGGCCGCGCGGGCGCAGCAGCATCACGCTGATCATGGCCAGGGCAATCAGCAGCTGGCGCAGGATGGAGGCGTCCAGGCGCCCGTCGGTCACGCTCTGCAGCGGCCCGGCCACATAGCGCAGCGCCTCGGGCAGGGCCGCCAGCAGCACGGCACCGAGGATCACCCCCGGCAGGTGGCCGATGCCGCCCAGCACCACCATGGCCACCACCATCACGGATTCCATCAGGCTGAAGGACTCGGGCGAGATGAAGCCCTGGAAGGCCGCGAACATGGCGCCGGAGACGCCGCCGAAGGTGGCGCCCATGCCGAAGGCCAGCAGCTTCATGTTGCGCGTGTTGATGCCCATGGCCTTGGCGGCGATCTCGTCTTCGCGGATCGCCATCCAGGCGCGACCGATGCGCGAGAACTCCAGCCGGTGGCAGATGACGACGCTCACCAGCACCAGCAGCAGGAAAAGGTAGTAATAGAGCGTGACCGAGGAGAGGTCGAAGCCGAGCACGTTGAGCTTGCGGCCCAGGTCGAAACCGAAGAACTTGAGCGAGTCGATCTGGCCGATGCCCTTGGGCCCGTTGGTGATGTTGACCGGCTGGTCCAGGTTGTTCAGGAAGACGCGGATGATCTCGCCGAAACCCAGCGTCACGATGGCCAGGTAGTCGCC
>JAJZUZ010000147.1:3296-6008 GCA_021845965.1 Pseudomonadota bacterium | reverse complement strand
TCGTCGATCATGGCGCCGCGGATGCGCTGGGTGGCGAAGGTCTCGAACTGCACGCCCTGGGTGGCCTCGTAGCGCGTCAGCGCCTCCGACAGGCCGATCAGGCCGACCTGGATCAGGTCGTCGACCTGGACGCTGGGCGGCAGCTTGGCCATCATGTGGTGGGCCAGGCGGCGCACCAGCGGCGAGTACTGGCGGATCAGGGCGTCGCGGTCGAGCTGGCCTTTGGCGGTGTACATCAATAGCTCCTCACGGCCGTGGCGGTGGCGGCGGCCACGGCGGGTCCCGCCCAGCGGGGCGGCTGCAGGGCATTGTCCAGCGTGCGCAGCGCCAGGCGGTTGACCTCGTCCTCCTGGGTCGGGCAGACGGTCAGGGCCGGCACTTCACAGGCCAGGAAGTCACGGGCGCAGTCCTGCAGGTTCCGGCCCAGGCTGTGTCCGGATATACGGGTGGCCACGGCGGCATCGTCCATCACGGCGACTATGGTAGGCCGAAGTCGGCCCAGGTTCAACAGCTGCTTGAGCGCCTGGTAGGCCGTCAGCAGCGCCGCGTCGGTGGTGGAGACCGGCAGCAGCGGCGCCAGCCGGCTGGCCGGCAAGGTGCGCGCCAGTTCGTGTGCCGGTGCGTAGATGAGGATCAGCTCGTAGCCATGGAAGAGCTCGGCCAGCTGCCGCGCGCGCTGCGCGCTGGCTTCGGCCGGCGGCACCGTCTGCGGTGTGCCCAGCGCGGTCAGGCCCAGGGCAGCGGGCACGATGGGCCAGTCTGCGCCGCCCTGGCCGAGGGCGGGCGGTTCGTCGCTGTCCAGCAGCAGCTGCTGCAGGCCGGGCTGACGCTGCGATTCGCGCACGTGGCCGTCGAGCACGACCAGCGGATAACCCAGGGCGGTCCAGGCGGCGCACAGCTGCCACAGCAGCGGCAATTCGCTGCGCCGGTCGCCATGGCTGGCCAGGGCAACGATGCGGGGTGCGTTGTCGGCCGCCAGGGCGCTCAGACCGGCCGCCTGATGGGTGCCGCCGTCAAGCATGGAAGCGCCCTTGCATGGTCATGGCGGCCTGCGCGCCGGGCTGCGCGAAATACAGGCCGAGGTCGCTCATCTGCGGGTCGTGCGCGGACTTGCCGCTGGAGCGCATGGACTGCCGCACCAGGGTGGCGGCGTCGGCGCGCTCCCAGTCCTCGGGCACGCGCTGCCCGGTGGTGACACCGCGCAGCACCAAGTGGTGGCGCAGGGCGGCGTCGAGCACGGGGCCGAGCTTGACGGCCTCGTCGATCTTGGTCAGCACGGCCTGTTGCGGGCCCGCGGTGGTGCCGGTGGCACGGAAGGAGCTGACGGCCTCGTCATGGGTGTCGCCGTGCGCGGCGGCATTGAGCACCAGCAGGCGCTTGACCTGCGGCAGGTCCAGCATGTCGAGCATCTCGCGCTTGCGCGGGTCGCGCGGTGCCACGCCGGTGGTGTCGATGATGATCATCTTGCGATTGGCCAGCAGGTTGAGCAGATCCTGCAGCGCGGCGCGGTCGTGCGCCATGTGCGCCACCACGCCCAGCATGCGGCCGTAGCTGCGCAACTGCTCGTGCGCACCGATGCGGTAGCTGTCCAGGGTGATCAGGCCCACGCTGCCGGCGCCGTGCGCGCGGGCGCACAGGGCGGCCAGCTTGGCGGCGGTGGTGGTCTTGCCCACGCCGGTGGCACCGACCAGGGCGTACACGCCGCCTTCGTCCTGCAGCGAGCGTTCGCCGGCGTCGGTCTTGAGGTTGCGTTCCAGTACTTCGAGCATCCAGCGCATGGCCTCGGTCGGGCCGGCGTCTTCCGGCAGCTTTTCCAGGATGGCGCGGGCCAGGCTGGGCGAGTAACCGGACCGGATGAGCTTGAGCGTGAGGTTGGCGCGGATCGGGCTCTGCTTGGCCTGGCCCAGCCAGGCCAGCGTGCTGAAACGCTCCTCGATCAGCTCCTTCATGGCGTTGAGTTCGTTCACCAGACCTTGCGGCACGGCCGCCGGTGTCGCGGCGGCAGGAGCGGCTGCGACGGCCTTCGGTGCCGGCAGCGCTGCGGGCGCCGGCGCGGCCTTGCGCATCGGGGTGACCGCCTCGCTGTCCGGCGGGATGATCTCGTAGGCCGGGCGCGCGGCGGGCGCGGCGGGGGCCTTGCCCTGCAACGCCTCGTGGCGGCGCTGCAGCATGCGTTCGCGCACATAGTCCTGGAAGGACAGCGTGCTCATGGCCAGCTGGGCGGCGTCCTCTTCCACCGGCGTCTGGGCCGCGGCGGTGGCCGTTGCGCGCGCCGCGGGGGCGGCGGTAGCGGACTTGCGTGCCGGGGTGGCCGCGGCCGCTGCGGCGGTCGCGGGGGCGGTCTGGTCCAGCTCGGCCAGCGCGTCCTCGGTGGTGGCGACCACCTCGACGCCATGGGCGGTCTGGCGGTTGGAGAGGATCAGCGTGTCGTCGCCGAAGGCCATGCGCGCCTTGGCCAGGGCCTCGCGGGTGGTGGGAGCGTGGAAGCGTTGGATGTTCATGTCAGGGCACCTCGCAGGATCGGGCCGATGCGGATGGAGTGGGTTTCAGGAATCTCGCTGTGCGCCAGCACCTGCATGCGCGGGGCGGCGCGGCGCACCAGGCGCGCGATGGAGTTGCGGATCGGGTCGGGCACCAGCAGGCAGGGCGGCACGCCGGTCTCCTCCTGCTTCATGGCCACGTCGGCAGCGTTGCGCGTGAGCATGTCGGCCA
>JAJZUZ010000147.1:0-3196 GCA_021845965.1 Pseudomonadota bacterium | reverse complement strand
GCGGCGCGGCGCACCAGGCGCGCGATGGAGTTGCGGATCGGGTCGGGCACCAGCAGGCAGGGCGGCACGCCGGTCTCCTCCTGCTTCATGGCCACGTCGGCAGCGTTGCGCGTGAGCATGTCGGCCACGCCGGGATCGAGCGAGGGGCCGGCGGGGTTGCCCAGGGCCTGCACCAGCAGGCGCTCCAGCGGCGGGTCGATGGCGATGACGTTGAGTTCCTTCTGCGGGCCGTAGATCTGCTGCACGATGGCCGGCGACAGTGCCACGCGCACGCGCTTGGCCAGCTCCACCGGGTCGCTGACCGTGGGCGCGTGCTCGGCGATGGATTCGATGATGGTGCGGATGTCGCGGATGTGCACCGACTCCTCCAGCAGCAGCTGCAGGACTTTCTGGAACACGGCGATCGACACCATCTTGGGCACCACTTCTTCGATGAGCTTGGGGGCCAGCTTCGCCACGTGCTCGACCAGTTGCTGGGTCTCGGTACGGCTGAGCAGCTTGGCAGCATGGACCTGCATCAAGTGTGACAAATGGGTGGCCATCACGGTCTCGGAATCAACGACGGTAAAGCCCGCCATTTGCGCCGCTTCCTTCTGGCGCTCGTCGATCCAGTGTGCGGGCAGGCCGAAGGCCGGGTCGGTGGTGGCGGTGCCGATCAGCGGTGTCGTGATGCCGCCCGGGTTGATGGCCAGGTACATGCCGGGGAAGGCCTCGCCCTCGCCGACCACCACACCGCGCAGGCTGATGCGGTAGCCGCTGGGCTTGAGCTCCAGGTTGTCGCGCACATGCACGGGCGGCGGCAGGAAGCCGACCTCCTGCGCGAACTTGCGGCGCACGCCCTTGATGCGGGTGAGCAGGTCGCCCTGGCGGTTCTTGTCCACCAGCGTGATCAGGCGGTAGCCGAGTTCCAGGCCGAGCTGGTCCACCGGTTGCAGGTCGTCCCAGCTGGCTTCGCCGTCGCCCTGCGGCGCGGGCGGGGCGGCGCTCTCCTCGGCTGGTGGCGGCTGGTGCGCGAGCATCCAGGCGGTGTAGCCCAGCAGGCCGGCCATGGAGAGGAACACCAGGTTGGGCATGCCGGGAATCAGGCCCAGCAGGCCCAGCACGCCGGCGGTGATGCCCATGGCGCGCGGCGAGACGAACATCTGGCTGGCGATCTGCTTGCCCAGGTCCTGGTCCTTGCCCACACGCGAGACCACCATGGCGGCCGAGACCGAAATGAGCAGGCCGGGAATCTGCGCCACCAGCGCGTCACCGACGGCCAGCAGGATGTAGCTGTCGGCCGCCTGGCTGGCCGACAGGCCGTGCTGCGCCATGCCGACGGCAAAGCCGCCGATGATGTTGATGAAGAGGATAAGGATGCCGGCGATGGCGTCACCACGCACGAACTTGGAGGCACCGTCCATGGAGCCGAAGAAGTCCGCTTCCTCGCCCACTTCGGCGCGGCGGCGCTTGGCTTCCTTCTCGTCGATGATGCCGGCCTGCAGATCGGCGTCCACTGCCATCTGCTTGCCGGGCATGGCGTCCAGCGCGAAGCGCGCGGAGACTTCCGCAATACGCTCCGCGCCCTTGGTCACCACCACGAAGTTGATGACCACCAGGATGGCAAACACGATCAGGCCGACGGCGAAGTTGCCGCCGATCAGGAAGTGGCCGAAGGACTCGATCACCGCGCCGGCGGCCCCCGCACCGGTATGGCCTTCGAGCAGCACGACGCGCGTGGAGGCCACGTTGAGCGACAGGCGCATCAGCGTGGTCAACAGCAGCACGGCCGGAAAAGCCGCGAAGTCCAGCGGCCTGAGCATGTAGGCCGCGACCATCATCACCATCAACGCCACGGCGATGTTGACGGTGAACAGGATGTCGAGCAGCCAGGGCGGCAGCGGCAGCACCATCATGGCAAGGATGGCGACCACCAGCAGCGGCGCGCCCGCCCCGGCGAGCAGGGCGGCGTGGCGGCCGTAGCGGTTTTGCAGGTTTTGGAGCAGCGGGTTCATGCGGCACTCGGAGTCGGTTGGGCTTGGCGTTCGTGCGGGTCAAGGCCGGGTGGCACCGGCGGTTGCGGCGGTTCGCCCGGCATCGGGCCCTCGCCGCGCAGGGCGGCGCGCAGGCGGTAGATGTAGGCCAGCACCTGCGCCACGGCGGTGTACAGGCTGGCGGGGATGTCCTGGTCGAGCTCGGCGTGCGCGTAGAGCGCGCGTGCCAGCACCGGCGACTGCAGCACCGGCACGTTGTGCGCCTTGCCGATGTCGCGGATCTTCATGGCCAGCAGGTCGGCGCCCTTGGAGATCACGCGCGGCGCGGCCATGGTCTTCTCGTCGTACTTCACCGCCACCGCGTAGTGCGTCGGGTTCATCAGGATGAAGTCGGCCTTGGGCACGGCGCGGATGCTGCCGCGCTGCGCAATCTCGCGCTGCCGCTGGCGCATCTTGCCTTTCAGCTGCGGGTTGCCCTCGGACTCCTTGTGCTCGTCCTTCATTTCCTGGCGCGACATCTTCAGCTCGGACTGGTGCAGGAAGTTCTGCAGCGGCAGGTCCACCAGCGCCACCAGCAGCACGACCGACAGCAGCAGGCCGGTGCCCGTCAGCAGCCAGTGGAACATGCTCGCCAGCGCGCCCACCGAAGGTTGCATCGTCAGGGCCGCGACCGAGGGCAGGGTGGCGTGGATGAAGGTCGCGCCCAATGCAAGGATGAAGAGGGCGATGAAGACGATCTTGAGCGTCTCGGCCAGCTTCTTCTTGGAGAACAGGCCCTTGAAGCCTTGCAGGGGGCTCAGACGCGAGAGGTCGGGCATGACGGGCTTGAGGCTGAGGACCCAGCCGCCCGAGGCCAGCGTGCCCAGCACCGCGAGCGTGGCGACGATGGCGGCAAAGATGAGGCAGCCGACCAGGCCGGTCAGGGCCATGGCCTGCAGGCGATCGGCCATGCTGCCGGGGTCCAGCGCCACGGTGGCGTCAAAGTCCAGTTGCCGGCTGAAGGCGATCTTCAGCCGGTCAAACATGGACGGCGCCAGCGCCAGCAGGGTGAGCGCACCGCCGCCCAGCACGGCCAGATGGCCCAGATCGCGCGACCGCGCGACCTGGCCGTCTTCGCGCGCACGCTGCAGCTTGCGCTGCGAGGCGGGTAGGTTGCGGTCCTGACTGCTGGAATCCATGGTGGCGCGACGGGAAAGTTCACGCCATTGTCGGCCCGGGGTCGG
>JAJZUZ010000146.1 GCA_021845965.1 Pseudomonadota bacterium | reverse complement strand
GGAAGAGGGTGATGACGTCGTCGTGCGTGAGCAGCGGCGGCTTGCCGTTCACCCCCTCGGCAAAATTGCAGACCAGGTGGGCGATGGGCATCTGCAGGCGGCCGCTGTCCGGGCGCAGCCAGCGCGAGCGCACGTCGTCCATCCAGGCGCCACCGCGCTTGCCGGGGCGGGCTGGCTGGTCCAGGTAGAACTGGCCGACCAGATGGGGGCCGCGCTCGATGCGGTAGAACTCCACCGCCGGGTGCCAGACCGGGGCCGTGTCACGCCGGATACTGACTTCGAACAGGGTTTCGATGATCTTGAACAGGCCGGCCAGCACGCGCGGCGCCGTGAAGTACTGTTTGACCTCCTGCTCGCTGAAGGCGTAGCGCGCCTCCTTCAGGCGTTCGGAGATGTAGGGCCAGTCCCAGGGCTGCGGGTCGGCGATGCCGAGTTCCGACTGGGCAAAGGCGCGCAGGTCGGCCACGTCCTGTTCCGCATAGGGACGGGCCTTGGTGGCCAGGTCGCGCAGGAAGCGCACCACCTGCTCGGGTGATTCGGCCATCTTGGGCACCACCGAGACTTCGCCGAAGTTCAGGTAGCCCAGCAGGCGGGCTTCTTCCTGGCGCAGCGCCAGGATCTCGCGGATCAGGGCGCTGTTGTCGAACCTCTTCGCCTCGCCTTCGGCCTGGTCGGAGGCGCGCGTGGTGTAGGCGCGGTAGAGCTGGTGGCGCAGCTCGCTGCTTCTGGCGAACTGCATCACGGGCAGGTAGCAAGGCATCTTGAGCGTGAGCTTGTAGCCCGCCTTGCCCTCGTTCTCGGCCGCGGCGCGGGCGGCCTGGCGCACGTCCTGCGGGACACCGTCCAGCTCGGCCGCGCTGGCGTAGTAGGCCCAGTGGTCGGTGGCGTCCAGCGTGTTCTCGCTGAATTTCTGGCTCAGCTCGGCCTGGCGCTCCTGGATCTCGGCAAAGCGCGCCTTGGCCTGGCCGCGCAGCTCGGCGCCACCGAGCACGAAGTTGCGCAGCGCGTTCTTGTGCGCCTGGCGCTGTTCGGCGTTGAGTGTCGACGGGTCGATGGCCTTGTACTTGGCGTACAGGCGCTCGTCGGCCCCCAGCCGGGTCCAGAACTCCGTCACGCGCGGCAGGGCCGCGTTGTAGGCGGCGCGCAGCTCGGGGGTGTCGGCCACGCTGTTGAGGTGGCTCACCACGCCCCAGGCGCGGCCCAGCTTCTCGGTGGCCACGTCCAGCGCGCGGGCGATGGCGCCCCAGTCGGCCGGGAAGTCAGGGGCCGTCACGCGCTCCAGCGCGGCGTTGGACTCCTGCAGCAGTGTGTCGACAGCCGCTGCCACGTGCTCCGGGCGGATCTGGTCGAACAGGGGCAGGTCAGAAAAATCGAGCAGGGGGTTTTGCGTCATTGTGAAAATAATACGGCCGGCGCTGGCTGATTCAACCAGGCCGGCCATCGAAATTGGCTATTTCGGCAATCAGCCGGCCGCGCGTTCGGCCGCCTCCAGCGTGTTGACCAGCAGCATGGTGATGGTCATGGGGCCGACGCCACCCGGCACCGGGGTGATCCAGCCGGCCACCTGTTTCACGCCATCGAAGTCCACGTCGCCGCAGAGCTTGCCTTCGTCGTTGCGGTTCATGCCGACGTCGATCACCACCGCGCCGGGCTTGACCATGTCCGCGGTCAGCACGTTGCGCTTGCCGACGGCGGCCACGATCACGTCGGCCTGCAGCGTCATGGTCTTCAGGTCCCTGGTGGCGCTGTGGCAGATGGTGACGGTGGCGTTCTGGCCCAGCAGCATCAGCGCCATCGGCTTGCCGACGATGTTGGAGCGGCCGATGACGACCGCGTGCTTGCCCTTGAGGTCGTAATGAATGCTCTCCAGCATCTTCATGCAGCCATAGGGCGTGCAGGGCCAGAAGCCGGGCTGGCCGACCATCAGCGCGCCGGCGCTGGCGACGTGAAAGCCGTCCACGTCCTTGGCCGGCGAGATGGCTTCAATTACCTTGTGGGCGTCGATGTGGGCCGGCAGCGGCAGCTGCACCAGGATGCCGTGGATGGACGGATCGTTGTTCAGGGCGTCGATGCGGGCCAGCAGCTGGGCCTCGGTCATGGAGGCGTCGTATTTCTCCAGCACCGAGTGCAGGCCGCTGTCCTCGCAGGCTTTGACCTTGTTGCGCACGTAGACCTGGGAGGCGGGGTTGTCGCCGACCAGGATCACGGCCAGGCCGGGTGTGATGCCGCGCGCCCTGAGGGCGGCGGCGCGCTGGGCCACTTCGCCGCGCAGCTGTTTGGACAGGGCGACGCCATCAATGAGTTTTGCAGTCATGTTCTGAGTCAAGCAAAAACGCCCGCAGGGCGGGCGTCGGGGTGGGGATGCGAAGTGTCAGGCCTTGGCTGCCTGGCCGAGGGCGATCTTGAGCAGGTCGGCCACGGTGTTGGCGTTGAGCTTTTCCATGATGTTGGCGCGGTGCGCCTCCACCGTCTTGATGCTGATGCCCAGGTCGTCGGCGATCTGCTTGTTCAGGCGGCCCGCGACGATGCGTTCCAGCACCTGGCTTTCGCGCAGCGTCAGCTTGGCCAGCAGGGCCTCGCGGCTGGCGGCCTGCTGGTGCACGCTGAAGGTCTCGCGGGCGCGATCGAGCATGCGTTCGACCAGGTCCACCAGCTGCTCTTCCTTGAAGGGCTTCTGGATGAAATCCATGGCGCCCTTCTTCATGGTGTCGACCGCCATCGGCACGTCGCCGTGGCCGGTGATGAAGACGATGGGCAGCGGCGAGTGGCTGTCGATCAGGCGGTTCTGCAGTTCCAGCCCGGTCATGCCTTCCATGCGGATGTCGACGATCAGGCAGGCGACTTCGCGCGGGTCGTAGCGGCTGAGGAAGGATTCGGCGGAATCAAAGCAGCGCACCCGGAAGTCCTTGCCTTCGAGCAGCCACTGCAGCGAGTCGCGTACCGCTTCATCATCGTCAACGACGTAGACCGTGCCTTTTTTCGGGATCAGACTCATGCTTCAACCTGACATTTGTTCTGCGTGCGGCGCGACGGGGCCGGCTTGCTTCTCGACCACGGGGAGCCAGAAGGAGAACCGGCAACCGGTCACGTCGGGGCCATTGTAGAGGTTCTCGGCCTTCATCCGGCCCTGGTGCGATTCCACGATGGAGCGGCACAACGACAGCCCGATGCCCAGGCCCTCTGCCTTGGTGGTGTAGAAGGCCTCGTAGAGGCGCTCCATCATCTCCGGCGCGATGCCGCGGCCGGTGTCGGTGACAGTGAACTCGACCACGGGCTTGCCCTCCACCGTGGCGGGCAGCACGTGCAGCTCCACGCGGCGCAGCTCGGGCGGGCGCTGCGCCTGCACGATGGACTCGGCCGCGTTCTTCAGCAGGTTGACCAGTACCTGCTCGATCAGGATCGGATCCACCAGCAGCGGTGGCAGGTCGGCCATGAAGTAGCTCAGGCGCACGTTATAGCGGCGCAGCTCGATCTCGGCCAGTTCCACCGCCTCGTTGACCATCACCGTGATCTCGGACAGCGTGCGGTTGGGTTCGCTGCGCTTCACGAAGGCGCGGATGCGCTGGATGATCTGGCCGGCGCGCTGGGCCTGCTTGGCGGTTTTCTCCAGCGCGCCCAGCAGGTCTTCCTCGGAAATCTGCCGGGCCTTGATGCGCGAGACCATGCCGTTGCAGTAATTGTTGATGGCCGTCAGTGGCTGGTTGAGCTCGTGCGCCACGCTGGAGGCCATCTCGCCCATGGTGATCAGGCGGCTGGCCGTCTGGGCACGCTCGGTCTGCGCCGCGGCCTGCTCCTCGGCCAGGCGGCGCGGCGTGATGTCGCTGGCAATGACCATCTGGGCCAGGCGCCCGTCGACCCAGGTCAGGTAGCGCGTGCGGACCTCCAGCCATTTGTCGAGATCTTCCACATAGATCTCGGCGTTCTCGGCTTCGAAGTCCGGCAGGCCGCTGGTGGGCATGCCCATGAGGTTGTCGACCGCATCATGGCTGTCTTCCTCCGTCACGCGCGACGGTATGCCGGCGTGGTGGGCGAGGTGCACGTGGCCCAGGCTGCGGTCGCCGAACCAGAGGCGGTACATCTTGTTGGCGAACAGCAGTTCGTCCGTGCCCAGCGGTGCCACCGACACCGAGGCATCCAGCGCCTCCAGCACCGTGGTGAAGCGCTCGTAGGACGCGTAGAGCTGTTCGCGCACGCGGTTGGGCTCGGTGATGTCGGTCATCGCCGTCATCCAGCCGGTCTGCAGGCCGCGGGCGTCGATCAGGGGCGAGACATAGATGCGCGCATCGAACAGGGTGCCATCCTTGCGCTTGATGCGCACCTGGAAGCCGCCCGGCGGCACCCGGCCGCTGAGCTCGTCTTCCAGTCGCGCCGCCAGGGTCTCGCGCTCGCTCTCGGGCCAGTAGGGAAAAGGCGCGGTGCAGCCGACCAGTTCGCTCTCATTCCAGCCGGTCATCTGGCAAAAGGCGGCGTTGACGTAGGTGATGCGCCCCTGCAGGTCCAGCGCGCGCATGCCGGTGGGCATGGAGTTTTCCATGGCGCGGCGGAAGTTCGTTTCCACGATCAGGGCCTGCTGCGCCTGCATGCGGCGGCGCGTGTGGCGCCAGTTGGCCAGCAACATCCAGGCCGTCATCACGCTGAGCGTGCCCACCAGCCAGAACAGGCCGCTGCCGACCAGGCCCAGCGACGCGCGGTAGGTCTGCGCATGCAGCACCAGGCCATTGCCCACCGGCGAGACGGGGACCTCGTATTCGTTGGCATGGGAGGCCCAGGACAGCAGTTGCCCGGCGCGGTTGCGCCGGGGCGCGATACTGCCGGCCAGCACCTCGCCGCGCGAGTCGCGCAGGGACACGGCGTAGCGCGCCGACACCTCCGAGGGCACCCCATAACGATAGAGCGTGTCCAGCGAATACTCCGCCAGCACCACGCCGACGAACTGGGTACGCCGGAACAGCGGAATGTGCAGTTCGAGCAGGGCACTGCCATCGGGGGAGGCCGCGCGCTGGGCGTAGATGGGCTGGTGAAGTTCGCGGGCCAGCGCGAAGGCGCTCTCGGATTCGCCCGGCTTGGCGGCCGGCGGGCTCCCATAGGCCGAGGCATTCGTCAGGCTCTGGGCCAGCGCGGCATTGCCGCTGTAGGAGCGCAGGCGGCGCCGCTCGTCCACCCAGCTCAGGCCCTGCAGCTCCGGGTACTGGGCCAGCAGCACGCCGGCGCGGCTGCGGAACTGCTCGGTATCGATTTCCCGGTTGGCGATCTCCTGCGCCAGACGCACCAGTTCCTCCTGGCGTTCCAGCAGGCGCAGGCGCATGCGCTGCTGGGCGTACTCCACGTCGCGGCGCACGGCCTCCTGTTCGCGCTCGATTTCCTCGATGCGCAAGTAGCCGAAGGCCACGACGATGGCGGCAAAGAAGAAAAGCACGGCCACCAGGGGCGCCAGCATGGCGTAGCGGTCCTGCCGGTGCGGGGACTGGCGCCGCCACCATTGCCGCCAGCGCACGACGGCGGGCAGGTCACGCAGGGGAGGTAGCAGGGATGGCAGGCGCTTGAACATAGGGTCAGAGTCGCAGTGTAGGCGAGACGGGAACGGTCGCATCGGGCGTGCGTCACCGGCGCTCTGGCGTGAGCCTGGAATGACCGGATCTTAAATTCACTATATGAAATTGAAAAGCACAGCTTAAAATTTTGTGGAAATTATGAGAAACTCTCGTATCGTTCAAATGGGTCATAAGCCCTAAACCGAGGAGCCCCCGAATGTCCGCCATGCCCCAGAACCTTCCCGGACTCAATGTCGAAGATCTCGACAGCCAGGAAACCCTTGAATGGAAGCACGCCCTGGAGGCCGTGATTGCGCAGGAGGGCCCCGAGCGCGCCCATTTCCTGCTGGAGCAGCTGCTGGAGCATGCGCGCGAGCACAGCATCGACATGCCGTTCTCGGCCAATACCGGCTACATCAACACCATTTCACCGGAAGAAGAGGCCCACAGCCCGGGCAACCTGGAACTCGAAGGCCGGCTGC
>JAJZUZ010000145.1 GCA_021845965.1 Pseudomonadota bacterium | reverse complement strand
TGGATACGGCGACCGCGGTGGCCATCCTGCGTGAGGACGACCTGATCGACAAGGAGTTCGACAGCTTCGTGCGCGTGCTCATCACCTACATGATGGAAGACCCGCGCACCATCTCCACCAGCCTGGACCTGCTGTTCCTGGCCAAGGCGATCGAGCGCGTGGGCGACCACGCCAAGAACATCGCCGAGCTCATCATCTACATCGTCAAGGGGGCGGATGTGCGTCACGCCTCCATTGAAGAGATCGAGTCCGTACTCAAATGAAACAGCCTTCGGTTCTGGTGGTGGAGGACGAGCCGGCGATTGCCGAGCTGATCGCCGTCAACCTGCGTCACAACGGTTTCCAGCCCACGGTGGCTCCGGACAGCATGACGGCGCAGCGTGAGATCGATGCGGTCCTGCCCGATGTGGTGCTGCTGGACTGGATGCTGCCGGGTGAGAGCGGCCTGGCGCTGGCGCGCCGCTGGCGCAACGATGCGCGCACCAAGGGTGTGCCTATCATCATGCTGACGGCACGTGGTGACGAGGCCGATCGTGTGGCTGGCCTCGATGCCGGCGCCGACGACTACATGGCCAAGCCGTTTTCCACCAAGGAGATGCTGGCGCGCATCCGCGCTGTGCTGCGGCGGCGCGCACCGGAGCAGAGCAACGTCACGCTGGAAATCGGCGCCCTCAAGCTGGATACGGCAACCCACCGTGTCAGCTACAACGATCAGATGCTCAAGCTCGGTCCCACCGAGTTCAAGCTGCTGCAGTACCTGATGAGCCACGCCGAGCGCGTGCACAGCCGTGGCCAGCTGCTGGACAAGGTCTGGGGTGATCACGTGTTCATCGAGGAGCGCACCGTGGACGTGCACATCAAGCGCCTGCGCGAAGCCCTGGGCGACGCCGCCGCCATGGTGGAGACCGTGCGCGGCGCCGGCTACCGCCTCACCGCGCAGGTTGCAGCTACGGCGCGCGGCTGAGCGCCGGTTGAGCTGACTTCGCCCAGACATGCTGCTGCGGGTCCTCTCCTTCTTGCTGCTGCAGGGGCTCGGGGCCCTGCTGGGACTGTGGCTGGCGCCGCAGGACCTGCAGGTCCGGGGCGGGCTGGTGGGCATGCTGGCGGCCGGCACGTTGTGGGTGCTGGTGGATTTCACCCGCGGCCTGCGCGTGCTGCAATGGCTGCGGCGTGACGATGTCTCCGATGTGCCGCTCAAGTTCGGACTGTGGGGCGCGGTGGCGGAGCGGGCGCGGCGCATGGCGCGCGTGCGCGAACAGGCGACGCGGGAGAGCGACCGGCGCCTGCAGGACTTTCTGTCGGCCTTGCAGGCCTCGCCCAACGGCGTGCTCCTGCTGGATGCCGCGGGGCGCATCGAATGGCTGAACCAGATGGCCGCGACGCACTTCGGCCTGGATCCGGAGCGCGACCAGCTTCAGCACATGGTGAACCTGGTGCGCGACCCGGCCTTCACCGCCTACGTGGCCAGTGGCGACTACCGCGGCAGTGTCACCATGCCCGGCCGCGGGCACACGGCCGCCCACCCGCTGCGCCTGTCGGTGCAGCTGCATCCCTACGGCGACGGGCGCCGGCTGCTGCTGTCGCGCGACATCACTGCGCTGGAGCAGGCCGAAGCCATGCGGCGTGACTTCGTCGCCAACGTCTCGCACGAGATCCGTACGCCGCTGACGGTGCTGTCCGGCTTTGTGGAGACACTGCGGACGCTGCCGCTCGACCAGGGCGAACGTGCGCGCTACCTCGATCTCATGGCACAGCAGGCCGGCCGCATGCAGTCGCTGGTGAGCGACCTGCTGACCCTGTCACGCCTGGAAGGCAGTCCGCTGCCTGGAGCAGGCGAATGGTCTTCGGTGCCGGTGCTGCTGACGCAGCTGGAGCAGGAGGGGCGTGCGCTGTCGGCCGTCCTCAACCCGCCCATGGCCGGGCCGGCGCAGACGCTGGTGTTCGAGCCGGCGCCGGCCTGCGAGCTGGGCGGCATGGCAACGGAGCTGCATAGCGCGTGCTCGAATCTGGTCAGCAACGCAGTGCGTTACACGCCGCCCGGCGGCGAGGTGCGTTGCAGCTGGCTGCTGCACGAGGATGGCCGTGGCGAGTTCTTCGTGCAGGACAGCGGTCCCGGTATCGCGCCGGAACACATTCCGCGCCTGACCGAGCGCTTCTACCGGGTGGACCGCAGCCGCTCGCGCGATACGGGTGGTACCGGTCTCGGGCTGGCGATCGTCAAGCACGTGGCGCAGCGCCATGGCGCCGAGCTGAAGATCGAGAGCGTCGTCGGCAAGGGCTCGCGCTTCGCCATCATCTTCCCCGCCAGCCGGGTACGCCGCCTGCCGGCCTGAAGCCCCCGAAGCCCCCGAAGCCCGTCAGGGCCGGCGCTCGCGCCGCAACACCTGCCAGATCATCAGCCAGAAGGCCAGCGCCGCCAGTGCCAGCGCTGCCGCCCCGGCCATCCAGAAGGCGGCTGGTGTCTGCAGCGCAGGCCAGGGCCCCAGGCCTTGGTAGGCCAGCCGATAACCCCCGTACAGCCCCAGTCCCCACAGCAGCACGCCGTAGATCAGAAAGGGCGCCAGGGTGATGCGAAAGCAGCGCAGGATGAACACGCCCAGGGCCTGCAGCCCGTCGAACAGGTGGTAGACCGCTGTCCACAGCAGCAGGGACGCCGCCAGCGCCACCACCTCCGGGCTGCGCGCATAGAGGGCCGCCAGCGGCGCGCGCACCAGCAGCAGCGTCGAGGCCAGCAGTACCGCGCTGCCCAGCACCAAACCGAAGCCGACACCGACCGCGTGCCGTGCCCGCGCGGGCTGGCCGGCGCCCAGCCAGTAGCTGGTGCGTGCACTGCTCGCAATGCCGATGGCCAGGGGCACCATATAAAGCACGGCGGCCAGGTTGGCGGCAATCTGGTGGCTGGCGGCGGCCGTTGTACCCAGACGGGCGACAAACACGGCCATCAGCGTGAAGGATGTCACCTCCACCAGGATGGTCAGGCCGCTGGGCACGCCCATGCGGGCAAAGTGGCCGATGACCTTCCAGTCGGGGCGGCCCGGCCAGCGCCACAGATGGTAGGGGCGGTACAAGGCGCGCGTACGCAGCAACCACAGCGCCACCGCCAGCATGCTCAGATGCACCACCAGCGTGGCCCAGGCGCAGCCGGCAGCGCCCTGCGCCGGCAGCCCCAGGCCGCCAAAGGCGAACCAGATGGAGAGCGGAACCTTGACGCAGAGCGAACCGAGTTGCAGCCACGTCACCAGCTGGGGCTTGCCCAGACTCTGGTTGAGCGTGCTGTAGAGGCGAAACATCAGCGCGGCCGGCAGGGCGAGCGCCAGCACCCCCAGGTAGGCCAGCACCTCGCCGCGCAAGGCCGGGGGCACGCGGGCCCAGGCGAGCAGGGGCTCGGGGTGGAGCAGCACCGCCATGCCGACCCCGACCAGCAGGACCCACAGGTACAGCGCCTGACGGAAGGCGTGGCCGAGCTGGCCGGAGCGATTGGCGCCATGCAACTCGGACCAGACTGGCAGCAGCGCCTGCAGCACGCCCATCAGGCCGACGTAGACACTCATGTAGATGGCCGAGCCGACCGAGAGCGCGGCCAAGGAGGCCTCGGCATAACGGCCGGCGACGATGGTGTCCGTGACGCCATAGGCCATGGTGGCGAGCTGGCCGACGAGCACCGTGCCCGCGTGGCGCGTGATGGTCTTGAATTCGGACACGGACTCAGCGGGCCGGCGCGGCGAGGCGCCGGAAGATGACGAGGTCTTCCTCACCCTCGCGCGGATGCGCCAGCTCGCGGTAGCGCTGCCACCGCTGCGCGTTCACGATTTCCGGGGTCTGCCGGACGATGCCGGCATCCACGACCAGCCAGTCGCAGCGGGCGTGATCGGAGAACGGCTCGATCTTGAGCCGGCTGTGGAACTGCAGGGCCGCCAGCTGGCCGCGGGCCAGGCCGAATTGTGCGATGCAGTCCGAGGGCTGCACGGTCGCCTCGATACGGCGCACCAGCGGGGCATAGCCGCGCGCGAAGTCCAGTGCCGGCATCCACAGCGTGGTCAGCAGCAGCCAGCACAGGGCCGCACCGCCGGCGGGCAGCACCATGCTCTTCCACAGCGCGGCGCGATGGCGCCCGATGCGCCAGCGGACCAGCCAGCCCCAGGCGACGGTGGCCAGCGCGGCGAAGATGAAGGGGAGAATGATGAAGCGCGGCTCGAAGCCCGGCAGCAGGCGCTCCACATTGGCGGCCGGCTGGGGCGGAAAGCCGGTCTGCATGGCGATCCAGACCACCCAGATGACGAGGGCGCAGCCGGTGAAGAAGAGCAGGGTGAACCAGTCGATCAGGGCCGAGACGCCGCGGTCCAGCGTGGGCAGCGCAAACGCCGCCAGCGTGGCCAGGGCCGGCAAGGCCAGCAGCAGGGCGCGGTCGCCGGCAGGGGTGATCAGGGTGGCGCCGACCGTGACCAGCGCGTACCACAGCGGCAGCGACAGGTGCCGGCTCGGCATGCGGTCAAAGAGCTGGCGCCGCCAGCGCCACAAGGTCCACAAAACCAGAGGCCAGGCCGGCCAGGTGAACCACAGCAGCAGGCTGCCCAGACCTTGCCAGCCGGCCCAGGTCGTCGCAGGCAGCTCGATGCGCCAGCGCCAGAGGTTCAGCGCCGTCGCCAGCCCGGCGATCAGTACGGTGAGCGCCAGCAGGCGCCACAGGCCGCGCCGGTGGCGACGCGGTTCGGCCTGGGCCTGGCTGCGGTCCAGCACATGCGCGATCAGTCCCCCCACGGCGAGCAGCAGGGCCATGGACGGGCCGCCCGAGAGGGTGAGCCCGGTCAGGCCGGCCAGGGCGGAGAGGGCGGGGGTCCAGCGCCGGAACGGCAAGGCGGCAAAGGCGTAGAAGCTCAGGGCCACACAGCTCAGCTGCACCAGCGCCGGCGTGGTCTCGTGCGAGAGCTGGGCCAGGCCGAGGCAGGCAATGAAGCCCAGCAAGCCGCCATCGGCCAGGGCCCGCGCATAGTCGTTGGGGCGGGCCTCGCCGCCGAAGGCGAAGGCGACCGGCTGGGCCAGCGGGCTGCGCGCCAGGTAGTAGATGCCTTGCCAGACGGCGATGAGGGTCAGAGCCAGCAGGGCGATGAAGGGCAGGCGGACCGCGAAGTCGACATCGATCCAGGACGGGGCCAGTTTCATGGCCCAGGCGCCCAGCCAGTAGGGCAGCAGGCCGTCGACTTCGGGCGGCTGGCCCAGTTGGGTCGGATGGAACCAGTCGGAGCGGCCGGCCGCGAGTTCCGACATATAGCCAAACGCCGTGATGTCCTCGGCGCGCCAGGGCATGCGGCCGATGAAGCCGGGCAGCACATAGGCCAGGGCGAAGAGCCAGAGCGCCAGATGGGGCAGGCGGCGCACGGCGCCTTGGGCAACGATGGCGGGGCTGGGCTGGTTCACGGTGCGGATGATGCCAGAGGCATGCGGGGCGGTGCGCCAAAGAAAAAGGCAGCGCGGCGTACCGGGCTGCCTTGGCGACGAGACGCGGGGCCGGAATTACTTGGCGGCGGTCTTGCCGAAGCGGTTGCGGAACTTCTCCACGCGGCCGCCCATGTTGTCCACGGACTTCTGGGTACCGGTGTAGAAAGGATGCGACTCGCTCGTGGTGTCCAGCTTGATCCACGGCAGTTCACGGCCGTCTTCCATCTTGATCATTTCCTTGGCGTTGGCGCAGGAACGGGTCACGAACTTGAAGCCGTTGGACATGTCCTGGAAGCACACGTCGCGGTAGTTCGGGTGAATGCCTTCTTTCATGATTTCTTCCTCATCTGCGGGAGCCGGGCTGGACCATCCAACCTACTTTCCGCCGAAAACGCGCGATTATACAGAAAAATCAATGACTTGCGGGGGTCAGCCCCCCCTGCGCATCATGTCGAAGAACTCGTTGTTGTTCTTGGTGGCGCGCATCTGCTTGAGCACCATTTCCATGGCCTCGATCTCGTCCATGTTGTAGAGGAACTGGCGCAGGATGCGGGTCTTCTGCAGGATCTCGGGCTGCAGCAGCAG
>JAJZUZ010000144.1 GCA_021845965.1 Pseudomonadota bacterium | reverse complement strand
CCCCCTGAGCCGCCTGCGGCGTCATCCCCCGAGGGGGACGGCGCCAGCGGCCCGGCGGAGCCGGTTCCGCGGCGCCCCGCGCAACAACCCCTTCTCTCGCGACATGAAGCTCATCCACACCATCTCTGAACTCCGCGCGGAACTGGCCCGGCATGAGCGGCCGGCCTTCGTGCCCACCATGGGCAATCTGCACGACGGGCACCTGGCGCTGGTGAAACAGGCCCGGACGCTGGGCGACGTGACGGTGGCCAGCATCTTCGTCAACCGCCTGCAGTTCCTGCCGCACGAGGACTTCGGCACCTACCCGCGCACGCTGGAGGCCGACTGCGCGAAGCTCCAGGGCGTGGGCTGCGACATCGTCTTCGCGCCCAGCGAGCAGGAGCTGTATCCGCAGCCGCAGGGCTACAAGGTGCATCCGCCCGCGGAACTGGCCGACATCCTGGAGGGCCACTTCCGCCCCGGCTTCTTCACCGGTGTCTGCACGGTGGTGCACAAGCTCTTCAACATCGTGCAGCCGCATGCTGCCGTGTTCGGTGCCAAGGACTACCAGCAGCAGATGATCATCCGCCGCATGGTGGACCAGATGGCCCTGCCCATTGCCATCCACACCGGCGCCACGCTGCGTGCCGGGGATGGCCTGGCCCTCTCTTCGCGCAACGGCTACCTGAGCGCCGAGGAACGCGCCGAAGCGGTGCAGCTCTCGCGCACGCTCAAGGGCATGATCGCCACCCTGCACGCCGGCGAGCACAACGTCGCCGCCATCGAACAGCACGCCATGAAGACCCTGGCCGACCGCGGCTGGCACCCCGACTACATGACCGTGCGCCGCCGCCACGACCTGCAGCCCCCGCAGCCCGACGACCTGACCCACGCCGCCCGCCTCGTCGTCCTCGGCGCCGCCCGCCTCGGCACCACCCGCTTGATTGACAACATCGAGGTGTAAACCTCGATGTTGCGGCGCAGACTAACAACTACCCGCAGGGTTTGTTAGTCGTAGCCACAACGTGCCTGCGTCGTAGGCTAACAAAGCCCGCAGGGCTTGTTGATCGCAACCACTTTCCTCTCTTCCAGGTTGCGGCGCGTCAACGACGCCCTCTTCCCATCGGGTACCGTGCTGCGTATACTGCCTCGCACCCGGCCGCGCCCCCGCCGTGAGATTCCAAGAACATGCGTCAAGGAGACCTCATGGCCCTCATGCCCTGGAGCGCCGAGCTGGAGCTCGGTATCGCGAAGATCGACGAGCAGCACCGCTGGCTGGTGGATCGCATCAACGCCCTGCACGATGAGCTGGGCCAGCCGGCCCCGAACCGCCAGACCCTGGGTGACATCCTCGAATCCCTGGTGGACTACACGATGAACCACTTCATCGTCGAGGAAGAGATCTTCAAGCGCCACGGCTACCCGCAGACGGATGCGCACCTGGGCGAGCACAACGCGTTCACCGGCAGGATCATCGTGCTGCTGGACCAGTTCCAGGACGGTGCCGAGGTCGGCAGCGAAACCATGGCCCTGCTCAAGGACTGGCTCACCCACCACATCCTCGTGGTGGACAAGGCCTATGTGCCCTTCTTCCGGGCCCAGGGCCTGAGCTGAAGCCCGGCCGGCCGCGCCTTCCGCTAAGCTTGCTCCCCGGCGAGATCACCGCAGGAGCAAACCATGCGCATCGGCGTTCCCAGGGAAATCAAGGTCCATGAGTACCGCGTCGGCCTGACGCCGGCCAGCGTGCGCGAGCTGTGCGCGCACGGGCACCAGGTGCTGGTGCAAGGCGGGGCCGGTGCGGCCATCGGCCTGTCGGATGATGACTACCGCGCCGCCGGTGCCACGCTGGTACCGGACGCCGCCGCCGTCTTCGCGCAGGCGGAGCTGATCGTCAAGGTCAAGGAGCCGCAGCCCGCCGAGCTGCCCCTGCTGCGCCCCGGCCAGATCCTCTACACCTACCTGCACCTGGCGCCGGACCCGGCGCTCACCGCCGCCCTCATCCAGAGCGGCGCCATCTGCATCGCCTACGAAACCATCACCGGCCCCGGCCACACGCTGCCGCTGCTGGCGCCCATGAGCGAAGTGGCCGGGCGCATGGCGGTGCAGGTCGGCGCGCATCACCTCGAAAAGTCGCAGGGCGGCATGGGCGTGCTGCTGGGTGGCGTGCCGGGCGTGCCCGCCGCGCACGTGGTGGTGCTGGGCGCCGGCACCGTGGGCGCCAACGCCGTGCAGGTGGCCGTGGGCATGGGCGCGCGGGTCACGGTGCTCAACCGCAGCATCGAGAAGCTGCGCGCGCTCGATGCGCTCCATGGCAACCGCATCCGCACCCTGCTGGCCTCGGTGCACCACATCGAACAGGCAGTGCTCGATGCCGACCTCGTCATCGGCAGCGCCCTGGTGGCCGGCGCTGCGGCGCCGAGGCTGGTCAGCCGCGCGCTCGTGGCGCGCATGAAAAAGGGCGCGGTTGTCGTCGACGTGGCGATCGACCAGGGCGGCTGCTTCGAGACCTCGCGCCCCACCACGCACGCCGAACCCACCTTCGTGGTGGACGGCGTGGTGCACTACTGCGTGGCCAATATGCCGGGCAATGTGGCGCGCACCTCCACCTTCGCGCTCAACAACGCCACGCTGCCGCATGCACTGGCCCTGGCCGACAAGGGCTGGCGACAGGCGCTGCGCGACGACCCGCACCTGCGCCAGGGCCTCAACATCGCGCAAGGCCGGGTGACCTACCAGGCGGTCGCGCAGCAGCTCGGCCACGCCTGGGTGCCGGCGGAACAGCTGCTGGACTGAGCGGCCAGCGCGCGCAATGGGTGCACTCACTCACGCGGCGTCGTTGGCCTGTGCTGGCCGACCAGGAGTGGTCGAGCAGATCACTCGGGTGCGGTAGACGCCCCAGGCGCACCGCCGCTACAGTGCCCGCATGGCAACTGACCGGGGAGACCATCGTGTCCAGGAAGCTCGCGCACCTCATCAGCACCTACGGTGACCTCTCCGACCGCTACGGCGCCGACGATCCCCTCGTGCTGGCGCTGCGGGGGGACGTGGAACGTCGCCAGGTCCAGACCGAAACGCTGCCTTTCGCGGACCGGCGCAAGGTGAATCTGGCTCCCCCGCTGTGGCAACGGCGTCCGCGCCAGCAGACGCGCATGCATCGCGGCCGCGGCGCCGCCGCCTGAGCCAACTCAGGCGGCAAGCACGGCGGCCGGTCCAGCGGCTGCGGCCCGCACGCGCCACTGCGTGGCGGGTTCAGTGGTCCTCCAGCTCCCATTCGGACAGCTCGGGTTCGCCCCCCCCGGAGGCGGCGCTCCTGGCGCGACGGGCTTCGATCTCGGCGATCTCGGCGCACAGGCGCTGCACACATTCGGCCGCCACGCGCAGGCCGCTGACCAGGCCATAAGCCGAGACGGCCATGACACCGGCCACCCATTCCGCCTGCCCCTGTGGCAAGCCGATGCGGCGCGGCGGCGTGGCGTTGATCGACCAGCCCTGCCACGTCACCCGCTCGCCGGCCTGCAGGGCCCGCAACACCGGGTCCGGCACCAGGTCCGGCAGGTGCCGGACCTGCCGCGCATCACCCAGGCCCAGCCAGACGCGCGTCACCGCGATGACGGCGCGCACCCGTGCCGCGTCGATGCGCGCCCCGCCTTGTTCGATGGTCTGCATGTTCCTCCCCTCCCTTGCTGCATCCGCTGCGCTCCGCCATCCGCGGCGGTGTCATGCCGGGCAGTGTGCCGGGGCAAGCATGCAGTTTGATGACAGCAGCCCGCCGGCCCTGGCAGGCCGGCGGCCTGTCAACAAGGCTTCACATTCGCCGTCCACCATGCACTGGCGATCCCGGCCGGTGCCGGCTGCCTGTCCCCGCAGTGCATCGCGCGTCCGGCGGCCCGGTTGCCGTCGACGCCCTGGGGCCGCCGCTGGGCGAGTGATGCGGCTCCTTCGCCGGGCAAGAGCCAGGTGCTCTTGCCCGGCTTCTTCTTGCTGGCGCAGGCCAGGCAGGTACGAATGTTGCTCTGTCTGCCGCAGGCCCCCAACCGACGCACCGCATGACCTGGCACGCCACGCTGCAACTCGACTACACCCGCGACGACGCACGCACCGTGGCGCATTACCGGCACGATGGGCCGCTGCGCATCCTGCAGACGCTCTACCCCGAGGGCGCGGCCGTCTGCCACAACGTGCTGGTGCACCCGCCCGGCGGGCTGGTGGGGGGCGATACGCTGGACCTCCGGGTCACGGTGGCGGCCGGCGCCCACGGCCTGGTCACCACGCCCGGCGCCACGCGCTTCTACCGCTCACTCGGCGAACCGGCGCGCCAGCAGCTGCACGCCCGGCTGCAGGCCGGCGCGCGGCTCGAATGGCTGCCGCTGGAGGCGCTGGCCTACACGCAGTGCATGGCAGAGAACCGGGCCGTGTTCGAGCTCGCCCCCGGCGCCGAACTCATGGGCTGGGACGTGACGGCGCTGGGGCTGCCGACGGCCGGGCAGCCCTTTCTGGCCGGCTCCTTTCATCAGCACCTGGAAGTCCCCGGCGTCTGGCTGGAGCAGGGGCGCATCGACGCCGGCGATGCACGGCTGCTGGACGGCCCCCTCGGCCTGGCTGGGCTGCGTTGCCTGGGCACGCTGTTCTTCGTCGCCGGCACGCCCATCGCGCGCGCCCGGCGCGACGCGGCGCTGGAAGCCGTGCGCGCACAGATCGAGGCCCACGCCCTGCGCGCCACCGCCGGCGCCACCAGCCCGCATCCGCAGGTGCTGGTGGTGCGCGTGCTGGCACCGCTGGTGGAGCCGGCGCTGGACCTGCTCAAGCACCTGCGCGCCGTCTGGCGCCAGACGCTGTGGCAGCTCGATGCGGCGCCGCCCCGCGTCTGGGCCACCTGAACGCGGCCACCATCGCGGCGGCGCTCAGGCCGGCTGGTACAGGCCGAGATCCGCCTCCACGCCCAGCTGCCGCATGAAGGCCGGCGGGTCGAAACCCTCCTGCGCGTACTGCTGCTGCACATAGGCCCTGGCCGCATCCATGGCGGCGGTGGTCTCCCACTCGACCACGGTCAGCACGCGCAGCGTCCCGGCGTCACGCGCCTGGGTCAGCACCAGGTTCTGCCGGCATCCCGGCAGCGGGTCGATCAGCGACTGGATGCGCTGCACCCGGCGCATGAAAGCCTCCGCGGCGCTCTCGGGAACGATGAAGCGGTCGACGCGGAACACCGGATAACGTGCACGGGACGGGTCTGACATGGGATACCTCCTGCTTGGCGCGCCACGGCGGCGCGTGCAGCGGATTCTCAGACCTCAACTAAACTTGAGGTCAAGACAACACTCCCCAATCCCATGAAGTCAACCCGGGAACCCTGCGAGATCTCACCTGTCCTCTCGGTCGGTGACGTGGCGCGCCGCAGCGGCGTGCCGGTGTCCAGCCTGCACTTCTACGAAAGCCGGGGGCTGATCACCAGCGTGCGCACGGCCGGCAACCAGCGGCGCTACGCCCGCGACGTGCTGCGTCGCATCGCCTTCATCCGGGCGGCGCAGCAGGTGGGGGTGGCACTGGAGGAGATCCGCGCCGCCCTGGACAGCCTGCCCGCCAATCGGGCGCCCAGCCGCGCCGACTGGCAGCGCCTGTCGGCCCGCTGGCGCGACGATCTGGATGCCCGCATCGCCCAGCTGCGCCAGTTGCGCGACACGCTGGACGGCTGCATCGGCTGTGGCTGCCTGTCGCTGGAGACCTGCCGCCTGCGCAACCGGGCGGACCACCTGGCCGCACTGGGACCGGGGCCGCAACGGCTCTGGGGGCGCCTGCGGGCCGTCTGAGCCGCGTCAGGGCGCCTCGTCCCGGCTGCGCCGTGCCGGCACGCGCATGAGCATGCCACGCGCGACGAAGATCGTGCCCATCATCAGCAGGTCCACGTCCAGCGGCAGGCCGCGGTCCAGCAAGGGCTGCCAGGGCGTGGCCAGCCCCTCATAGTTGGTGACCGACTGCGCCATGTGCAGGCCCACCAGCAGGTTCCAGGGGGCGAGCCCGGGCGCGGTCCACTTCAGCCCGGTGGCCACGATGCG
>JAJZUZ010000143.1 GCA_021845965.1 Pseudomonadota bacterium | reverse complement strand
GCTCAGTCGCGGATTTCGAGCGCGCGGTTCACGCTGAGCGCCGCCAGCGTGCTGACCGCGCCCGACAGCAGGTACAGGCCCACGTAGGCAAGACCGAAATGAGCCGACAGGCCCAGCGCCACCAGTGGCGCGAAGCCTGCCCCCACCAGCCAGGCGAGATCGGAGGTCAGCGCGGCGCCGGTGTAGCGGAAGCGTCGCGGGAAGTTGGCCGACACAGCGCCGGCCGCCTGCCCGTAGGACAGGCCCAGCAGGACAAAACCCAGCAGGATGAAGATGTCCTGGCCGCGCTCGCCGCCACCCAGCAAGGCGGGTGCGGCCCAGCTGAACAGGGCAATCAGCACGGCCAGCGCGCCCAGGGTGCTGCGCCGCCCGATGCGGTCCGCAATCAGGCCTGACAGCACGATGGCCACGGCGGCGAGAGCCGCACCGCCGATCTGCACCCACAGGAAGTCACTGACCGAGCGCTCGGAGAACAGGCTGATCCAGGACAGCGGGAAGATGGTCACCAGGTGAAACAGCGCGTAGCTGGCCAGTGCGGCCAGCGCCCCGATGATGACGTTGCGCCCCTGGGCCCGCGCGATCTCCCCTACGGGGCAGGGCTCCAGTTCATGGGCATCGAGCAGGCGCTGGTACTCGGGCGTGGACACCAGGCGCAGGCGCGCAAACAGCGCGACGACGTTGATGGCAAAGGCGACGTAGAAGGGGTAGCGCCAGCCCCAGGCCAGGAAGTCCACCTCGGAAAGATGGGCCAGCAGGTAGGCGTACAAGCCGGCCGCCAGCACGAAACCCAGCGGCGCACCCAACTGCCCGATCATGGCGTACCAGCCACGGCGCTGCGGCGGCGCATTCAGCGCCAGCAGCGAGGGCAGGCCATCCCAGGCCCCGCCCAGCGCCGCACCCTGGCCGAGCCGGAACAGCGCCAGCAAGGCAATGGCCACGCCACCCATGTGGTTGTAGGTGGGCAGGAAAGCGATGCCGGCCGTGGACGCCCCCAGCAGCAGCAAGGCGAGCGACAGCTTGGCCGCGCGCCCGACGCGCCGCTGCAGGGCCATGAAGGCGACCGTCCCCAGCGGCCGGGCCAGGAAGGCCAGCGCGAACACGGCGAAGGCGTACAGCGTGCCCTCCAGCCGCGGGGCGAAGGGAAAGAACACCGCCGGGAACACCAGCGCCGAGGCGATGCCGTAGACGAAGAAGTCGAAATACTCCGAGCCCCGCCCGATGACCACGCCGATGGCGATCTCGCCCGGCGCCACCGCTGCCGGCTGCGGCTCGACACCGCGTGCCGCCGCGGGGGCGGGCCCTGGCAGGCCTTCAGCGGGCCAGACGACGCTCGTACTCATGTCCTGTCTCCTGAACGGCTGTGTTGTTCCCGGGGACCGCGCCGCCGTCATCAGCGCGGTCTTTGCCCTACCCCTGGGACAAAATGTCCAATCGCCAACCGGGGGCTGCATCGGTAGATTAGCGGATTTTCCGCAAGCCCACCCCCTGGTTTTCCACATGCCCTTCTTCACGCGCCCCCGCGGCGGGCTGATCCTGCTATTGGCCGCCGCGCTTCTCTCCGGCTGCAACACCGTGGTCATGAACCCCGCCGGCGACATCGCCCGGCAGCAGGCCCACCTGATCGTGGTCTCCACCGTGCTCATGCTGCTGATCATCGTGCCGGTGATCGTGCTGACGCTGCTGTTCGCCTGGCGCTACCGCCAGTCCAACACCCGGGCCACCTATACCCCCGACTGGGACCACTCCACCGCGCTGGAGCTGGTGATCTGGGGCGCGCCGCTGCTGATCATCATCGCGCTGGGACTGCTGACCTGGATTACCACGCACACGCTCGACCCCTACCGCCCGCTGCAGCGCCTGGACGACACCCGCGCGGTGCCCGTCGGGGCCAAGCCGCTGGAAGTGCAAGTGGTGGCCATGGACTGGAAGTGGCTTTTCATCTATCCGGAACAGGGTGTGGCCACCCTCAATGAAATGGCCGCCCCGGTCGACCGCCCGATCACGTTCAAGATCACCGCGTCGACCATGATGAACTCCTTCTACGTGCCGGCGCTGGCCGGCCAGATCTATGCCATGGCCGGCATGCAGACCCAGCTGCACGCGGTCATCAACCAGCCGGGCCGCTACGAAGGCTTCTCCGCCAACTACAGCGGCGCCGGCTTCTCGGACATGCGCTTCAAGTTCCTCGGCCTGAGCGAGCAGGACTTCGACGCCTGGATCGAGCGCAACCGCCAGGCCGGCGGCGAACTGACCCGCCAGCGCTACCTGGAGCTGGAACACCCCAGCGTGCGCGAGCCGGTGCAGCGCTTCGCCCATGTCGATGCCAGCCTGTTCAATGCCGTCCTCAACCGCTGCGTGGACGGCAGCAAGATATGCATGGGCGAGATGATGGCCATCGACGCCAGCGGCGGCGCCGGCCCCTACACCTTCGAGGTCGCAGATCGCGGGCTCAGCGTCGAGCCGCGCCCCCGCACCCCGCGCCGCTACGTGATGGCGCAGGCCTGCACCGCCGCCGACCCGAGCGGCCGCGCCACGCCCATCGCGGCCCCGCTGCACCTGAACTGAACCCAGTCGCCCGCCTGCCGACACCCACCCGCACCCGAAAGACCGGCCCACGAGACCGACCATGCCCGAACCATCCCATCTGCAACACCTGCTGCTCGGCCGCCTGGGCTGGGACGCCATTCCCTTCCACGAACCGATCCTGGTGGCCACCTTTGCGGTCGCTGCCCTCTGCGGCCTGGCCGTGCTGGCCGCGCTGACCCGCTACCGCCTGTGGGGCCCGCTGTGGCGCGACTGGATCACCAGCATCGACCACAAGCGCATCGGCATCATGTACATCGTGCTGGCGCTGGTGATGCTGCTGCGCGGCTTTGCCGACGCCCTGATGATGCGCCTGCAGCAGGCCGTGGCCTTCGGCGATGCCACCGGCTACCTGCCGCCGCACCACTATGACCAGATCTTCACTGCCCACGGCGTGATCATGATCTTCTTCGTCGCCATGCCCCTGGTCACCGGCCTGATGAACTATGTGGTGCCCATGCAGATCGGGGCCCGCGACGTGGCCTTCCCCTTCCTCAACAACTTCAGCTTCTGGATGACCACCTTCGGCGCCGGGCTGGTGATGCTGTCGCTGTTCGTCGGCGAATTCGCCCGCACCGGCTGGCTGGCCTACCCGCCGCTGTCGGGCATCCTGGGCAGCCCTGACGTGGGGGTGGACTACTACATCTGGTCGCTGCAGATCGCCGGCGTGGGGACGCTGCTGTCGGGCGTGAACCTGATCGCCACCATCGTCAAGATGCGTGCGCCCGGCATGAGCTTCATGAAGATGCCGGTGTTCACCTGGACCGCCCTGTGCACCAACGTGCTTATTGTCGTCACCTTCCCGGTGCTGACGGGCGCGCTGGCCCTGCTGTCGCTGGACCGCTACGTCGGCACCAGCTTCTTCACGAACGACCTGGGCGGCAACCCCATGCTGTACGTGAACCTGATCTGGATCTGGGGCCACCCCGAGGTCTACATCCTGATCCTGCCGGCCTTCGGCGTGTACTCCGAGGTCGTGTCCACCTTCAGCGGCAAGCGCCTGTTCGGCTACACCTCCATGGTCTACGCCACGGTGGTGATCACCATCCTGTCCTACCTGGTGTGGCTGCACCACTTCTTCACCATGGGCTCGGGTGCCAGCGTGAACTCCTTCTTCGGCATCACGACGATGATCATCTCGATCCCGACCGGAGCCAAGATCTTCAACTGGCTGTTCACCATGTACCGCGGCCGCATCCGCTTCGAGGTCCCCATGCTGTGGACGGTGGGTTTCATGATCACCTTCGTCATCGGCGGCATGACCGGCGTGCTGCTGGCCGTGCCCCCGGCCGACTTCGTGCTGCACAACAGCCTGTTCCTGATCGCCCACTTCCACAACGTCATCATCGGCGGCGTGGTGTTCGGCATGATGGCCGGCATCACCTACTGGTTCCCCAAGGCCTTCGGCTACAAGCTCGACAGCTTCTGGGGCAAGTGCTCGTTCTGGTTCTGGTTTGTCGGCTTCTACTTCGCCTTCATGCCGCTGTATGTGCTGGGACTCATGGGCGTAACGCGTCGCCTCAGCCACTTCGACGACCCCTCGCTGCAGATCTGGTTCCAGGTCGCTGCCTTCGGTGCCGTCCTGATCGCGCTGGGCATCGCCAGCTTCATCATCGGTCTGGTCGTGAGCTACCGTCGCCGCGAGCAGCTGCGCGACGTCACGGGCGACCCGTGGAACGGCCGTACGCTGGAATGGTCCACGGCCTCGCCGCCGCCCGACTACAACTTTGCCTTCACGCCCGTGGTGCACGACAACGACGCCTGGACGGACATGAAGAAGCACGGCTACACCCGCCCGCAAGCCGGCTTCGTGGACATCCACATGCCGCGCAACACGGCTGCCGGCTTCGTCATCGCTGCCCTCAGCGCCGTGCTCGGTTTCGCCCTGATCTGGCACATGTGGCTGATCGCCGGCGTGGCCTTCGTCGCCACGGTGGCGGCCGCCATCATCCATACCTTCAACTACGACCGCGACTATCACATCCCCGCGGCCGCAGTGAGCCTTGTCGAAGATCAACGCACCCGCCTGCTTGCCCGCCATGTCTGAGATCACCCTGAACCCTGTCGGCGCCGGCGCCGACCCGAGCGCGCGCTACTACGTGCGCGACCACCATCCCGAGAACGGCACCCTGCTGGGCTTCTGGCTCTACCTGATGAGCGACTGCCTCATCTTTGCCTGCCTGTTCGTCACCTACGGCGTGCTCGGCCGTAGCTACGCGGCCGGCCCCTCGGGCGCGGACCTGTTCGACCTGCCGCTGGTGGCCGCCAACACGGCCCTGTTGCTGTTTTCGTCCATCACCTACGGCTTTGCCATGCTGGCGATGCAGCGCAAGCAGCTGCGTGCCACCCTGGTGTGGCTGGCCATCACGGGCCTGCTCGGTGCGGGCTTCATCGGGCTGGAACTGCACGAGTTCGCGCACCTCATCCACGAAGGCGCCGGCCCGCAGCGCAGTGCCTTCCTGTCGTCGTTCTTCGCCCTGGTCGGCACGCACGGCCTGCACGTGGCCTTCGGCATCGTCTGGCTCGTCACGCTGCTGGTGCAGCTGGGCCGGCACGGCCTGACCACGGCCAATCGCCGCCGGCTGATGTGCCTGTCCATGTTCTGGCACTTCCTGGACGTGGTCTGGATCGGCGTCTTCACCTTTGTCTACCTGATGGGAGTCCTGCCATGAGCACCCACGCCTCCGAACACCAGCACGATGCCGGCCACGACGATCACGGCGGCGCCAGCCACGCCACCCTGCGTGGCTACCTGACCGGCTTCCTGCTCTCGGTCATCCTGACGGCCATCCCCTTCTGGCTGGTCATGGGCAAGGTCTTCACCCAGCCCGGCACCACGGCCGCCGTGATCCTCGCCTTCGCGGCCGTGCAGATCGTGGTGCACATGGTGTACTTCCTGCACATGGACACGAAATCCGAGGGCGGCTGGAACCTGCTGGCCCTGGTCTTCACCGGGGTGCTGGTCCTCATCGCGCTCAGCGGCTCGCTGTGGGTGATGTACCACCTCAACCACAACATGATGCCGATGCACGAGCTGCACCAGCAGCCCTGAGCCTGCCATGACCGGTGCCGCGCCACGGGCCCGCCGCACGCGCGACTTCCTGCTGCCCGTGCTGCTGCTCGCGTTTGCTGCGCTGCTGTGCGCGCTGGGCAGCTGGCAGCTGCAGCGCCGCGCCTGGAAGCTGGACCTGATCGCGCGCGTCGACCAGCGCGTGCATGCCGACGCGACGCCGGCGCCGGGCCGCGCGCGCTGGCCGCGGGTGGACGCGCAGCACGACGAGTACCGGCACGTGTCCTTGCAGGGCACCTGGCTGCACAGCCACAGCGCCTGGGTCGCGGCCGCCACGGAAGTCGGCAGCGGCTACTGGCTCATGACCCCGCTGCTGCAGGCCGATGACAGCGTGGTCTGGGTCAACCGTGGCTACGTCTCCCCCGCCACGCGCGCGCACTGGGTGGCCGGGCCGGACACCCCGGCCC
>JAJZUZ010000142.1 GCA_021845965.1 Pseudomonadota bacterium | reverse complement strand
CGATCTGAACCCGTCAAGAGCGGCCGCGTCGCCACCGTGCAGGGCATCGGCGGCACCGGCGGCCTGAAGATCGGCGCCGACTTCCTGAAGAAGCTCAACCCCAAGGCCAAGGTGCTGATCTCCGACCCGAGCTGGGAGAACCACCGCGCCCTGTTCACCAACGCCGGCTTCGAGGTCGGCAGCTACCGCTACTACGACGCGGCCAAGCGCGGGGTCGATTTCGCCGGCATGCTGGCCGACATCCAGGCCGCGCCCGCCGGCACCATCATCCTGCTGCATGCCTGCTGCCATAACCCCACCGGCTACGACATCACGCCGGCCCAGTGGGACCAGGTCATTGCCGCCATCAAGAGCAAGAACCTGGTCGCCTTCCTGGACATGGCCTACCAGGGCTTTGGCAATGGCATCCAGGAAGACGGCGCCGTGATCGGCAAGTTCGTCGCCGCCGGCCTGACCTTCTTCGTCTCCACGAGCTTCTCGAAGAGCTTCAGCCTGTATGGCGAGCGCGTCGGCGCCCTGTCGGTGCTGTGCGAGAGCAAGGAAGAAGCCGACCGGGTGCTGAGCCAGCTCAAGATCGTGATCCGCACCAATTACAGCAACCCGCCCACCCACGGCGGCGCCGTGGTGGCGGCGGTGCTGAACAACCCGGAGCTGCGCGCCCTGTGGGAAAAGGAACTGGGCGAGATGCGCGTGCGCATCAAGGCCATGCGCCAGAAGCTGGTCGATGGCCTGAAGGCCGCCGGCGTGAAGCAGGACATGAGCTTCATCACCCAGCAGATCGGCATGTTCAGCTATTCAGGTCTGTCCAAGGAGCAGATGGTGCGCCTGCGCAGCGAGTTCGGCGTCTACGGCACCGACACCGGCCGCATGTGCGTGGCCGCGCTCAACAGCAAGAACATCGACTACGTCTGCCAGGCGATTGCCAAGGTGATGTAAGCCACGCCCTGATCTATGAGAAAAGCCGCCCGAGGGCGGCTTTTTCTATATCGGTCGAGCCGTGCTCACTTGGCGGCTTCGGCGCCCTTGGCCTTCTTCTTGGCCTTCTTGGACTTGTGCGCCTTCTTCTTTTTCTCAGCCTTGGGCTCGGGCTGGGCTTGCGGCTTGGTGGGGGCCACGGCAGGTGCGGGAGCCACAGCCGGCGCGGCAGGCGCCACGGCGGGAGCGGCCGGAGCCTGGGCAAAAGCCGTCGCGGCAAACAGGCCGGCGATCAGGGCAGAAAGCAGTTTGGTCATGTTCAGTTCGTCCTCAATTCATCTACGTAAACGACACGCCAAACAGCGTCGGCGTGTGGCGTAACGATAGCAGGTCCGCGAGCACGAAATGGTCAGCTCACGGTCAGGCTCTTGCAATGACCGAGGGCGTCCCTAACACGCTCAGAGATTGAACGCGTGCCGCAGCGCCTCGCAGAACTGCGCGCTGCCGCTGAGGGCCAGGGTCACACTGTGGCGGGGCTCCCCGGCAGACTCCAACCGGCTGCCGAGGTGCCCGCTGACGTCGTCGTAGCAAAAGATTTCGGGCACGCTCCACTCCCGCAGGCCGTGCAGCAGATAGTCCCATTCGCCCCCCTCTTCCAGCGGGCCACGCAGGTCGGGAAACGCGCCATGCGCCCAGGCCAGCACCTGCACGATCTCCGCATGCAAGGCAGGCACCCGGGCAGCCGGCACCGACGCCATGGCCTCGAAGCTGCCGTGACCGTGCCCGTCCTCGCTGTAGTCGAAATCCAGGTACTGCAGGTTCATGCGCGGGCCTGCTCCTCGATGAGCTGACCGAGCGCGTTGTCGACCACCAGCGGTGTCTCGAAGTACTGCACCACTGGCTCGCTGCCATAGCTGTCGCGGATGCGCTGGCGCCAGGCGTCGTCATGGGCACGCTCGGCGTCGGCGCGGCGGTGCCAGAGGTAGAAAGCCCCCGCCTGCTCCGCCGCCGCGTCGTAGACGAAGGTTTTGCGGATCAGGCCCGGCTCGCGCTGCCAGCGCGGTGCCACCTCGTGCATGCCCTTGACGACGTCTTCCCGACTGATGCCCGACGGCAGCTTGAACAGAACGTATTCGGTGATCATGTTGGTCTCCTTGCGCAGAGGTCATCCCAGTGCATCATGGATCTGCGGCAGTGCGAATTCCGCCGCACGCTCGCCCTCGGCGATGGTCGGTGCGGCCAGGTGATAGTCCATGGGGGCCACGTTATCCAGCCGGGGACGGATCACGATATCGGCCGGCTCGCCAGCCATCCGGCTTTGCGTGATGCGCATCTGCATGATGTTCAGACTGATGGTCAGCACGTCCAGCATGGAGGGCATGTCGATGGCAGCAACGCCACCGTCATCCCCTCGCGCTACCGGGCGCAGCTTCGCCAGTATGGCATCCAGCAGCGCGCCCCGGCTGGCCGGCCCCTCGTTTTCCTTCTCCGTCTCGACCACCCGGCGGTGCTTGAGCATGATGTCCCAGTTCAGGTCCACCGCGATCACCACGTCTGCCCCCATGGCGCGGCACAGGGACACCGGCACCGGATTGACCAGGCCGCCATCGACCAGCAGCCGGCCCTCCTGCTGTGCCGGCGTAAACAGCCCCGGCAGGGCAATGGAGGCGCGCACGGCATCAATCACCGGGCCCTCACGCAGCCACACCTCGCGCCCGCTGTACAGCTCGGTGGCCACACAGCCATAGGGCTTGCCCAGGCGCGCGATGCCCTCGTCCTGGAAACGGGCGCGGAAGAAGTCCACCAGCTTGCCGCCTTCGATCAGACCCCCGCCCATCTTGAAGTCCAGCAGGCCAACCACGGACTTCCAGGTCAGGCTGCGGACCCAGGGCTCCAGGCGATCGAGCTCGCCCGCTGCATAGACCGCACCAACCAGCGCGCCGATCGAGGTACCGCAAATGATGTCGGGCACGATGCCGGCGCGCTCCAGAGCGCGGATGACGCCGATGTGCGACCAGCCCCGCGCCGAGCCGCTGCCCAGGGCGAGACCAATCTTGCGGGGACGTGGAAGGTTCATGACGAAGGTAATTCGGGGTGCCGGCCCGCGCCGGGGCAGGCGGTGGCAAGCCTGGTGATATTCGGGCGCACTATAGCGCCTGCCGGGGGGTCACGGCGCTGCGCGGCGGGCAGTCTCGACCTCCTCGCGCAACTCGGCCTCGCGCCCCGCATAGCGCGGCGAGAAGTGGAACGGGATGGCCCAACGGGCGCCGGCCGCACGCGCGATGCTGCCGGCCTGCTGTGCCGTCAGGTGCTGTTTGCGCGCGCCGTGCTCACCGTCCTGCTCCAGGAAGGCACATTCAATGAAGAGCTGCGTGGCCCCGGCCACCAGCGCCACGATGCGCTGCAGGTTGTCGGCGTGGTAGGCCACATCCGTGACGTAGCAGATCTTCTCGCCTGGCACCAGCTCCAGCACCTGGGCTTTGAGTGCGCCCAGCGCAACCATCCGCTCGCCGCCGCCAGCGGACTCGCTGCAAGAGGCCCGGACCAGCGTCTCGTCCGGCGCGCCACGGCCGACGAGGTCTTTCAGTTCGTGCAACCAGGGGCCGACCGCCAGGCCCAGGCCGGCCAGGCGGTTCTTCCACACATTGACGTGCATCTTCTCCTCGAGTGCGAACCCCAGGCAAAGAATGCCGTGGTCCAGAAAGGCGGCCCGCACGCGGAACGCCGGCTCGTCCACCAGCACGCCCTCCCGCAACTGGCGTGCGCCCAGGGGCTCGGGGGCGAAACGGGTATGGCAGCGCAGCCGGGTGCCGCACGCACGCCAGTCGGGGGCTAGCTCCCACACCTCCAGGGTGAAGTCGCCGGGATAGTTGTCCACCAGATTCCAGGTGTAGGCGGCCAGCTTGTGCTGCACCTGCGATGCAAAACCGGGCGGGCCATAGAGGCGCACATGCGTTTCGCGCCCGAGGCAGATGCGCAGCAGCCGGTCAAAGCCGAAAAAATGGTCCATGTGCGTGTGCGTCACGAACACGTCGGTGATGCGCAGCACCTTCTTGTTCGGCAAGGCGGCCAGATTGCCGAGGTCGAACAGCAGCGCCCGCGGCTCGAATCTGAAGTCCACGTAGAGCCCGGGGTCGCCGAAGGGCTCGTTCACGAGTTCGGCACTGAAGGTCGGACGCATGGCGACAGCCCAGCCACGGACCGGTCCGAAACGGAGCACGACTTGCCGCAACGATACGGGACCATGGACATGGGCACAGGTGTAAGTGTTGGTTTCGGCATGATATCGGCGAAACGACTCTGGCTAACATCGCCGTGAGCCGCCGTCGCCGACCCTCTACAGAACAACACCATGCCCGACTTCTCCACCCTGGTCATCGCCGAGCCCGTGGTCACCCTGGCCTACGTGGTGCTGGGTCTTGTGGGCTTCGGCTCCACCCTGGTCGGTGCGCCGCTGCTGGCGCACCTCTTGCCGGTGAGCCTGGTCGTGCCGGCCTTTGCCGCCACCGACCTGCTCGCCTCCCTTTCCAATGGCTGGCGTCTGAGCGAGCACGTGGTCCGCAGGGAGTTGTGGCGCCTCGTCCCGCCGCTTTTCGCCGGCAGCACAGTCGGCGCCTGGCTGTTGTTCACACTGCCGGTGCGCTGGCTGATGCCCCTGCTTGGCACCTTTGTCGTGCTGTATGCGCTGCATGCCCTGCGGCCGAGGGCGGCGTACCACTGGTCCCTGCCGCTGCCGCCGCGCTGGGCCTGGTGGTACGGTGCCGCCGGCGGCTTGTTCAGCGCGCTGTTCGGTGCCGGTGGCTGGGTCTATGCCATCTACCTTTCGCGCCGGCTGGAAGACGTGCAGCAGATCCGCGCCACGCAGACCGCGGTGCTGATGTTCAGCTCGGGCATCCGCGTGAGCCTGTTCCTGGCGGCCGGTCGCCTGCTGGACGCGCCGCTGCTGTGGCTGGTGCTGTGCCTGCTGCCGGCCGTGGCCCTAGGCCTCTACATCGGCCACCACATCAGCCGGCGCCTGGACCGGCAGCGCTTCCTGCAGGTGCTCAATATCGTGCTGCTGCTCTCGGGCAGCAGCCTGTTGCTGCGCTCCCTGCTGTAAGCGCGGTCAGCGCGCGCCGCTCTGCCCCAGCAGGGCGTCCTTGAGCTGCCAGTCGGCGGGATCGGGCCCCAGCCAGATGCGCAGCAGGGCGCCGTAGAACTCGGGCTCAGGGAAGGGGTCGCCCACCGGCACGCCACGGATGGTGATCAGCGTGCCCTTGCCCGGCACCCAGTCCATGTTGATGACCTCGCCCACCTTCATCTTGCGCGCCTCGTAGAACACCTGGCTCATGCGCATGACGCTGCCCACGATGCGCGTGTACTCCTCGTTCGGCGTGTTCGACTTGATGCCCCTGATGAACAGGCGGCCCAGCTCCTCGGAGGCAATCTCGCGCACGAAGGTCAGGGTCAGCCGCTTGGGACCCGGTGTTGCCAGCACCTCGGGCGCTGTACCCGCCTTCTTGCCCAGATACAGGCCGGCGGTGTACACCTTGAACACCGCCTTGTAACGCGTGCCGGCCCCATTGAGCTGCAGTTTCGCGCCGGCCATCTCGATGCTCTCGTCGTACTGCACTCCTTCCACCTCGCGGGCTTGCGCCGACACAGTCAGCATGCCGAGGCACAGGAGCAGCGCTTTCAGGTGTTGTCTCATGGTTTCCTCTTGGGGTATAGCCATGAGCATATTAGGGTTACCTTACCCAGCCTTACAAAACATGGGGAGCGCCCCGGCGCCTCAGGGGTCCGTCCAGCCCCGTGCAAATCCCGGCGGCTGCGAATGTCGATCGGTGTTATGTCCAGATCACGGAGCGCATGGAAATGGACGCCCCCTGAAAGCTGTCGTTGAAGAACTGCGCCGGCTCACCCGGCAGCGCGGCACCGGCGGCGTAGAGCAGCGGCAGGAAATGGTCGTGCGTGGGATGGGCCAGGCGGGCCAGTTCACCCAGTTGCAGGAAGTCCTGCAATTGCCCCAGCCGCCCCTGCGCAATCTGCGCCTGGATGCGCTGGTCGAACTCGATGACCCAGTCGTAGGCCTGGTGGCTGGGCGCCTCGCGGCGCAGGGCTGCCAGGTTGTGCACGATGTTGCCGCTGCCCACCAGCAGCACCCCGCGTTCGCGCAGGGCACGCAGCTGCT
>JAJZUZ010000141.1 GCA_021845965.1 Pseudomonadota bacterium | reverse complement strand
TCTCGGGCTCGTTCCAGCCGGTGGCCGAACCCAGGCCCTGGAAAGTCACGCGCGCCTGGTAGGGCGCGTTGTCCTCCAGCAGCGTCTTGAGCTCCTGCACGGCCGTGGCCGCATCAACCAGCGGCGGCAGGCGCAGCGAGAGCTTGAAGGCGGTGTACGGCCGCAGCACGTTGCCGGCGTTCTGCAGGTCCGGCAGGCCCTCGGCACCGGTGACGCTGAGCGTGGGCACCCAGGTGCGGTTGAGCAGGGCCTGCAGCGGATCGGTGGTCATGGGCAGGGCGACCCGGGTATCGCCCTCGCAGTCGTAGTGGGCCCAGGGGAAGCGCCGGTACAGCTCCTCGCCCAGGATGGCGGCGGTGGCCCGTGCCTGCGCCATCCGCTCGGCCGGCACCTCGCAATGGAAGCTTTGCGGCAGCAGGCGACCGGTCTGGCTGTCCTCCAGCCGGTCGAGCACCTGGCGCAGGATGCGAAAGCTGGAAGGCACGACGCCGCTGGCGTCGCCCGAATGCACCCCTTCGGTCAGGATTTCCACCTTCAGCACACCGCTGGCCATGCCACGCAGGCTGGTCGTCAGCCACAGCTGGTCGTAGTTGCCCGCGCCGGAATCGAGACAGACCACCAGCCCCACTTCGCCCAGGCGCTCGCGCAGGGCCTCGACGTAAGGCAGCAGGTCGTAGGAACCGCTCTCCTCGCAGGTTTCGATCAGGCCCACGATGCGCGGATGCGCCAGTCTCTGGCTCTTGAGCGCCTGGATGGCGGCGATGCTGGCATAGACGGCGTAGCCGTCGTCGGCGCCGCCGCGGCCATAGAGCTTGCCATCCTCGTACTTCGGCGTCCAGGGGCCGAGATCGTTGCGCCAGCCGCTGAACTCGGGCTGCTTGTCCAGGTGACCATACATCAGTACGGTTTGCGGCGACACCGGTGCGTCGCTCTCGCCGCAGCTGGCCGGCACTTCGAAGAACAGCACCGGCGTGCGGCCTTCCAGGCGGATGATCTCCAGCTTCAGCCCCGCGACCTTCTGCGCCTCGACCCAGGCCGCGGCATTGCGCACCACCGTGTCGATGTAGCCGTGCTGCGCCCACTGCGGATCGAACATGGGTGATTTGGCCGGGATGGCGATGTAGTTTTGCAGCTGGCGCACGATGTCCCCGTCCCAGGCACGGCTGATCTCGGTCAGGGCCTGGGCCGGCTGGAATGCGCTGGCGGGGAGACGGGCATTCATGAGGGCTCCTTGCTCGGCATGGGTCATGCCGGCGCTATATTAGGCGATCCCCGTCGCCGCCCGCCGTGGCGGCTTCATTCCCCTAGCGCAAGGTTTCGACTTGAACGCCCGCACCGCCGCCTCTGCCCCTGACCCCGAGGTCCGCTACCGCAAGGTGGCGCTCGCCGCCTGCTTCGGCACCTTCATCGAGTGGTACGACTTCCTGACTTTCGCCACCCTGGCGGTGCATTTCGCCGTGCTGTTCTTTCCGGCCGATGATCCGGTGGCCGGCCTGCTGTACAGCCTGGCCACCTTCGGCATGGGCATGGTGGTGCGGCCGCTGGGGGCCGCGCTGTTCGGCTCCTTCGGCGACCGTTATGGCCGGCGCAAGGTTTTCATCGCCACCATCGGCATCATGGGCGCGGCCACCTTTCTGGTCGGCCTGCTGCCCACGCACGCGCAGTGGGGCTGGTGGGCCACCGCGGCGCTGCTGGTCCTTCGTCTGGTCCAGGGACTGGCCATGGGCGGCGAGATCGGCGGCGCCAACGTCTACCTGGCCGAGCATGCCCCTGCCGCCCGACGCGGCGCCCTGACCAGCGTGCTGCAGTGGATGGGCGGCCTGGGCATCCTGGCCTCGACCTTCCAGCTGGTGCTGCTGCAGACCTGGCTCAGCGACACGGATTTCAAGAGCTGGGGCTGGCGCATTCCCTTCCTGGTCTCCGCCCTGCTGCTGCTGGCCAGCATGAAGGCCCGCCTGGCGCTGCACGAATCCCCGGTGTTCACCAGCCTCAGCCAGCAGAAGCAGGTGGCGAAGACGCCGCTGATGGACTGCCTGCGCGACCGCCAGACCCTCGGGCGCATGGCCCTGCTGTTCTTCTGTGTCTCGGCCGGCGGCGGCCTGCTCTTCTTTCTGTCGCAGGTCTACGCCGGGGTCTATCTCAAGACGGTCGTCCGGATGGACGCGGTGCGGGTGGGCTGGCTCACGCTGGCGGCGACGGTCTGCCTGTTTCCGCTGACTTACCTGGCCGGCGCACTGTCGGACCGTGTGGGGCGACGCCCCGTGGTGCTGGCCGGCTTGCTGCTGGGCGCCGTGGGCATGCTGCCGGTCTATGTGGGCCTGCAGGCCGCGGCGGCGCAGCCGCTGCTGGTCTTCGCCCTGCTGCTCATCCCGGTGCTGGCCGTGGCGCTGGTGACGGGGCCGCAGACGGCCTTGCTGTCCGAGCTGTTCCCGGCGCGCACCCGCTATACGGCCGTGGGGCTGCCGCACAACCTGGCCGCGGGCTGGATTGGCGGGCTTTCACCCTATATGGTGACGCTGATCGCCGACAAGTCCGGCAGCGTGCTGCTGGGGCTGGGCTACCCCACCGCGCTGCTGGCGGTGGCACTGGTGGTGGGCTGGTTCTTCCTGCCGGAGACCCGCGGCCGCGATCTGCACGCCTGAGCACGACGCCTCTTCGAACGCGATCCAGGGCCTCGCACATCACAGACAGGCGCTGAACCGCGAGGCAGAAGACCAGGACACCCGCGGAACTGGCTCCGCCGGGCCACTGGGTGCGCCCTCCTCGAGGGGGCGCGGTGCAGCCGCTCGGGGGTGCCTTATCTCAACGCGCGATCTTCAGCACGGCCGTGCTGGCGCGCAGGTTGGGCAGCAGACGCACCACACGGCCGTTGTGCAGGCCGAAACTGTCCAGGATCTGCAGGCCGTTGCGTCGCGCCAGCACCTGCAGGTCGGCATGCGTGCCGACGCGGATGTTGGGCGTGTCGTACCACTGGTAGGGCAGGCGGCGTGTCACCGGCATGCGCCCCTGCAGGATGCTGAGCCGGTTGGGCCAGTGGGCGAAGTTGGGGAAAGCCACGATGCCGGTGCGGCCCACGCGCACGGTCTCGCGCAGCACGGTCTCAGCATTGCGCAGGTGCTGCAGGGTGTCGATCTGCAGCACCACGTCGAAGCTCTGGTCACCAAACATGGACAGGCCCTCGTCCAGGTTCAGCTGGATGACGTTGACGCCGCGCTGCACGCAGGCCAGCACGTTGGCGTCGGCGATCTCGATGCCGTAGCCGGTGCAACCGCGCGTGGCCTGCAGGTGGGCCAGCAGGGCACCATCACCGCAGCCCAAGTCCAGCACCCGCGCACCCTGGGGCACCAAGGCGGCGATGGCTTCCATCGTGGCGCGATCCGTCATGCGACCACCTCCTGGGCGATGGTCTCGAAATAGGAACGCACCAGATTCATGTAACGCGGGTCATCCAGCAGGAAGGCGTCATGGCCATGCGGGGCGTCGATCTCGGCGTAGCTGACGTCGCGCCGGTTGTCCAGCAGACCCTTGACGATCTCGCGGCTGCGCGCCGGCGAGAAACGCCAGTCGGTGCTGAAGCTGACCAGCAGGAACTTGCAGCGCGCCGCCGCCAGGGCCCGGCTGAGATCGCCGCCATGGCGACGCGCCGGGTCGAAGTAGTCCAGCGCGCGGGTGATCAGCAGGTAGGTATTGGCGTCGAAGTACTCGCTGAACTTGTCGCCCTGGTAACGCAGGTAGCTCTCGATCTGGAACTCGATGTCCTGGGTGCTGTATTTCAGCTCCAGGCCCTCGCGCAGCTGGCGGCCGAACTTCTCGTTCATGACGTCGTCGCTGAGGTAGGTGATGTGGCCGATCATGCGTGCGATGCGCAGGCCGCGCTTGGGCACCACACCGTGTTCGTAGAAGTGGCCACCGTGGAAATCGGGGTCGGTCACGATGGCGCGGCGCGCCACTTCGTTGAAAGCGATGTTCTCGGCCGTGAGGTTGGGGGCGCTGGCCACCACCACCGCGTGCCGCAGGCGACCCGGGTATTGCAGCGTCCAGGACAGGGCCTGCATGCCGCCCAGGCTGCCGCCCATCACGGCCGCCAGCTGGTCGATGCCCAGCGCGTCCAGCAGCCGGGCTTGCGCATTGACCCAGTCTTCCACCGTCACCACGGGGAAATCCGCACCATAGACTCTGCCGGTGTCCGGGTTCACGTGCATGGGGCCGGTGGAGCCGAAGCATGACCCCAGGTTGTTGACGCCGATGACGAAGAACTTGTCGGTGTCCACCGACTTGCCGGGCCCGATCATGTTGTCCCACCAGCCCTCGCTCCGGGGCTGGCCTTCATAGACGCCGGCCACGTGGTGCGAGGCGTTGAGGGCGTGGCAGATCAGGACCGCGTTGGACTTGTCGGCATTGAGCGTGCCGTAGGTCTCGTAGGCCAGGGTGTAGCCGCGGATGCTCGCGCCGCTCTGCAAGGGCAGGGCGGCGTCGAAGGTCATGGACCGGGGCTGGGCAATCAACATCGCAAGCTTGAAAAGATGAAACCCGACGCGGCGTTCAGCCGGGCCGGGTCTCAAAGAATCGAAACGCTTGCCTCTTTAGCTGAACTTCGAAACTCCAGGGTTCCGGCGCCCGCAATCGGGTTCAAATCGGCGCTGGGCTTAGTATAAGTCCAAGTCTGCAACCCAGCCGGGAGATCTCCATGTCTGAACTGTATGGATCCGACGCCTATGCCCCGCGCGAAATCGCCCAGCGCATCGAGTCGGTGGGCGTGACCAAGGCACGCCTGGCCACCTTGCCGCTGCTCATGCTCGGCGTGCTGGCGGGCGCCTTCATCGGCCTGGGTGCGATGCTCTTCGTGCTGGTGCGGTCCGACGCCTCGCTGGGCTTTGCGGCCAGCGCCATGGGTGGCGGCCTCGTCTTCTCGCTCGGTCTGTTGCTGGTGGTGGTGGCCGGGGCCGAGCTGTTCACCGGCAACAACCTGCTCGCCATGGCCTGGGCCGACGGGCGCATCAGCACGCGCGAGGTGCTGCGCAACTGGGTGCTGGTGTGCGCCGCCAATTTCATCGGCGCGGCCGGGCTGGCCGTGCTGGTCTATGCCAGCGGGCATACGGGCCTCAATGGCGGCGCGATTGGGCAGACGGTGGTGAAGATTGCGCTGGCCAAGCAGGATCTGTCGCCGGGGCAGGCCTTCTTCCGGGGTGTGCTGTGCAACGTGCTGGTCTGCATGGCGGTGTGGATGGCCATGGCCGGGCGCAGCGTGGTGGACAAGGCCGTGGCGGTGGTGCCGCCCATCATGGCCTTCGTCGCCGCCGGCTTCGAGCACAGCATCGCCAATATGTACCTGATGCCGCTGGCCATGCTGCTGCAGCATTTCGGCCCGCTGGCCGGTACGACGCCGGTGACCTGGAGCGGCATGTTGGGCAACCTGCTGCCGGTGATCGCCGGCAATCTGGTCGGCGGCAGCGTGCTGGTGGGCCTGACCTATTACGTGATCTACGGCCGCCAGGCCAAGACCTAGGCCGGCGCGCCCCAGCCCAGTAGCACCGCCAGCCCCAAAGCCACAAAAACGGCGGCCGAGGCCAGATGCACCAGGCGTAGGGGAATGCGGCGCGTCAGGCGCTCGCCCAGCCACACCACCGGGGCATTGGCCAGCAGCATGCCCAGCGTGGTGCCGGCCACCACCCAGTACCAAACCGGGTACTGCGCCGCCAGCATGACGGTGGCGATCTGCGTCTTGTCGCCCATCTCGGCGAGGAAAAAGGCGAGCACGGTGGTGCCGAAGACGCCGAGGCGCGGCGGCCGCTGGCTGTCTTCGTCGTCGTCAATGCGATCGGGAATCAGCATCCACACCGCCATGGCCAGGAAGGACAGGCCCAGGATCCAGCGCAACCAGACCGGTCCCAGCAGGGTGGTGACCCAGGCACCCAGCGCGCCCGCCAACGCATGGTTGACGAGCGTCGCGACCAGGATGCCGGCCACGATCGGCCAGGGTCGGCGAAAACGGACGGCGAGGAGAAGGGCGAGCAGCTGGGTCTTGTCACCCATTTCGGCCAGGGCAACCAGGCCCGTCGAGATCAATAAGGCTTCCACACCGGGATTCTAGGCGGGGTG
>JAJZUZ010000140.1 GCA_021845965.1 Pseudomonadota bacterium | reverse complement strand
CCATGCAGGATGACCTGCTGGATGGGCGCAGGAAGCTCTTCGAAAGGATCGTCGACGTTGAACTTGTAGTGCCGCGCCAGGCTCTCCAGCATGGCGAAGTAATAGGCGTTGCGCCGGTCCCAGCCCTTGATGGCGCCGCCGGCCAGGCTCAGTGAGGGGAAGGCCACCACGCGCACCGGATCGAAGAACTCCTGCTGGCCGATGCCGTCGCACGATGGGCAGGCGCCCTGCGGCGAATTGAAGGAGAACAGGCGCGGTTCCAGCTCGCTGATCGAGTAATGGCACAGCGGGCACGCGAAGCGGGCATTGAACAGATGCTCGGTGCCGGTGTCCATCTCCAGCGCAATGGCGCGGCCGTCGGCCAGGCGCAGGGCGGATTCGAAGCTTTCCGCCAGCCGCTGGCGCAGCGCGGCGGCGTCGGCATCGGCGCCGCCGCGCACCTTGAGGCGGTCGATAACGACGTCGATGTCGTGCTTCTCCGTCTTCTTCAGCGCCGGCAGCTCGTCGAAGTTCAGCGCCTGGCCGTCCACGCGAAAGCGCACATAGCCCTGGGCCTGCATGTCCTCGAACACCTCGCCGAACTCCCCCTTTTTCTGCCGCGCCAGCGGCGCCAGGATCATCAGGCGCGTCTCGGCCGGCAGGGCCAGCACCGCGTCCACCATCTGGCTCACCGTCTGGGCCTGGAGCGGCAGGGCGTGCTCGGGGCAGTAGGGCGTACCGGCGCGGGCGAACAGCAGGCGCAGGTAGTCGTGGATCTCGGTCACCGTACCGACGGTGGAGCGCGGGTTGTGGCTGGTGGCCTTCTGCTCGATGCTGATGGCCGGCGACAGGCCCTCGATCAGGTCCACGTCCGGCTTGTCCATCAGCTGCAGGAACTGGCGCGCATAGGTGGACAGGCTTTCCACATAGCGGCGCTGCCCCTCGGCGTACAGCGTGTCGAAGGCCAGGCTGGACTTGCCCGAGCCGCTCAGGCCGGTGATGACCACCAGCTGGTTGCGCGGGATGTCCAGGTCGATATTCTTGAGGTTGTGGGTGCGCGCCCCACGGATGTGCATGGCCTGCTGCTGCAGGGCGCTGGCCAGGTAGCGGCCCTGACCCTCCTCGGCACGCGGGGCGGGAAGCTGGCCATCAGTAATGGAGTTCAAGGGCAGGGCTCGTCAACAAAACCCTCCATGATAGAGAAACCGTGCCCCGCCGTCAGCGACCCACCCAAGGGAACTTCTGCGCGCCGGAACGGCTCTGCTCCGGATCGGGGACAATCCGCCTTTGTCCGCCGACTTCCCTCCCCTTCACAGTCCATACAGTCGTGCTTGCTTCCACTGCCACCTCCGCCGCCAGCCCCGCCTCCCATGCCATGACGGCGCGCGAGCGCCGCGCCAGCGCATCCCTGGCGGCCATCTTTGCCCTGCGCATGCTGGGCCTGTTCCTCGTCCTGCCGGTGTTTGCGCTGGAGGCGGCGCACTATCCGGGCGGAGACGATCCCGCCCTGATTGGCCTGGCCATGGGCATCTATGGTCTGACCCAGGGTCTGCTGCAGATCCCCTACGGCCTGGCCTCCGACCGTCTGGGGCGCAAGCGTGTCATCGTCACCGGCCTGCTGGTGTTCGCTCTGGGCAGCTTTGTGGCCGCCTTGTCCGGCAGCCTGCACGGACTCATCATCGGCCGCGCGCTGCAGGGCGCCGGCGCCATCTCGGCCGCCGTCACCGCCCTGCTGGCCGACCATACCCGGGATGAGGTGCGTACCAAGGCCATGGCCCTGGTGGGTGCCAGCATCGGGCTGATGTTCGCGCTCTCGCTGTTCCTGGCCCCGCTGCTGGTGGCACATATCGGCCTGCCGGGCCTGTTCACCCTCACTGGCACGCTGGCGCTGGTGGGCGTGGCCATTGTCATCTGGGCCGCGCCGCCCGAGCCGCGCCAGCACAAGGACCAGCCGCGCGGCAAGCTCTCCGAGGTGCTCACGCACGCCGGCCTGCTGCGCCTGGACGCCGGAGTCTTCATCCTGCACGCGGTGCAGCTGGCCATGTGGATCGGCATTCCGGCCCTGCTGGTGCAGGCCGGCCTGCCCAAGAACGAGCACTGGTGGGTCTATCTGCCGGCCGTGCTGGCCTCCTTTGTGGTCATGGGCGCCACCTTGTTCCCGTTGGAGCGCCGGGGTTACCTGCGTGCCGTCTTCCTGACCGCCATCGGCGGTGTGGCTCTGGTGCAGCTCGGCCTGCTGTGGGCGGTGGATGCGCCGCATATCGCCTGGCTGGCCTTCCTGCTCTTCGTCTTCTTCTGCGGCTTCAATGTGCTGGAGGCCACCCAGCCCAGCTTGGCCTCGCGCATTGCGCCGCCGCACGCGCGCGGTGCCGCCTTGGGCGTGTACAACACCCTGCAGTCGCTCGGCTTCTTCGCCGGCGGCGCCGCCGGCGGCTGGCTGGTGAAGGCCCATGGCCTGCCGGCCCTGTTCACGGCCTGTGGCGTGGCCATGGTGGTCTGGCTGGTCGTGGCCTGGCCGATGCAGGCGCCAGCGCGCCGGGGCTGAACTCTTTTCCTTCCAAACTCCGCGTGCTTTGACGCCCTGGTCAGGCGTTGCCATAATGGATCCGTTTTGGTTCCAAAATGACAACATGCCCAATCTCTCGATCAAGGATGTCCCGCCGGCCTGGGCCGAGGCGCTGCGCCAGCGTGCGCTCCAGCACCACCGCTCGCTCCAGGGCGAGTTGATGGCCATCCTGGAGCAGGCGCTCACCAACGTGTCTGAAGAGGCTAAAGTACCGACCGAGCCGCCCGCGCAGCCCGTTCCACGTGCATCCCGCGTGGATGCGCATGGCCGGCCGGTGCAACGTCAGGGCAGCAAGACGCTGGCTCAGGTGCGGCAGGAACTTCTGGCCCGTTATCCGCAGGCCATCACGGCGCAGGCATCCAGCGTGGCGCTCATCCGTGAGGCGCGTGACAGCCGATGACCCCGGCCCTGCATATCGCCGAGCCTCCGGCGCACTATCAGGTTCGCCCGCCCATCGTGGTGGACTGCAGCGCCCTGGCTGGCATCGTCTTTCGCGAGCCCTGGGGCGAGCAGGCGCTGGAGCGGCTGGAGGCACGCAGCCTGCACGCCCCCTATCTTTTGCAGATCGAGATCGCCAGCGTGAGCGTCAGGAAACTGCGCCGGGGCGAGGAGCATGCGGCCTATGGGCTGTCTCTGGCGGCGGAGATGGAGATCGACCTTCATGCGGTCGATCCGGTGGCCGTGGCAGATCTCGCACAGCGTTATCAGCTCAGCGCCTACGACGCGGCCTATCTCTGGCTGGCCGCGGAGCTCCGTTGCCCGCTGGCGACCTTCGATCAACAGCTGGCGCAGGCGGCGCAGAACCACCTGGGCAGCCTGACCTGAACCGCGCGCAATTGCGGCACAATGTCCCATCCCTGAGGAAGAGAGAACCCATCATGGCATCCGTCAACAAAGTCATCCTGGTCGGCAATTGCGGCCGCGACCCCGAAATCCGCTACCTGCCCTCGGGCCAGGCGGTGGCCAATGTCAGCGTGGCCACCTCCAGCCGCCGCAAGGACAAGAACTCCGGCGAGATGATCGAGGACACCCAGTGGCACCGCGTCACCTTCTATGACCGCCTGGCCGAGATCGCCGGCGAGTACCTGAAGAAGGGCCGGCCGGTCTACGTGGAAGGCCGCCTGAAGTACGGCAAGTACACCGACCAGTCCGGGGTGGAGAAGAACACCGTGGACATCATTGCCACCGAAATGCAGCTGCTCGGCGGCCGCGAAGGCATGGGCGGGCCGGACGAGGAGGGCAGCAGTGCCCCGCGCCGCAGCGCCCCGCCGGCGCAGCGCCCGGCCGCCGGTGCCGCCCCGCGCCAAGCCCCGGCCAAGGCGGCCAGCGGCTTTGAAGACATGGACGACGACATCCCGTTCTAAGCCCCTGGGAGGTCTGCCGGACCGGTATCTACCCCGCCAACCGCAAGGTTCGCGGGGTTTTTTTGTTGGTGCCCAGTTGTACTCCTGGGGGTATATTGTGTATACTCCACCCAGTATATGGAGAAGCCCACCATGAAACCGTTCCAAGCCTCTTCCGCCGTCCTTGTCTCGCTGGCCCTGCTGGCCGGTGCCAATGCCCTGGCACAGGGGGTGCAGGTTCCCACCGTGCAGATCGGTGCGCGCGCCGTGAGCACCGGGTACGAGATCGACGGCGTCATCGAGCCCGTCAAGCAGAGCGTGGTGGCCGCCCAGGCGTCCGGCCGCGTCGTCAAGCTGCTGGTCAAGATGGGCGATCAGGTCAAGGCCGGCCAGCTGCTGGCGACCATTGACGACCGCGAAACGTCCGTCGGCGTGCAGCGCAGCGCCGCCCAGTTGAACCAGAGCGAGGCCGAACTGCGCAACGCCCGTACCAATTACGAGCGCACCCGCTCCCTGCGCGAACAGGGCTTTGTCAGCCAGGCCGCGCTGGACATGGCCGAAACCCAGTACAAGGCCGCGCAGGCCGGCAACGAGCAGGCCCGTGCCGGTGCCAGCGCCTCGGCTCTGAGCCAGGGCTACACCCGCATCACCGCGCCTTACGACGGCTGGGTGCTGCAGACCCATGTCGACGCCGGCGACCTGGCCGTACCGGGCAAACCGATCGTGACCGTCTACGCGCCGCTGCCGCTGCGCGCGGTGGTGCAGGTGCCCGCTTCGCAAGCTGAAAGCGCGCGCGCAGCCAAGGACGTGCAGGTGCAGCTGACGGAGGACAACGGGGATTCCAAGTGGGTCAGCCCGGTCAAGCGCAGCACCATGCCGGCCGCCGACCCCGTGTCTCAGACGGTGGTGTGGCGCCTGGATCTCTCGGCGCAGGCCGCGCAGAATCTGTTGCCGGGCCAGCAGGTGCGGGTGCGTTTCATTGGTGGCCAGGCCCAGCGCATGGTCGTGCCGGCTGCCGCCGTGCTCAAGCGCGGCGAGCTGACCGCGGTGTACGTGGCGACCGAGCGTGGTTTCGTGTTGCGTGCCGTGCGCCTGGGTGCCGACCATGGCAGCGACGGCGTGGAAGTCGTGGCCGGGCTGGCCGCGGGTGAGCAGGTGGCCACCGATCCGGTGCGTGCCGGTCTGGCCGGTGCCAAGGCTGCCGTGGCCAGCAAACGCTAAGAACCTGACAACCGGGAGAGGATTCCGAACATGAGCGATCGCCAGGACGAAGGCAAGAGCACCTCCATGGGCATCTCCGGCCGCATCGCCGCGGCCTTCCAGGCCAACGCCATTACGCCGCTGCTGGCGCTGGTGGCCCTGCTGCTGGGTCTGTTCGCCGTGTTGGTCACGCCGCGCGAGGAGGAGCCGCAGATCAACGTCACCATGGCCAACGTGCTGATTCCCTTCCCCGGGGCCAGCAGCACCGATGTGCAGAACATGGTGGCGCGCCCGGCCGAGCAGGTGTTGAGCCAGATCGCGGGCATCGAGCACACCTATTCCGTCGCGCGACCGGGCCTGGCGGTGCTGACCGTGCAATTCAAGGTGGGCGTGCCGCGCACCGATGCGCTGGTGCGGCTGTACGACGTGCTCAACGCCAACCAGGACTGGCTGCCGCGCGACTTGGGCACGCTGACCCCCATCGTCAAACCCAAGGGCATCGACGACGTGCCCGTGCTGGCCGTCACGCTGTGGGGCAAGGACGCCGCCCCGGCGCAGGAGCTGGAGCGGGTGGCCCATGTGGTGGAGACCGAGCTCAAGCGCGTAAGCGGGACGCGCGAGGTACAGACCCTGGGCGGCCCCGGCCGTGCCGTGCACGTCTGGCTGGAGCCCACGCGCCTGCGTGCCCGCGGCATCGACGTGCTGACACTGAAGCAGACCCTGGCCGCCGCCAACTTCGGCATGCCCTCGGGCACCGTCCTCAACACCAAGGCCGGCAACGGCGGCGCCGCACAGATGCTCAGCGTCGAGACCGGTGAATTCCTCAGCAACGCGCAGGACGTCGGCAACATCGTTGTCGGCGTGCATGGCGGCGCCCCGGTCTATCTGCGCGAAGTGGCGCGCGTCGAGATGGGCGCACAGCAGCCGCAACGCTACGTGTGGTTCACCCCCGGTGCCGCCATGGCCCAGGCCGAAACCGCCGGAGATGCCAAGGACGCGAATGTCAGCGCCGGCCAGGTCTATCCCGCCGTCACCATCACCGTCACCAAGAAGCCGGGCGAGAACGCCGTGGATGTGGCGCGCG
>JAJZUZ010000139.1 GCA_021845965.1 Pseudomonadota bacterium | reverse complement strand
TGCTGCACTTGGTCTGCTTGTCTCTAGCAAGCAGGAAAAACGCAGCAATTGGAGTGGTAGTTCAGTTGGTTAGAATACCGGCCTGTCACGCCGGGGGTCGCGGGTTCGAGTCCCGTCCACTCCGCCAAAGCCTAAAAAGCCCTGCAGATCAGCGATTTGCAGGGCTTTTTTCTTGCGTCTCTGGTTTCTTGTCGTCCAGAAGGCGGTAGCGACTTCGGCCGCAAAGCCGGCACCTGCTTCCCGCGCGTCGCAACCAGCGGCAGATCGACGACCGGTTCGCCGAACTGACCGCAAACCGCGGCCACCTGTCCCGCGTCCGGGAACGCGCCAGCAACGCGCGACATCCAATGGACAGAACCGACCATGAAGAATCCCCGATCGCGGATTCGAAGGGCGGCATTCCAGTTCGTAATCGCATCGCCTGGGGACTTCATCATGCTCAAATTCGCCTTGATCGTATTTGCCATCGCTGCCGTTGGCGGACTCATTCTTGCGGCGCACATGCTGCGCGGAAAGTATGCGCCGCTGGTGCTGTCGCTGCTGCACGGCCTGCTGGGTGCGACCGGCCTGGTGCTGGTGGTTGTCGTGCTGGCCCAGGGTTCCGCGCCAACACGGGTCTGGGTGGGCCTGCTGTTGCTGGTGGCTGCTGCGGTGCGCGGCATCCTTCTGGCTTCTTCGCGCCTGCGCAAGCAGATGCCGCGCAAGGCCGCGGTGCTGTTGCATGCCGGCCTTGCGGTCACAGGTTTTCTGACGCTGCTCAGCCTGGTGCTGTGATGTCGCGTCATCCGCTGCACGCGGCGCTGGTGCACTTTCCCATAGCCTGCTGGACCTTGGCGGTTGCCGCCGATGTTGCCAGCCTGTGGCTCGGCGAATCCGCGTGGCGCTGGTCTGGCGGCCTGCTGGCGGTGGGCTGCGCCATCGCACTGGCGGCTGTGCCCGCCGGCCTGATGGAGTTATCCCGCGTAGCGGAGGGTGCCGCGATGCGTGACGCCTATCTGCACATGATGGCGATGCTGCTCGCGTTCATGCTGTTCAGTGGGCGTCTGCTGCTGCGCCTGGACCAGTTGCAGCCGCTGGCGCCGAATACCGTTTCGCTGTTGCTCGACCTGGGAGGCTTTGCCGCCCTGGCGATGGGCGGCTGGCTGGGTGGCCGTCTGGTCTATCACCATGGTGTCGGTGTCAACTGAGTCATGGTGCAAATCCAGGCGCAGGCCACAATGGACCGTTCGCCACTTCCGGGTGTTTCCGCATCTCTACGAGGAGCATATGCATGAATCCATCCAGCCGCCCTACGCTCGCGCCGGTATCGAAGGACACCCCGGAGCCGGAACTCGTGCTGCGCGCCATCGGCGGGGACGATGCGGCTTTCGAGGCCATCATGCGACGTCACAACCGGCTGCTGTTCCGCACCGCGCGCAGCATTTTGAAAAGCGAAGTGGAGGCCGAGGATGCGCTCCAGGAGGCCTATCTGAAGGCCTGGCGTGTCCTGGGCAGCTTCCGCTTCGACGCCAGACTGTCGACCTGGCTGGTACGCATCGTGGCCAACGAGGCGCTCGGGCGCCTGCGCCGCAGCGGTGCACAGGTCATTCCGCTGGATATGGCCGTGAATTCCCTTGAACCCGAGGTCCAGGCCGCGCTGACCGGCGATCCGGTGCAAGAACCTGAGCACATCGCTGTGCGTGCGCAGCTGCGCAAACTGATGGAGGCACGCATTGACCTGTTGCCGGAGGCGTTTCGTACGGTATTCATGTTGCGCGCCGTAGAGGAGATGAGCGTGGATGAGGTGGCGCAGGCGCTGGGGATCCCGGAGGCTACCGTGCGTACCCGTTTCTTCCGTGCCCGCAGCCTGTTGCGCGAAAGTCTGGCGAGCGACATCGATGTGGCCCTGGGCGATGCATTTGCCTTCGATGGTGCGCGCTGCGATCGCATCGTCGCGGCGGTGTTGACGCGGCGGCGGGCAGCGGCTCAGGCTGGCCCGGACTAGGTTTGTTGCGCAAGAATGCGGCGGCGATCTTCCTGTTGCCGTCCGCCGCGCGGCTGCCGCCTACTTCTGTTTTCCGAGCTGATGCGCTGCCCGGTGCAGGTGCGCGATGAAATGCCGGATGGCCGGTGAGACCACCGAGTCGCTCCGAATGATGGCGCCGATGGCCAAGGGCAGGCCGGCTTCGGCGACGGGCACGATGCTGATGTAGGGTGCGGCCAGCGGGTGCTGTGCAATCTGGCGTGGCAGCAGACCTACGTAGTCGCCTGTGCCCACCAGCGAGAGCAGCGTGAGGGTGGAGTTGACTACCGCGCCCATGCGTGGCGGCTGCAGGCCGTGCTGTTCAAAGAGCTGTGCCGCGTAGCCGGTGTCGGTGGCAGCGCCGGTGTAGACCCATCTGGCATCCGCCAGTTGCGCCAGCCGCCTGGCCTTGGCATGCGCGCCGCCCTTGCGCGCCACCACGACCATGGAGGTGGTCATCAACTCCTCCGTGACGAATTCGCCGCTGGCCAGGCCGGCCGGGATGCCACCGACGGCGATGTCCACCTGGCCTGAGCGCAGGCGCTGCAACTGCGCAATATAGAGCTCCTCGCTCACACGCAGCTTGATGTCGGGAAAATCGCGGCCGAACGTTCGCAGCGCTTCCGGGATGAGCAGCAGCACGGCGACGGGCACGGCACCGATGTTGAGTTCGCCGCGCATCTGGCCGCCGAGCTGGCTGATCTGCTCGGTGGCGGCCTGCAGTTCCCTGGCTACCTTCTGCGCCCGCTCGAACAGCACCTGCCCTTGCGCGGTGGGCAGCACGCCCTGCGAGGTGCGCACCAGCAGCGGGGCCGCGAGCTCGATCTCCAGCTCGCGAATCATTCGGGTCAGCGCAGGCTGCGAGACGTCCAGCCGGCGCGCGGCGCTGCGCAGGCTGCCGTCCTCAACGGCGGCGACCAGGGCTTGCAGGGCCGTCAGTTTCATCGTGAGTGGGTGCGGTTGGCTCCATGGCGATAAGCAAATGTTATCGCGACCGCGAAATTGACATCTGTGCAGGCCCGGCCGGCCTCGCCAGAATTCGGCCCGACCATCGGCACGAATTGACCGACCTCAATGCCGCAAACAGAAAGGACCCCATGGCTCAGATCATCGGCGCCATCGCCACCTCGCACACGCCCACCATCGGTTTTGCCTATGACAAGAACCAGAAGGACGATCCGGTCTGGGGCCCGATCTTCCAGGCCTTCGTGCCGATCCGCGCCTGGCTGGAGGAGAAGGAGCCGGACGTGATGTTCGTCATCTACAACGATCACATCACCTCCTTTTTCTTCGACCACTATTCGCCCTTCGTCCTCGGCGTGGGCGAGACCTATCCGGTGGCGGACGAGGGCGGGGGCGTGCGTGCACTGCCCCCGCTCAAGGGCCACGCCGCGCTGGCGCGCCACATCGGCCAGTCACTCGCCTGCGAGGAGTTCGACCTGTCCTTCTTCCAGGGCAAGCCGCTGGACCATGGCTGCTTCTCGCCCATGTCCATGCTGTGCACGCCCGGTCAGGACTGGCCGGTGCCGATCGTGCCGCTGCAGGTCGGCGTGCTGCAGCTGCCGGTACCTACCGCCAGGCGCTGCTACAAGATGGGCCAGGCGCTGCGCCGCGCCATCGAGAGCTACCCGGAGGACCTCAAGGTCGTGATCGTCGCCACCGGGGGCCTGTCACACCAGGTGCACGGCGAGCGCGCCGGCTTCAACAACACACCCTGGGACCGGCAGTTCCTGGACCGGATCGAGAAGGATCCGGTGCGCCTGACGGAACTGACCATCGCCGAGCTGGCCGAGCTCGGCGGGGTGGAGGGGGCCGAGATCATCATGTGGCTGATCATGCGCGGCGCCCTGTCCGCCAACGTGCGCAAGACCCACCAGAGCTACTACCTGCCTTCCATGACCGGCATCGCCACCCTGATTCTGGAGAACCAGGCCGCGGCGCCGGTGGCCGGCGAGATCGCGCGCCATCGTGCGCGCATGGACGAGCAGGTGGCGGGCGCGGAGCGCCTGCCGGGGACGTATCCCTTCACGCTGGAGCGCAGTGTGAAGACCTACCGGCTGAACAAGTTTCTGCACGACATGGTCATCCCCGAGCATCGGGAAGCCTTCCGGCGCAACCCGGAGGGCAGCTATGCCGAGGCCGGCCTGAGCGATGAAGAGAAGAATCTGCTGCGCCGGCGCGACTGGCGCGGCCTCATCCATTACGGCTGCATCTTCTTCGGTCTGGAGAAACTGGGCGCCGTGCTGGGTGTGTCCAACGTGCACATCTATGCCGCCATGCGCGGCGAGAGCCTGGAGGAATTCCAGAAGACCCGCAATGCGCAGGTCCTGTATTCCGTGGCCAGCACGGACGCCAGCAAGAAGGACTGGGCGGACGCGCAGTAAGGTTGGCGCTGGCGGATAGCAAAAAGGCCCGGATGGGTGAGCATCAGGGCCTCTTGCCGGTGCGGGCAGAACCCGCGCGTGCGCTCACCTATTTGGCAGGGACTTCGATGCCGTCGGCCAAGCCCAGCGCCCAGGTTTGCCATTGCGCGGCATTCTCGCGGGTTGACGGCGTGGCGTGCTCGGAGAGGTGAGCCATGGTGATGGCCACCAGTCCGCGGATGTGTTCGGCCTGCTGGCCTTTGCTGGCCCAGGCGGACAGGGAGGCCACCTGCCTGGCGCTTTCGGCCTTGGCTTCGGCCTGGACGGCGTGTCGGGCCGCGAGCGCCTGCTGGGCGATCGCTTCGGCGAGTTGGGCGGGAGTCGGTGTGCTGGCGTCGATATGCATGGGGACCTCTTGCTTGAAGGTGGAAGCGGTGGATGAAGTGGTCCGGATTGGGGCCGCTGTCGAAAGCCGGCCGCAAGGCGCCAGGAAAGAAAAGCCCCTCGCCGCTAGCGGGAGGGGCCTTGGGAGCATGGTGCCGGAGAGAGGAATCGAACCCCCGACCTTCTCATTACGAATGAGCTGCTCTACCGACTGAGCTACTCCGGCGAAGCCGCAAATTATACCTTGTTGCCCTTGTGGTAGGCGGTCACGCGCTCCACTTCGTTCTTGCTGCCGAGGATCACGCTGACGCGCTCATGCAGTTGCCGGGGCGGAATGTCCAGGATGCGCTGGCGGCCGTTGGTGGCGGCACCGCCGGCCTGTTCCACCAGCCAGGCCATGGGGTTGGCCTCGTACATGAGGCGCAGCTTGCCAGGCTTGTTGGGTTCGCGCTTGTCCCAGGGGTACATGAAGACGCCGCCGCGCGTCATGATGCGGTGCACATCGGCCACCATGGAGGCGATCCAGCGCATGTTGAAGTCCTTGCCGCGTGGCCCTTCCTTGCCCTGCAGGCATTCGTCGATGTAGCGCTTCACCGGCTCGTCCCAGTGGCGCAGATTGCTCATGTTGATCGCGAATTCCTTGGTGTCCGCCGGAATCTGCACGTTCTCCTGCGTCAGCACGAAGGAGCCCTGTTCGCGATCCAGCGTGAACATCGCCACCCCGTCGCCCACGGTCAGCACCAGGGTGGTCTGCGGACCGTAGACGCAGTAGCCGGCGGCCACCTGCTGCGAGCCCGGCTGCAGGAAGTCGGCTTCGGTGATCGGCTCGATGACGTTGGGATCGTCATGACGCTTTTTCAGCACGGAGAAGATGGTGCCGATGCTGACGTTGACGTCGATGTTGCTGGAGCCGTCCAGCGGATCGAACAGCAGCAGGTATTCACCCTTGGGGTAGCGGTTGGGCACGGCATAGATGCTGTCCATCTCTTCCGAGGCCATGGCCGCCAGGTGCCCGCCCCATTCGTTGGCCTCGATCAGCACCTCGTTGGCGATGATGTCCAGCTTCTTCTGCACCTCACCCTGCACGTTCTCGCTGCCGGCGCTGCCGAGCACACCGCCGAGCGCGCCCTTGTTCACGGCCTGGCTGATGCTCTTGCAGGCACGTGCCACCACTTCCAGCAGCAGGCGCAGCTCGGACGGGATGTGGCCGTGCACGCGTTGCTGCTCGACCAGGTAGCGGGTGAGGGAAATCTTGGAACTCATGTCTTGCTCCTGAACCGTTCGCGCTGAGCTTGCCGAAGTCCTTCGACGAACTCTGGGCGAACAGATGATGATTGGTTAATCAGCCAAGGCGCGTGTCACGACCTCGCGCACGTCGTTGCTCAGGTCCGGCTTCGCCGCCACGCGGGCGATGGCTTCGCGCGCGGCCGTGCGGTAGGGCTCGGCGAGCTTCTTCCAGCGGTCCAGCGCGCGCGCCAGGCGGGC
>JAJZUZ010000138.1 GCA_021845965.1 Pseudomonadota bacterium | reverse complement strand
CCGATCCGCCTAGGACTGGCCCGATCGGCTATAATTTCGGGTTTTCCACCTTGCTGCACCCCGTTTAGACGCCGGAGGCAGCTATTCCGCCCGTTCTGCGGGTATCCACAAGGAGCATCAATGCGTCATTACGAAATCGTCCTCATGATCCATCCGGATCAGAGCGAGCAGGTTCCCGCCATGCTCGAGCGCTACAAGGGCATGATCACCGCCGGCGGCGGCAAGATCCACCGCGTTGAAGACTGGGGCCGTCGCCAGATGGTCTACATGATCAACAAACTGGCCAAGGCCCACTACCTGTGCCTGAACATCGAGGCCAACCAGGCCGTGATGGGCGAACTGGAGCATGCCTTCAAGTTCAACGACGCCGTGCTGCGTCACCTGACGGTCCAGAAGAAGAAGGCCGAGACCGGTCCCTCTTCCATGATGAAGACCGTGGAGCGTGAAGACGCCCGCAAGGCCCAGCAGGCTGAGTTCCAGGGCTGAGATCGTTAGCGAGGAGTGAACCCCGGCGCCAACCAGCTCATCCTGACGGCCGCGATCGCCGAGCTCAGTGCCCTGCGATACACCCCGGCCGGTTTGCCCGCCATGGACCTGCGGCTCGAACACGAGTCCCGGGCTGAAGAGGCAGGACAGGACAGGCTGGTGACGGCCAGCGTCAAGGCTGTTGCCTTTGGTGCGCTGGCCGAGCGGCTTGCAAGGCAGGCCATTGGCAGCCACTGGAGGTTTCAGGGCTTTGTCGCCACTCCCCGCAACGGCAAACACCTGGTGTTCCATATCCAAGAGTTCAGTCAAGATTAAACAGGAGGCCCCATGGCCACGTTCAAGAAATTCAACAAGGACAAGCGTCCCAAGCGCAACACCCAGTCGCTGCTGTTCAAGCGCAAGCGTTTCTGCCGCTTTACCGTTGCCGGCGTCGAAGAGATCGACTACAAGGACATCGACACCCTGCGTGACTTTGTCGCCGAAAACGGCAAGATCATCCCGGCTCGCCTGACCGGCACCCGCGCCATTTACCAGCGTCAGCTCAACACCGCCATCAAGCGCGCCCGCTTCCTGGCCCTGCTGCCGTACAGCGACCAGCACAAGATCTAAGGAGAACGACCATGCAAGTGATTCTGCTCGACAAGGTCGTGAACCTCGGCAACCTCGGCGAAATCGTCAAGGTGAAGGATGGCTACGCCCGCAACTTCCTGATCCCTTCCGGCCGCGCCCGCCGTGCCACCGAAGACGCCAAGCGCGACTTCGAAGCCCGCCGCGCCGAACTGGAGAAGGCCGCCGCCGCCAAGCTGGCCGAAGCCCAGGGCTTGGGTGAGAAGCTGGCCGGCACGACCCTGAAGCTGACCCAGAAGGCCGGCGTTGACGGTCGTCTGTTCGGTTCCGTCACCAACTACGACATCGCCGAAGAGCTGAACAAGAACGGCTACCAGGTCAGCAAGGCCCAGGTGCGCATGCCTGCCGGCCCGATCAAGATGGTCGGCGACAGCACCGTCAGCGTGGCTCTGCACACCGACGTGGTGGTCGACATCACCGTCTCCGTGTACGGCGAAACCGCCTGATCCTGCGCATCCGCTGCGAAGGCCGCCGGGCTGCAATCCGGCGGCTTTTTCTTTTGTTCGCCGACAAGTTATCCCGGCGAATGCACAGCCTGCCCACAGTTATTCAGCGGGTTGTCCACAGCATTTCACTCGACGCCAGGCCCGCGGCAGCGTAGCATCAGAGATCACGAGGAAGATACCGAATGTCAGCAGTATTGACGGCCGTCGACGACGATTACGGCCCGGACCGCCAGATCGCGCAACTGCGCGTTCCCCCGCATTCCATCGAGGCCGAATCCAGCGTGCTGGGTGGCCTGCTGCTGGACAACGGCGCCTGGGACCGGGTGGGCGACCTGCTGGCCGAGGGCGACTTCTACCGCTACGAACACCGCCTGATCTATGCCGCCATGGCGGCGCTGATCAACGCCAGCCGGCCGGCGGACGTGATCACCGTCTTCGAGCAGCTGCAGAGCCTGGGCAAGGCCGAGGAAACCGGCGGTCTGGCGTATCTGAACGCGCTGGCGCAGTACGTGCCCAGCGCGGGCAACATCCGCCGCTACGCCGAGATCGTGCGCGAGCGCGCCATCCTGCGCAAGCTGGTGTCGGCCAGCGACGAGATTGCCACCAACGCCTTCAACCCGCAGGGGCGGCCGGTGGCGCAGATCCTGGACGAGTCCGAACAGAAGATCTTCAACATCGGCGAGGAAGGCTCGCGCATGAAGCGCGGCTTCCAGGCCATGGACACCCTGGTGGTCGATCTGCTGGACCGCGTGCAGGAGATGGCGGACAACCCGAACGACATCACGGGCGTGCCCACCGGCTTCTACGACCTGGACCGCATGACGGCCGGCCTGCAACCGGGCGACATGATCGTGCTGGCGGCGCGTCCCTCCATGGGCAAGACGGCCTTCGCCATCAACATCGCCGAGCACGTGGCGCTCAACGAAGGCCTGCCGGTGGCGGTGTTTTCCATGGAAATGGGCGCCGCCCAGTTGGCGGTGCGTATCGTCGGCTCCATCGGCCGCATCGACCAGGGCCACCTGCGCACCGGCAAGCTGAGCGACGAGGAATGGCCGCGCCTGACCGAGGCCATCGAGAAGCTGCGCAACATCTCCCTGCACATCGACGAGACCGCCGGCCTGACGGCCAGCGAACTGCGCGCCAACGCGCGCCGCCTGGCGCGCCAGTGCGGCAAGCTCGGCCTGATCGTGGTGGACTACCTGCAGCTCATGAGCGGCTCGGGCGGCAGCGATGAGAACCGTGCCACCGAGCTGGGCGAAATTTCACGCGGCCTGAAGATGCTGGCCAAGGAGCTGGGCTGCCCGGTGATCGCGCTCTCGCAGCTCAACCGCAGCGTGGAGCAGCGCCCCGACAAGCGCCCCATGATGAGCGACCTGCGTGAATCCGGCGCCATCGAGCAGGATGCCGACATCATCATGTTCATCTACCGCGACGAGTACTACACCAAGGAGGCCTGCAAGGAGCCAGGTGTGGCGGAGATCATCATCGCCAAGCAGCGTAACGGCCCGACCGGCACGGTGAAGCTGGCCTTCCTGAAGCCGCTCACGCGTTTCGAGAATCTGGCGGCCGGCTACGGCAGCGGCGATTTCTGAACGGGTCGTCACAATAAAAAAAGGGGCTGTGCGGCCCCTTTGTTGTTTCCACTGCTTCCTAATTCATAGCACTTCACTGGCGAAATCCGCCAGTCTCGAGCGCTCGCCGCGCGCCAGCGTGATGTGGCCGCCATGCGGCCAGCCCTTGAACTTGTCGACCGCAAACGTCAGGCCCGAGGAGCCCTCGGTCAGATAGGGCGTGTCGATCTGCGCCAGGTTGCCCATGCAGATGATCTTGGTGCCCGGGCCGGCGCGTGTGACCAGCGTCTTCATCTGCTTGGGCGTCAGGTTCTGCGCCTCGTCGATGATGACGTACTTGTTCATGAAGGTGCGGCCGCGCATGAAGTTCATGCTCTTGATCTTGATGCGGCTGCGGATCAGCTCGGCGGTGGCGGCGCGCCCCCACTCGCCGGCACCGGTGTCGGTCTTGGACAGCACCTCCAGGTTGTCGTCCAGTGCGCCCATCCAGGGGCCCATCTTCTCTTCCTCGGTGCCGGGCAGGAAGCCGATGTCCTCACCGACACTGACCGTGGCGCGCGTCATGATGATCTCGGTGTAGCGGCGGTCGTCAAGCACCTGGGTCAGGCCGGCGGCCAGCGCCATCAGCGTCTTGCCGGTGCCGGCCGTGCCGGTGAGGCTGACGAAATCCACCTCCGGGTCCATGAGCAGGTTCATGGCGAAGTTCTGCTCGCGGTTGCGGGTGGCGATGCCCCAGACGGCGTTCTTGAGGTGGGTGTAGTCCTTCAGCGTCTTGAGCACGGCGCTCTTGCCACGGATCTCGGACACGCGGGCGTAAAAATTCGGCTCGCCCGGCGCCTCGAAGTAGACAAACTGGTTGATCAGCAGCTGCGGCACGATGGGGCCGGTGATGCGGTAGTAGGTGTGCTGGCCCTGCTGCCAGCTCTCCACGGTCTGCCCTTCGGTGGTCCAGAAATCCGGCGGCAGTGCCAGCGAACCGGAGTAGAGCAGCTCGTCGTCGCCCAGGGTCTTGTCGTTCTGGTAGTCGTCCGTGGCCAGGCCCAGCGCCCGCGCCTTGACGCGCATATTGATGTCCTTGGACACCAGCACCACCTCGCGCGGCGCGTATTGCTGGCGCAGCGCCTCCACCACGCCCAGGATCTGGTTGTCGGCCTTGCCCTGCGGCAGGCTGGTGGGCAGGGTGTAATTCAGCGGCTGCGTCTGGAAGAACAGCTTGCCACCGGCCTCGCGGTGGCCGGTGCTGTCGAGCTTGAAGCCGCTGCCGATGTCCGCCCCCTGCGCGCCGGCCAGCGCGTCCAGGGTGCGGCTGGTCTGGCGGGCATTGCGCGCCACCTCGGTCATGCCCTTCTTGTGACCGTCGAGTTCCTCCAGCACGATCATGGGCAGGAAGATGTCGTGTTCCTCGAAGCGGAACAGGCACATGGGGTCGTGCATCAGCACATTGGTGTCGAGCACGAAAAGCTTGGCCGGGCCGGCGGGGGGCACCTTGCGAGCGCGGGTTCTGGTCTGCGGCTTCTCGGCTTTGCCGGTCGCCGGGCGTACCGGCGGGCGCAGCGGAATGACGGGCGCCGCCGGCGTCCGTGCCTCGGCTTCCAGGCCGCCACCGTGTTCAAAAAGGTCGCGGGCGTGAAGGGATTCGTCGGGTGCGGGGCTATCAAACGAGCTTGCCGCTTTGCGGCCGGTACGCGACTTTCCGCGGGCCGGGGCTTCGAAGGCGTCAGGGGAGAGGAGGGCGGCGCGTTTGGTGGGAGCGGGAGGCAGGGGCATGGGGCGTGGCGCAGGGGCAGAGTGAAGCGGCAGCCGTGGTGCGGAAAACAAAAAAGCCGCCCGGCAAAGCGAGGCGGCTTTTGGCAGAAGTTGCAGTTGCAATCCTCAACGGCATAAATTCATTATGCATGAGCCGCGTGAATCGCAATCCCCCTGTTGCTCAAAAGCATCAGGGCTGGCAGGGGCTCCCTCAGGCGGCGGCGGGTGCAGCCGCGGCAGCGGCCTTTTTCAGCGCCTTGGCGGCCTTGAGGACTTCGTCCACGTGGCCCGGCACCTTGAGGCCGCGCCATTCCTGCTTGAGGATGCCGTCTGGACCGATCAGGAAGGTGCTGCGCTCGATGCCCTTGACCTTCTTGCCGTACATGATCTTGTTCTTGACCACGCCGAACATGTGGCACATCTTCTCTTCGGTGTCGGCGATGAGTTCGAAGGGCAGCTCCAGCTTGGCCTTGAACTCGTCGTGCGACTTCATGTTGTCGCGCGAGACGCCGAAGACCACGGCGCCGGCTTTCACGAAGTCCTTGTACTTGTCACGGAACTGCATGGCCTCGGTGGTGCAGCCCGGAGTATTGTCCTTGGGATAGAAGTACAGAACCAGAATCTGTCCGAGGTGGGAGCTGTTGGAAACCTTGATGCCACCAGTGGCGTTGGCTTCGAATTCCGGGATGGGTTTGTTGACAACAATCGCCATAAGACTCAAATTTTTTGTGACAGCAGCTGCCTTGTGGGTCGGTCGGGATACGGGCCTGTGCAGCTGGGCGGGGCGCCCGACTCAAGTTATCAATTTTACCCTGAAAAGCCCTATGGCGCCCTTGATAGGTCTAGGGGGTTTCCAGTAACAAGGCGGCGACTACATGGCGGCCTTCGCCGGCCAGGATGTTGTAGGTGCGGCAGGCGGCGGCCGTGTCCATGGTCTCCAGGCCGATGCGCCGGGCCATCAGGGCCTGCAGCCACTCCGGGCGGGGAAAGCGCAGGCGCGTGCCACTGCCGAAAATCACCAGTTCGGGCTGCAGGTCCGCCAGCAGGCCGAAGTGGGTAGCGCTCAGCTCTTCATAGCGCTGGCAGTTCCAGGGCTGCCGTTCGCCGCGCGAGCCCAGGACCAGGCTGGTGCTGAATCTTTCAGCATCCACGGCAATCCAGCCCGGACCGTAGCCCCGGATGGTCTGGACCGTGAGTTTGTCGGGCTGGAGTTTCATGGAATAAGGGCGCTGTCGACGCAACCCGGCCTGGAAGTGTGGTCAAATTATAGGTTTCGCCTCGTTTAGCGTCTCCCGGAGGGACTTTGAAGACCATACGCAAATCGGACAAGCTGGCCAACGTCTGCTACGACATCCGCGGCCCCA
>JAJZUZ010000137.1 GCA_021845965.1 Pseudomonadota bacterium | reverse complement strand
TCCGAAGAACTTGGCAATCGCCTTCAAACGCCCACGCTTATCGGCTGTATGTTTTTAATGAACCACCGCAAAACTCTTCATCTTGCGTTTGCTTTGCTGCGATCAGCGAAGCCTTGAATTCTAGCACTATTTTTTTCGTTCCGTCAACACGTTGTCGAAACTTTTTTGAATCGCTCACCTTGGCTGGGTGACTTGGCCTGCAGAGAACTGGCGTTCGCTACCGGCTAGTGCCTCGACTCAATCGCCGCCGTTCAACAGCGGAGCCCGCAACTATAGCACAACTTTTCCAGATCTCGCACGCCCCGTCAGCCACCGATTCCCCGGCGCCGGTCGTCGCCGGCCGGCAAGGATAATTCCCCTCGACTATGGCAGCACTGACTCTTCTGGACGCACAACTGGCCTATGGCCACGTACCACTGCTCGACCACGCCGACTTTGCCCTTGAGGCAGGCGAACGGGTCGGCCTCATCGGACGCAACGGCACGGGCAAGTCGTCCCTGCTCAAGATCTTCGCCGGGCTGGAGAGACCCGACGACGGCAGCCTGCAGCTGCAGCAAGGACTGCGCCTTGCGTACGTGGCGCAGGAGCCGGTACTTGAAGCAGACGACACCGTCTTCGAGGCGGTAAGCGCCGGCCTGAAGGCGGTGACCGGACTGATCGAGCGCTATACACATGGAGAAGGAGACCTGGACCAGCTGCAGAACGCGATCGAAGCGCAGGATGGCTGGAATTGGCAGCAGCGCGTGGAGGAGAGCCTGCAACGACTGCGTCTGGACCCCGACGTCCGGATCGGCACCCTCTCGGGCGGCACCCGCAAGCGGGTGGCACTGGCCCAGGCGCTGGTCACACAACCCGATGTGCTGCTGCTCGACGAGCCCACCAACCACCTGGATCTGGATGCCATCATGTGGCTGGAGAACCTGCTACTGGAATTCAAGGGCAGCATCGTCACCATCACCCACGACCGCGCCTTTCTGGACCGCATTGCCACGCGCATCGTCGAGCTCGATCGCGGGCGGCTCAATTCCTACCCCGGCAACTTCGCCGCCTACCTGGCGCAAAAGGAAGAGCAACTGGCGCAGGAAGCCGTCATCAACGCCAAGGCCGACAAGCTGCTAGCCCAAGAGGAGGTCTGGGTCCGCAAGGGCGTCGAGGCCCGGCGCACCCGCAGCCAGAGCCGCGTGACGCGCCTGCAGCAGCTGCGCGCGCAGCGCGCAGCCCGACGCGAGGCATTGGGCCGTGTGAGGATGGACATTGCCGCGGGCGCTCCCAGCGGCAAGCTGGTAGCGGAGCTCACCCACGTCGACAAGGCCTTTGGCAACAAGGTCGTGGTCAGGGATTTCAGTGCCACCTTGCTGCGCGGCGACAAGATCGGACTCATCGGCCCCAATGGCGCGGGCAAGACCACCCTGCTCAAGCTGATCCTGGGCGAACTGCAACCCGACAGCGGTCAGGTACGCCAAGGCGCCAACCTGCAGGTCGCCTATTTCGACCAGATGCGCAACGCGCTGGACCTGGACGCGACGCTGGAGGACTTCATCAGCCCCGGCAGCGAGTGGATCGAGATCGGCAACCGGCGCCAGCACGTCAAAAGCTACCTGGGTGATTTTCTGTTCTCACCGGCCCGCGCCAATTCGCCGGTACGCTCGCTCTCCGGCGGCGAGCGTAACCGCCTGCTGCTGGCACGCCTCTTCGCTCGCCCGGCCAACGTGCTGGTACTGGACGAGCCGACCAACGACCTGGACATCGACACCCTGGAGTTGCTGGAGGAGTTGCTGCAAGACTACCCCGGCACGGTGTTCCTGGTCAGCCACGACCGCGCCTTCCTGAACAACGTCGTGACCAGCATCATTGCCCATGAAGGCGATGGGCAATGGCGCGAGTACGAAGGTGGCGTCGAAGACTGGTTGACGCAGTCGCAGCGCAGCCGGGACATCCGGGTAGCGGCGGCGCCCGCTGACAGCAAAGAAGCCAGCGCTGCGCCAACGGCCACGGCACCCGTGCGTGCCAGCAACAGCACCAAGCTCAGCTACAAGGAGCGACGCGAGCTGGAGGCGCTGCCGGATCTGATCGACGCACTGGAGAAAGAACAAGGGCAGCTGCGCCAGGAACTGGCCGACGGCAGCCTGTACGTCAAGGATGCGCAACGCGCGACCGCGCTGCACACGCGCGATGCGGCGATTGAAGAGGAATTGATGGCGGCACTGGTGCGCTGGGAGGAATTGTCCGCCCGCGCCTGAGCGCGGACCGGCCGGTCAGACGCGGTAGCGGTCACTCCCGCCACTACTCAGGCGTGCCAGCAACGCCGGGGCAATGCCCGTCAGCGGCAGCACCTCATTCGCCGCGCCGTGCAGGATGGCTTCACGCGGCATGCCGAACACCACGCAACTGGCCTCATCCTGCACGTAGTTGTAGCTGCCGGCATCCTTCATTTCGCGCATGGCTTTGGCGCCATCATTGCCCATGCCGGTCAACATGATGCCAAAGGCGTTGGGCCCCACGACCTGGGCGCACGAGCGGAACAGAACCTCGACGGACGGCTTATGGCGATTGACCGGCTCGCCGTCTTCCACGACGGCGATGTAGTTGGCGCCGCTGCGGTCCACGCGGAACTGCTTGCCGCCGGGGGCGATATAGGCGTGCCCGGGCAGGATACGCTCGCCATTCACTGCCTCCTTCACCGTGATCTGACACAGGCTGTTAAGACGAGCGGCAAAGCTGGTGGTAAAGCCGGGCGGCATGTGCTGGGTGATCACGATACCCGGGGAGTCCGCCGGCATGCGGATGAGAATTTCCTTGACCGCCTCGGTGCCCCCGGTGGAAGACCCGATGCAGATGAGCTTTTCGGTAGACAGCCGCCCGAGTGGCCGGATCGCGGGTGCCGGTGCCCCGGCGGCCGGCACGGATCCGGTGGACGCGAGCGCCGGCGTCCGGCGCACATGCGCCGAGGCGGCAACGCGGATCTTTTCGACGATCTGCTCCGAGAGCTCCTTGATCCCTTCGGCCAGTCCGATGCGCGGCTTTGCGATGAAGTCGACCGCCCCCAGTTCAAGTGCGCGCATGGTCACCTCCGCACCCTGCTGCGTCAGCGTGGAGACCATGAGCACCGGCATCGGCCGCAGCCGCATCAGACGGCCCAGGAAGTCGATCCCGTCCATGCGCGGCATTTCCACATCCAGCGTGATCACATCGGGATTGAGCTCACGGATCATTTCACGGGCTATCAGCGGATCGTTGGCTGTCCCGACACACTCCATATCACGCTGGCGATTGATGATCTCGGCCAACAGGCTGCGCACCAGCGCCGAATCGTCAACCACCACGACACGAATCTTCTTCAAGCGCTCTTCCTTCAGAACAGATCCACAGAACCACCGGACGTCGTCTTGGCAACGTTGAACGCATTGCCCTTGCGCTCCTCGACCGCCAGCGCCTCCGGATGGGCATGGGCCAGGCGTTTGACCAGGGCCTTGCCGGTGACGGGAAAGAAGCACACCTTGCGCGGGTGGATGTCCAGCACATCCTGCGAAACCACGGGGATGCGCTCGGTCGCCAGGTAGTCGAGCACGAACTTGGTATTGCGCTCGCCCACGTTCATGGTGGTAAAGCCCGCCATCACCGCGCCACCGCCAAAGACCTTGGCCTGCATGGTCTCGCGCCGGGCGCCCATTTTCAGCATCTCGTTGATCAAGAGTTCCATGGCATAGGAGCCATAGCGACCCGAGCCGTCCTCGCCCTCCGGCAGCATGAAGTGGTTCATGCCGCCCACGCGCACCTTGCCGTCCCAGACGCAGGCAGCGATGCAGGAGCCCAGGACGGTCATGATGAGCAGATCGTCGCCCGAGACGAAGTACTCGCCCGGCAGCACCTTGACTGCGTCATACTGGAAATGGTGGTCGGCGTAGAAAAACGAGGCCTCGCCCGGCTTGCGCGGCAGGGCCCGCAACTCGTCGACGTGCGAAACGCGCCCGCCGGGCAGGACCTTGGGCGCCCCGGTCGCGGGACGCAGAGCCGAGGGGCGCACAGGAGACTCGAACGGGTTCATGCCGCCCCCGTCCTCGAGATGACCGAGCCAATGCGCCCGCTCGCACCACCATGGTCAGCGTCGCTCATACACCGTCTTTCCGCGCAGCACAAACAGGTCGCGCGATTCGTTGAAGTTTTCGGAATGGCCGACGAACAGCAAGCCACCGGGCTTCATCACACGGTGGATGCGCTCCAGCACGCTGCGCTGGGTCGGCGCATCGAAGTAGATCATGACGTTGCGGCAGAACACGATGTCAAACGGTTCGCGAAACGGCCAGTCGTCACGAATGAGGTTGACGCTCAGGAACTCCACCATGCGCTGCAGCTCGGGCTTCACGCGCAAGAAACCTTCGTTGTTGCCCTTGCCGCGCAGAAAGAAGCGTTGCAGGCGCGCCAGGTCGATGCCCTTGATGGAATCCTGGCGATAGACACCGCGCGCCGCCGTCGCCAGCACCTTGGAGTCGATATCACTGGCCCAGAGCTTGAAATTGGCCTGGTTCCCCAAGGCTTCCATCGCCGTCATGAGGATGGAATAGGGCTCTTCCCCCGTGGATGCCGCGTTGCACCAGACCCGCCAGGGCGTGGACGCCGGACGCGACTTCAGGTGCTCGGCCAGGATCTCGAAATGATGCTGCTCGCGGAAGAAAGACGTGAGGTTGGTCGTCAGCGCATTGACGAACTCCTGCCACTCCGGCCCATCATGCGACTCCAGCCAGCTCAGATAGTCGCGAAAGCTCTGGTAGCCTGTCTCGCGCAGGCGGCGCGACAGGCGGCTGTACACCATGGCATGCTTGCCGTCATGCAGGCTGATGCCGGCACGCTGATAAATCAGCGACTGGACCCGGGCGAAATCCGCCTGCGTCCAGCTGAATTCCCGTGCCTGCGCGTCCCCGCCCGCGATTTCCGCCGCCGAGGCGGCTTCTCTCCCGGTGCGCGGGTGCTTGGCGGTCTTGTCCGTCGTCAGCATGCCGGTCCGTCAGCTTGAAGAGAGAAGCCCGGGGACGGGATTCAGGCCTCGGCGGAGACGAGCCCCATGTCCATGCTGGACATGAGCTTCTCGATGTCCAGCAGGATCAGCATGCGTTCACCCACGGAACCCAGACCGACCACCGCGGAGCTGTCGATGGAGCTGTCGATCTCCGGCGCCGCCTTGACATTTTCCGGCGCCAGTTCCATGACATCACTGACGGAGTCCACCACGATGCCGACGATACGGCTGCGCAGGTTCAGGATGATGACGACGGTGAAGGTGTTGTACTCCGCCTGGGCGCAGTTGAACTTCAGGCGCATGTCGACGATAGGCACGATGGTGCCACGCAGATTGACCACACCCTTGATGAACTCCGGCGCGTTGGCAATGCGTGTAGGCTTCTCGTAGCCGCGGATTTCCTGCACCTTGAGGATATCGATGCCGTACTCTTCCTGGTCGAGGCGGAACGTCAGGTACTCCCGCGGTCCACTGGCAACCCGGCTGCCTTCTTCCATCATCTGGCTCATATCTGTCCGCTCCTAGAAACAAGTCAATGACGCGAGCGCCGCACCAGGGCGCTGGTGTCCAGGATCAGGGCGACCTTGCCGTCGCCCAGGATCGTGGCCCCCGAGACATTGGGCACCTTGCGGTAGTTGGTCTCCAGGTTCTTCACCACCACCTGCTGCTGGCCCAGCAGTTCGTCGACCAGCAGAGCCACGCGGCTGCCTTCGGCTTCCACCACCACCATGATGTCGCTCGACTTGTCGGCACTCTGGCGCGGCACCTGGAACACCTTCTCCAGCTCGATCACGGGCATGTATTCCTCGCGCACCTTCACCAGGCGCGAACCCTGGGCGACGGTGTTGACCGCATCGTCCTTGACCTGGAAGGATTCCACCACCGAGGACAGCGGCAGGATGTAGACCTCGTCGCCCACGCCCACCGACATGCCGTCCATGATGGCCAGCGTCAGCGGCAGGCGCACCGACACGCGCATGCCGTAGCCCTCGGAGGAGTCAATCTCCACCGTGCCGTTGAGCGCAGCGATGTTCTTCTTCACCACGTCCATGCCCACGCCGCGGCCGGACACATCGGTCACGACGTCGGCCGTGGAGAAGCCCGGTGCAAAAATGAGCTGCCAGACGTCGGCATCGGACATCTGGTCCGACACGTCCAGCCCGCGTTCGCGCGCCTTCCTGAGGATCTTCTCGCGCGACAGGCCGCGGCCGTCGTCACGCACCTCGATCACGATGGAGCC
>JAJZUZ010000136.1 GCA_021845965.1 Pseudomonadota bacterium | reverse complement strand
TCCTGCTGCCCGAACTGCCCGAGGCCTATGGCGGCGCCGGCGCCAGCCTGGCCTACCAGCTGGTGGTGGCCGACGAACTGGCGCGGGTGGAGATCCCGGGCACCGTGGCCGTGCACACCATTGCCGCCCACTACATCCTGGACTACGGCACGGAAGAGCAGAAGCAGCGCTGGCTGCCCCGGCTGGCCAGCGGCGAGCTGATTGCCGGCATCGCCATGACCGAGCCTGGCGCCGGTTCGGACCTCAAGGCCATCCGCACGCGCGCCCGGCGCGAGGGCGACGACTACGTGATCGACGGCAGCAAGGTCTTCATCACCAACGGCTACACGGCCAACCTGCTGGTCGTGGTGGTGCGCACCGGTGGCGAAGGCAGCAAGGGCGTGTCGTTGCTCGTGGTCGAGACGGAAAACCTGCCCGGCTTCCGCGCCCGCATCCTGGACAAGGTAGGCCTGCACGCCTCCGACACCTGCGAGCTGTTCTTCGACGGCGTACGCACTCCGGCCGCCCACCTGCTGGGCGGCGTGGAGGGCCAGGGTTTTGCGCAGCTCATGAGCCAGCTGCCCTTCGAGCGCATGCTGCTGGCCGTGGCCGCCGCCGCCGTCATCGAGCGCGCCGTGGAGCTGACGGTGGACTACACGCAGCAGCGGCAGGCCTTCGGCCAGCGCATCGCGGATTTCCAGAACACCCGCTTCAAGCTGGCCGAGTGCGCCACGCTGGCGCACGTGGTGCGCAGCTTCGTGAACGACTGCACGCAGCGCCTGCTCGACGGCACGCTGGACGTGGAGGCCGCCTACATGGCCAAGTGGTGGACCACCGAGCAGCAGTGCAAGGTGACGGACGAATGCCTGCAGCTCTTCGGCGGCTACGGCTACATGGCCGAATACCCGATCGCCCGCCTGTGGGCCGACGCACGGGTGCAGAAGATCTACGGCGGCACCAACGAGATCATGAAAGACCTGATCGCACGCAAGGTGTGCGGCTGACGGTCCGGATCCGGACGCCCCACTGCCGATCCTCCCACCATGTCCCTGACCCTGCACACCGGCTACCTGCCCGGCGCCATCGGGCGCATTACGGAGCTGCACGCGCGCTACTACAACGCCCGGGCGGATTTCGGCCTGCCTTTCGAAACCAAGGTGGCGCGCGAACTCACCGAATTCTGCGAGCGCTATGACCCGGCGCGCGACGGCCTGTGGCTGGTGCTGCAAGACGGTCGCGTGCAAGGCTCGATCGCCATCGACGGCCTGAAGGCCGACAGCGAAGGCGCCCACCTGCGCTGGTTCATCTGCGCCGACGCGCTGCGCGGCCAGGGTTGGGGCAAGCGGCTGCTCGCCACCGCGGTGGACTTCTGCCGCCAGCGCGGCTACGGCAAGGTCCAGCTCTGGACCTTCGACGGGCAGGACGCGGCGCGCCACCTGTACGAGAGCGCCGGCTTCCGCCTGGTGCACGAAGCAAGCGGCAGCACCTGGGGCCGCGAGGTGCGTGAGCAGAAGTTCGAACTCCACACCGGCACCGTGCCATGATCGTGCGCCGCCTGTCCATCCGCGGCCGGGTACAGGGTGTCGGCTACCGTTGGAGCATGACCCGTGAGGCCGAGCGCCTGGGCGTGAGCGGCTGGGTGCGCAACCGGCTCGATGGGTCGGTGGAGGCAGTTGTCGCCGGCCACGCCGAGGGCGTGGAGGCCCTCATCGCCTGGGCGCATCGCGGCCCGGCCGGCGCGGCCGTGATCGCGGTCGACATCGAAGAAGCCACGGGCGTGTTCGACGGTTTCGCGCAGCGCCCCACGGCCTGAGGCGCCCTCAGACCCCGGGCGCGGCCACGCACAGGCTGCCATCGTCGCGGCGCAGCAGGCCCTTCTTCTCCAGCTCCGCCACGCCGCGGTACAGCGCCTCTTGCGTCACGCCCAGCTCGCCGGCCAGCGATTTCAGGCCCGCGCCCAGCGGGTAGCGGCCGTCCTGCCCCTCGGTCTCGATCAGGTGCAGCAGGCGGTCCTGCAGGCGGTGCAGCGACAGGCGCTCGCACTGCATGCGCAGGCGCCGCACCTCGCGGTTGAGCATGCCCACCCAGCGCATGGCGAAGGCCGGGTCCTGCTCCAGCGCGGCACGGAGCTCCCTGACGGGAATGCGCGTCACCACCGAGGCCGCCACCGCCCGCGCATCGCAGTGGTACTTCGCCGACTGCAGGCTGGCCTCGCCGACGAAGCCATGGCGCGTGCGCTGCAGCACCACCACCTCGCCCTGCGCGCCCAGGCGCTCCAGCACCACCTCGCCGCGCTCCACGAAATGCATGGCGCGCGGGCGCTGCCCCAGCTCGAAGAGCCGCGTGCCCTTGGCCACCGTGCCGGTCTCGCAAAACGCGTGCAGCGCCGGCGGCAGCAGCTCGGCGAGTTCCTGGCAGATGGCGACGCGGACGGGGGCAGCCGGCTTCATATGATCCTGATCATAACGAGGGGCCGGCGCTTTCCTGAATACTCGGCCTCATGCGTACCTCCCTCTTCCAATCCGGTATCCGGCTGCCGCAGTACGACGTGCCCGTCCTCAACGAGCGCGCGGTGCGCGCCGCGGCCGGCCTGCTCTTCCTGCTGGCCATGGTGGCCTTCATGAACGCCTGGCTCACCGGCAACTTCCAGCCCACGCGCGTGTTCGTGGTCGCCTTCCTGCTCGACTTCACGCTGCGCCTCTTCGTCAACCCGCGCTATGCGCCCAGCCTCATCCTCGGCCAGTGGATCGTGCGTCGGCACCAGCCGGAATGGGTGGGCGCGCCGCAGAAACGCTTTGCCTGGGGCATCGGCTTCGTGCTGGCGGCCGTGATGCTCTACCTGGTGGTCATCCGGCAGGTGGTCGGGCCGCTCAACCTCTTCGTCTGTGTGGCCTGCCTGACGCTGCTGTTCTTCGAGAGTGCCTTCGGCATCTGCCTGGGCTGCAAGCTCTACAACCTCGCCTACCCGGCGCAGGCCCGCCTGTGCCCGGGTGGCGTGTGCGAACCGGATGCCGCCAGCGGCACGCGCACCAGCGGGGCGCAGCTCGCCGTCCTGGCCGTGTTCGCGCTGCTGGTCGGCGCGGTGGCGCCATGGGTCTACGGCACGGCGCCGCAGGGCGCGGCCGGGGTCACGCCGGCCGCGGCCAGCGCAGCCGCGCCCGTCGTCGACCCGGCCGAGGCCGAGCGCTGCAAGGTGCCCGAATTCGCCAAGCGCATCGGCCACGAGGAAATGTGGAAACTGCACAACAACTGCAAGTAGACTGGCCCGCCACTGCACACAACCGACCATGATGAATTCCACCCGCACCACCCTGCGCCGCATCCGCCACACCCTGGGCGCCGTGCTGGCTGCCACCCTGCTGCTGCGCGCCTTGCCCGCGGCGGCGGTGGAAGTCCGCTTCGAGCCCGTGGCCGAGGGCGTTTATGCCTTCATCGGCGAGATGGGCGCACGCACGCTGGCCAACGAAGGGCTGAACGCCAACCTCGGCCTCGTCGTCACGCCCGCCGGCGCGGTGCTGATCGACAGCGGCGCCACCTGGCAAGGCGCGCGCCAGGTCCACGAAGCCGCGCGCAAGGTGACAGACCAGCCCATCCGCTGGGTCATCAACACCGGCGGGCAGGACCACCGCTGGCTGGGCAACGGCTACTTCCGCGCCCAGGGCGCGGAGATCATCGCCCACGCACAGGCCGAGGCCGACATGCGCAGCCGCGGCGGCGAACAGCTGGCCGGCCTGCAGGCGGCGCTGGGCAAACTGGCCGAGGGCACCACACCGGTGCTGCCCACGCGCTGGCTGCAGGGCAAGGACGAGCGGCTGGAATTCGGCGGCGTGGTGCTGGAACTCAAGCACCGCGGCGGCGCCCACACGCCGGGCGACGTGCTGGTCTGGCTGCCGCAGCGCCAGGTGCTGTTCAGCGGCGACGTGGTCTATGTGGACCGGCTGCTGGGTGTCATGCCCATGAGCAACACCAGGTCCTGGCTGGCCACCTTCGATGCCATCGAACAGCTAGCGCCGGCCACCATCGTGCCGGGCCACGGCAAGGTGTGTGATCTGGCCAAGGCCCAGGTGCAGACGCGTGACTACCTGCGCGCGCTGCGCGCCCACATGAAGCAGGCCGTGGACGAAGGGTTGGACATCAGTGCGGCCATCAAGACCTTCCACGGCGCGCCCTGGGCCGGTCTGCTCAACGCGGCCGAGCTGATGCCCGGCAACGCCAGCCGTACCTACCTGGAAATGGAGCGGGAGTAAGCACACGGCGCCGCGCGGTGATCCTCACCCGCGGCCGCGCCGCCGCCGGCTCAGTGTGCCTCTGATGCCGGTGCGGCTTCGGCCGCCGGCAGCGCGATGCGGTTGTCGGTGCTGAACTGGTAGTCCTGGAACACGTGTTGCGCCGTCAGCAGCTGGAAGCTGCCATCGGCGTGGCGCAGGCTGGTGTCCTTCAGGCGCCAGGCCAGCTGGCCGCAGGTCCAGATCTCGAAGTTGCGCATGTGCGTGCACAGGCAGGTCTTGTCCCACACCTTGACCTTGCGCTCGCCGGGGTGGGCGGCCACCTCGCGGTTGTAGGCGTCGATGTAGGCGCACTTGCCGTTGGCGTCGAGCAGGTAGCCGTAGGCCTCGCAGTTGGGGCGGATGCCGTCGCCGATGCCCGGGCTGCTCTTGATCATGCGCATGGGGTAGCCGGTGGGCGAGATCTCGTTGACCTCGATGTCGTCCTCCTCGGCCTTGAAGTACTCCTGCTTCACATCGTCCGGCAGGCCGCACTCCCTGGTCACCGTAAAGCGCGTGGCCACCTGCACACCGGCCGCGCCGGCCTCCAGGAAGCGCACCGCGTCGCTGCCGGTGAAGATGCCGCCGGCCGGGATGAGCGGGATGTCCAGCTGTTCCTGCTGCAGCCACTGCCGGATCTCGGCCACGATGGTGGCCAGGTCGTACTGGGCCCAGTCCATGCCGAAGCCCAGGTGGCCGCCGGCCAGCGGGCCTTCCACCACGACGTAGTCGGGCAGGCGGTCCAGGCGGCTGTTCTTCTTCAGGAAGAGCTGCAGCGCGCGCAGCGACGAGACGATGATGCCCAGCTTGGCGTCCCGGAAGCGCGGGTTCTCCGCCATCAGCGCGAACGAGCCCAGGTGCAGGCCGGCTGCCAGCGTGATGCCGTCGATGCCGGCGTCCAGCGCGGAGTTGAGCCGCACGCTCAGCGTCTCCTTCGGCGCGTTCATCGTCAGCTTTTCCATGCAGTTGATGAACACCATGCCGCTGCCCTGCTTGCGCTCCATGGTCTTTTGCACATGCAGGCGCGTGGCCTCGGCCAGGTCGCCCAGGTTGAACTTCACGGCCGACTTGTCGGCCGACTCGACGTTGTACTGGTACTGGGCCTGCTTGGCCTTGACGAACTTGGTCTTGTAGCGGCGGTCCGTCACCGTCTTGATCATGGCGTCGGAGATATGCCCCACGCCGCCCAGGCGCGCCGCCTCCAGGGCCAGGTCGGCGGTGGAAATATCCACCCCCATGCCACCGATCATGATGGGCACCAGCTCCTGGCGACCCATCCGCATCCGAAAATCATCCAGTTTTTTCATCGACTGCATTGTCTTTGCCAACGGGTCCTGATGGCCCCTGCATTGGCGTCATACCCAAAATTATGACCCGAGATGCCGCCCGGGCATCGCACCAGACCCTGATCTTGCGCAGGACTCTGCCGCCGCGGGAGGCGCACAATCCACTTTTATGCCTATGCGGCCCACCGCCGCCACCCCATGCTGAGCTTCCTGCCCCCCCTGGTCAAAGGGATACTGTCTGCCGTACTGCTGGCCTTCAACACCCTGTTCTGGTGCACGCTGCTGTTCGCACTGTCGCTCATCAAGCTGCTGTTTCCCTTACAAGCCACCCGCCGGCTGATCGACCCCGCCCTCAACGCCATCGCCACCGCCTGGATCGCCTGCAACAGCGGCTGGATGCGGCTGACGCAGCGCACCGCCTGGGACGTGCAGGGCGTGGACGCGCTGGCCTACCGCGGCTGGTACCTGGTGAACTGCAACCACCAGACCTGGGTGGACATCTTCGTGCTGCAGCACGTGCTGAACCGGCGCATCCCCCTGCTGAAGTTCTTCCTCAAGCAGCAGCTCATCTACGTGCCGGTGATCGGCCTGGCCTGGTGGGCGCTGGATTTTCCCTTCATGCGCCGCCACGGCCGCGCCGCCCTGCGCAAGAACCCCAAGCTGCGCCAGCAGGACCGCGAGACCACCCGCCGCGCCTGCGCCAAGTTCGCCCAGGTGCCCACCAGCGTGATGAACTTCGCCGAAGGCACGCGCTT
>JAJZUZ010000135.1 GCA_021845965.1 Pseudomonadota bacterium | reverse complement strand
CAGAGATTGAACAGGCCGAATTGCGATTCCATAGAGACTCCAGAAAAATTCAAAACTACTCGAGCACGAAATTGATGGGCACGTTGAACCACATGGCCTCGGGCACGCCGTTGCGCGTGCCGGGCACGTAGCGCCAACTGCGCACGGTGGCGAGCGCGGCCTGGTCCAGGCGGTCATAGCCGCTGGAACTGCGGATCTCAGCCTGCTGGGCCCTGCCGTCCAGGCCGATGAGCACGCGCACCACGACCTTGCCTTGTTCGCCGAGGCGGCGGCTCAAGGCCGGGTAGGCCGGCTTGGGGTTGTTCAGGTAGGCGGCATCACTGGAAGGCAGCTCGATGCGCGGCGCGGCCGCTGGAGCGGCCGGGCGTGCCGCCACGGAGGTGGCCTCGATGGCCGTTGCCGGTGCCGCGGCGGCGGGCGTCGCTGCAACAACCGGCGCAGGTTCGGGGGTGGCCGCCGCAGGCTGCGGCAGCGGCTCGGGTTGGGGGGCAGGCTGCAGTTCGGGCTTGCGCTGCACCGGCTTGCGTGCCACGGGGGTTTGCGGCTGTGGTGCCGGCGGTGCAGGCGGGCTGAGAAACTCGCTCAGGATCTCGCCTGGCACGATGACCTCCACCGCGCGGCGCATCAGGCCAGATTGCAGGAGCCACAGTACACCCAGGTGCAGCAGCACCACGCTGGCGGCGATCAGCAGGCGGCGGTTGGCAACGGGCATGGAAGGGAGGGGCGGAGCAAAACTCATATTGTCACGCTTGGGTGGCGGGGCCTATTTGCGCAGGATCCAATGGCTGGCCAGGACGACCAAGGCGAGGCTGGCGAGAAGAAGCAGGGCGGGCATGACGGAATGCATTATAGATGAGAATGAGTCGCATTAGCGTTTTGTGGGGCCTCTTTTTTCTCTAGGGTCCGATGCGGTCGCCGTGGCGTCCGAGCACAGCTGGCGTCAGTTGATCGAGCGTGCGCACACCACACAAGGCCATGGCGATCTCCAGTTCGTCGCGCAGCAGGCGCAGCACCTGCGCCACCCCCAGCGCCCCGGCATTGGTCAGGCCCCAGATATAGGGCCGGCCCAGCAGGACTGCACGGGCCCCCAGTGCCAGGGCCTTGAGCACATCCGTGCCGCGGCGTAGGCCGCCATCGACCAGCAACGGCAGTGACTCAGCTACCGCGTCGGCGATGGGAGGCAGTGCCTGCGCGCTGGCCACGGCCGTATCCAGTGTGCGACCACCGTGATTGGACACGATCAGGCCGGCCAAGTTCAATCGGGCGGCCTGGCGGGCATCTTCGGGGTGGAGCACGCCCTTGAGCAGCACGGGCAGGCGGGTCTGGGCCTGCAGCCAGGCCACATCATCCCAGGTGGGCGCGTGGGCCAGCAGGCCGCTGAAGAGGGCACTGTCACCGCACGCCAGCGGGCGTGGCGGCGGCACGGGCATGCCGTCCAGGTTGACGGCCCGTACGCCGGGCGGCAGGTGAAAGGCGGCCCGCCGTTCGCGGTCGCGCGCACCGTGCACCGGGGCGTCCACCGTGAGCACCAGGGCCTCGTAACCGCTGCCCTCGGCGCGCTGTACCAGCTCGCGCGTGTATCCGCGGTCCGGCTGCATATAGAGCTGGAACCATAGCGGCCCACGCCCCGCCTCATCGCGTACGGCCTGCGCCACGGCTTCCAGCGAAACGCTGGCTTGCGTGCTGAGCACCAGTCCCGCGCCCTGGGCGGCGGCGGCGTGGGCGCTGGCCAGTTCGCCATCCGGGTGGGCCATCTTCTGGTAGGCCACAGGGGCCAGCAGGATGGGGTGGGCCAGCGTGCGGCCCAGCAGCTGCACCCGGGTGTGGCCGCCGGCAAGCGGCTGCAGCACGCGTGGCAGCAGTGGCAATTGCTCCCAGGCACAGCGGTTGGCGCGCAAGGTCAGCTCATCGGCCGCCCCGCCACTGAAATAGGCCCAGGCCTTGTCGTCCAGCCGCGTGCGGGCATGGGCCTCGTGGTCGGCCAGCGAGACCAGGCCCGGGGGAAGGGGGGCGAGATGGGGCACGGTGCTCATGTGCTGGCCCACATGCGCAGCAGGTTGTGGTACGTGCCGGTGAGCGCCGTGGTTTCCGGCTGCTCGCCATGCTGCTGGCGCAGGCGCAGCAGGTTCATGTCCAGCTCATAGAGCAGCCGGCGCTGTTCGTCGCTGCGCACCATGCTCTCGACCCAGAAGAAGCAGGCCAGGCGAGCGCCGCGTGTGACCGGCCGCACCTGGTGCAGGCTGGTACCGGGGTAGAGCACCATGTGGCCGGCCGGCAGCTTCACGGCCTGCTCGCCATAGGTGTCGGCGATGCACAGCTCGCCGCCCTCGTATTCATCAGGTTCGGCGAGGAAGACCGTGCAGGAGATGTCGGTGCGCACGCGCTGGCCGTCGGGCAGGGCCCGGATGGCGTTGTCGATATGGTCGCCGTAGTAGTTGGCCAATCCGCCATAGCGATTGATGCGCGGGGTGAACACCTTCCTGGGCAGCGCGGCCGAAAAGAACTGCGGGCTGCGGTCCAGCCCGCGCAGGATCATGGTGCGGATCTCGCGCGCCGCGTCGCAGTCATGCGGCAGCTGTTCGTTGTTCTTCACCCGCGCGGCCTGCACACCGGCGCTCTCGCGGCCGTTGGCCCAGGGTGCATCGGCCAGCAGCGCGCGGGCGCGCCGGAGTTCGTCGGCGTTCAGGAGGTCGGGAATGTGCAGCAGCATGGTGGGGGCGGCCGGACCGCGCGGGCCCGGCCGGAGGGTGGGGTTCAGAGCTTGGCCGAGAGGGTCACCTGGAACAGCCGGCCGGTGCCGGGGATGTAGTGACCGTCGTACAGCTGGTCGGCGTACAGGCGGTCGGTCACGTTGCTGACGTTGCCCTTGATCGTGTAGCGCTCGTTGATCTGGTACTCGGCCATCAGGTCCAGCGTGGCATAGGCGGGCACCGTCCAGCCCGGGTTGCGCAGGGGCGTCTGCTCACCTCGGAAGTTCACGCCGGCGCCGACGCGCACGGGCTGCGTGATCTGGTAGGTGTTCCAGATTGTTCCTGAGTAGATCGGCGTGAGCGAGGGGCGCTGGCCCTGGCCTTCGGCACCCTGGGCGCCGACGTCGATCATGGCGTCGGGCAACCACATGAAGGAGCCGAAGACCTCCCACTTGGGCAAGGGCCGGCCGCTGACGTCCATCTCGAAGCCCGAGACGTGGCGACGCCCCGAGAGCACTGCGATGTTGAGCAGCGGATCGGTGTTGCGTTCGTTGAACTTCACCGTGTGGAACAGCGCCAGGCGCGTGGTGTAGCGCTTGTCCGCGGAGTCCAGCTTGGCGCCCACCTCGATGTTGTAGCTCTGCTCGGGCGCCGTATCCACGTTCTGGGCGCTCAACGAATAGGCGTCACCCGACGTGTTGAACGAGGAACCGGCCGAGACGTGGTACGAGTCCAGTGCATTGGGCTGATACAGCGCGCCCAGGCGCTGGCTCCAGCCGGCTACCGTCATCTGGTAGCTGGTGACGGTTTCCGGCCCGGGTGCCGTGCTCGGGATGGCATAGGTGCTGTAGTTGCCGATCATGTTGTCGTAGCGCAATCCGGCCAGCAGCTTCCAGGCCGGCGCCACCTGCACCAGGTCCTGCGCATAGACGCCCCAGCCGATCGATTCGTACTGGTTGTTGGTGCGCAACACACGGGCGCTCTCGTTCACGTTGGCGCCATCGTCGGGTGTACCCACCGTCGTGGTGGGCTTGGTCAGGTCGACGCCACCCTGCGCCGCATTGCGCGCGGCGTAGACGGTCTTGCGTTCCTGGATGGCGTCGAAGCCCGTAGCCAGTTCATGCTTGAAACCAAGGGCTTCGAACTTCCTGCTGTAGTCGCTTTGCGCCAGCACGTTGTCCATGTCCTGAATCTTGAGCTGGGTCCCCCGGGTGAGCACGGTGGCATCGCTGAAATTCTCCAGGTTGACCGTGGTGGGCGCGGTGCGGGAATTGCCCTGGATGCGCACCGTGCTGGCGCGCTGGTCCCGCGTGTACACGCCACGGCGCAGTTGCGTCCTGAGTTCCGCGCCGTCGTCGAAGCGATGCAGGTGCGACAGGGTCAGGTGGTTCGCCGTTCCCTTGTTGTAGTCGCTGGCCATGCCGTAGTAGCTGTCCGGGTCGACCGGCAGAAGGGTGGTCTCCGATGCCGGCGCGCCGGCCGAGGTGCGGATCCACGGCAGGCCGTAGTTGATGCCGTTGTTGTTGTTGAGGTGGTACAGGCTCAGCGCATACTCGTCGCGTTCGCCGATACCCCAGCGGTAGGTGCCTGCCACGCCATACTTGTCGATGCTGCTGCCCGCCCCGTTGTTGTCGGCCTTGGTGTCCATGACGTTCAGGCGCAGCGCGGCGCTGTCGTCGGTCTTGAGGTTGAAGTCGCCGGTCACGCGGCGGTAGTTGTAGCTGCCCACCGTCACATCGACCTGCTGCTCGTCGATCAGACGCGGCAGCTTGCTGACCTGGTTCACCGCACCACCGGTGGATCCCCGGCCGAACAGCATGGAGGCCGAGCCGCGCAACAGTTCGACACGGTCCAGGTTGAAGGTGTCGCGATCGTAGAACGCGGGATCGCGCATGCCATCGACGTAGATGTCGCCCGTGGTGGCGAGCGAGAATCCACGCAGCCGGATGTCCTCCTCCCCGCCTTCAGCGGCCTGGAAGGAAATGCCGGCGGTGTTCTTGAGCGCCTCCTTGACGGTGTCGAGGTTGCGGTCGTCCATCAGCTTCTCGGTGACGACGGTGACCGACTGCGGAATGTCGCGCAGCTGCTGACGGCCCTTGCCGATGCCGGTTTCGGTGGCGCGATAGGCGTCCTTGCCCTCCGGCGCCTCGGCCTGTTCCTTCACGATCACCGTCGCCAGGGTCTTGCTCCCATCGGGCTCCGCGGTCTGGGCCAGCGCGCTCATGGAGCCGGCCAGCAGCATGGCGCCCAAGGGCAACAGGCTGGCGCCGGCCGAGGCGCGGTTAAAGGCGGGGAGGGGCGTGATTGACGGGACGGCCGTGGCGGCCTGGGAGCGTTTCTTGCGTGATTTGGACATGGTTGTAGCGAGGTCAGGTTGCTGTGTTGGCTGGCTACAACCGCGCCGGAAGGGACGGTATGGCTTGCTGTCGGAAGAATTTCCGGAATTATATACAAATAAAAATCATTCGCATTCGTATTGATGGATTGACGCCACAATAGCGACATGTCGATCCTGGACTGGTATCTCCCTCTCAAGGCGCTGCACATCAGCGTGGTTCTGCTCAGCGGCAGCTTGTTTGCGCTACGGGGTGCGGCGGTGCTGCGTGGCCAGACCTGGGGCATGGCCCGGCCGCTGCGCCTGGCGACCTACGCCATCGATACGGTGCTGCTGGGGGCGGGCGCGGCGATGTGGGCCGCGCTGGGCCTGAACCCTCTGCGCGAAACCTGGCTGGGCGCCAAGCTGCTGCTGCTGCTGCTCTACATCGTGCTGGGCTCGCTGGCGCTCAAGCGCGCGCGCAGCCCGGGGACGCGCCTGACGGCCTATGTGGCCGCGCTGCTCACCTTTGCCTACATGCTTTCGGTGGCGCGCGCGCACCACCCGCTGGGCATCTTCGCCCCGCTGGCCGCCTGAGCGGGCTGGCTTAGTAGCTCAGCCGCTCGGGCCGGATTTCCTGCAGGATGGTGGTGGCGATCTCTTCGATCGACTTGGTGGTGGTGGACAGCCAGCGGATGCCGGCGCGCCGCATCATGGCCTCCGCCTCGGCGACCTCCATGCGGCAGTTCTCCAGGGAGGCGTAGCGCGAGTTGGGCCGGCGCTCGTTGCGGATCTCGCTCAGGCGCTCCGGGTTGATGGTCAGGCCGAAGATCTTGTGCTTGTGGGCCGCGAGGGCCGGCGGTAGTTGCTGGCGCTCGAAGTCTTCCGGGATCAGCGGGTAGTTCGACGCCTTCAGGCCGTACTGCATGGCGAGATAGAGCGAGGTCGGTGTCTTGCCGCTGCGGCTCACGCCGACCAGAATGACGTCCGAATTGGCCAGGTCCTTGTTGGACTGGCCGTCGTCGTGCGCGAGTGAGAAGTTGATGGCCTCGATGCGGTCGTGGTAGGCCTGGCTCTTGCTCACGTCGGAGAAGCGGCCGACGCGATGGTGCGACTTGATGCCCAGCTCGTTTTCCAGCGGATTCACAAAGGTGCCGAACATGTCCAGCAGCATGCCCCGGCAGCCTTCGGTGATGACCCGGTGCACCTCTTCATTGGCCAGCGTCGTGAAGACGATGGGGCGCTTGCCCTCGACCTCGCCCGTGTGATTGATCTGGCGCACCGCCTGGTGGGCCTTGTCCACGGTGTCAATGAAGGGCAGGCGCACGTGGCGCAGTTCCAGGTCGAACTGGGCCAGGATGGCGTTGCCAAAAGTCTCGGCGGTGATGCCGGTGC
>JAJZUZ010000134.1 GCA_021845965.1 Pseudomonadota bacterium | reverse complement strand
GCGCCGACGTGTCCAACGCCGAGGAGCTGTTCCAGCAGGCCGATCTGGCCCTGCACCAGGCCAAGGCCTCCGGGCGCGACAGCTACCGCTTCTTCGATCCGGTCATGCAGGCCAATGTGAGCGAGCGAGTGGCGCTGGAGCGCGAGCTGCGGCAGGCCTTGCAGGTCCAGCAGTTGCTGCTGCACTACCAGCCGCAGGTCGATGGTGTCGGGCAGATGACGGGGGCGGAGGTGCTGGTGCGCTGGCGCCATCCGGTGCGCGGCCTGGTGCCGCCGGTGACGTTCATCCCGCTGGCCGAGGAATGCGGGCTGATCCTGCCGCTGGGCCGCTGGGTGCTGGAGCAGGCCTGCCGCCAGCTGGTGCGCTGGGCCGAACAGCCGCACACCGAGCCGCTCACGCTGGCGGTCAACGTCAGCGGCCTGCAGGTGCGGCAGCCCGATTTCGTCAACGAGGTGCTGGCCGTGCTGGCGCAAACCGGCGCCAATCCCCGCCGCTTGAAACTGGAGCTGACCGAGAGCCTGCTGCTGGACAACGTGGCGGATACCATCGCCAAGATGGAAGAGCTCAAGGCGCGCGGCGTCGGCTTCTCGCTGGACGACTTCGGCACCGGCTACTCCTCGCTGGCCTATCTCAAGCGTCTGCCGCTGGACCAGCTCAAGATCGACCGCGCCTTCGTCAAGGACGCGCTGAGCAATGCCAACGATGCTGCCATCGTGCAGGCCATCGTGGCGCTGGGCCGCAGCCTGCAGCTGCAGGTGATCGCCGAGGGGGTGGAGACCTGGGAGCAGCGTGAGTTTCTCGTCCAGCAGGGCTGCCACCACTGCCAGGGCTACCTGTTCGGCAAGCCCGGGCCGGTGGAGTCGCTGGCACCCTTCCTGCCGCCGCCGGCCGGCCTCAGCTGAGCTTGGCGCGCAGCAGGTCATTGACCTGCTGCGGGTTGGCCTTGCCCTTGCTGGCCTTCATCACCTGGCCCACCAGCGCGTTGAAGGCCTTGTCCTTGCCGGCCTTGAACTGCGCCACGTTGTCCGGGTTGGCAGCGATGACCTCGTCGATGATCTTCTCCAGCGCGCCGGAGTCGTTCATCTGCTTCAGGCCCTTGGCCTCGATGACGGCATCCACGTCACTGCCTTCACCACTCCACAGGACGTCGAAGACCTGCCGTGCGGCGTTGTTGGAGATGGTGCCATCGCCGATGCGGCGGATCAAGGTGGCCAGCTGAGCGGGGCCGACGGGTGCCTTCTCGATGCCGATTTCGGCTGCGTTCAGGCGGCGCGAGACTTCGCCCATGATCCAGTTGGCGGCGATCTTGGGCTGGATGGGCGGGTTTTGTCCGATGACTTCCTGGAAGTAAATCATGGTGGACTTACTTTGCGTCATCATCGTGGCGTCGTATTCCGAGAGTCCGAAGTCGCCCACAAAGCGGGCTGCCGCTGCGCGTGGCAGCTCGGGCATCTCTCCCTTCACGCGTTCGATCCAGTCGGCCGCAATCACCAGCGGCGGCAGATCGGGATCGGGGAAGTAGCGGTAGTCCGCCGCATCTTCCTTGGTGCGCATGGCGCGCGTCTCGCCCGTGTCGGTGTCGAACAGCACCGTGGCCTGCTGGATGGCGTGGCCGTCTTCCAGCTGCTCGATCTGCCAGCGCACCTCGTAGTCGATGGCCTGCTGCATGAACTTGAAGCTGTTCAGGTTCTTGATCTCGCGGCGTGTGCCCAGGGGCTGGCCGGGCTTGCGCACCGAGACGTTGGCGTCGCAGCGGAAGCTGCCTTCCTGCATATTGCCGTCGCAGATGCCGATCCAGGTGACGATCTTGTGCAGCTCCTTGGCGTAGGCCACGGCTTCTTCGCTGGAGCGGATGTCGGGTTCGGTCACGATCTCCAGCAGCGGCGTGCCGGCGCGGTTCAGGTCGATACCGGATTGGCCGATGAAGTCCTCGTGCAGCGACTTGCCGGCATCTTCCTCCAGGTGCGCACGCACCAGGCGCACGGTCTTCTTCTCGTCGCCGAGGTAGAAGCTCACCTCGCCGCCCTGCACGACGGGGATCTCGTACTGGCTGATCTGGTAGCCCTTGGGCAGGTCGGGGTAGAAGTAATTCTTGCGCGCGAAGATGCTGCGCAGTGCGATGCGCGAGTTCAGCGCCACGCCGAGGCGGATGGCGCGCTCCACCGCACCCACGTTCATCACCGGCAGCGTGCCCGGGAGGGCCAGGTCCACGGCGCAGGCCTGGGTGTTGGGCTCGGCGCCGAAGGCCGTGGGCGCGCGGCTGAAGATCTTGCTTTGCGTGGAGAGCTGGGCATGCGTCTCGAAGCCGATCACGACTTCGTAGCCCTGGACGAGTTTGGGTGCGCTCATGTCAATAACCTCCCGGTGTGCGGAGGTGGAAATCCGTTACTTGCTGGTAGCGGTGCGCCGCGTTGAGCAGCCTGGCTTCCTGCAGGTAGTTGCCGATCAGCTGCAGGCCCACGGGCATTCGGTTGGCGCCGAAGCCCACGGGCAGGCTCATGCCGGGCAGGCCGGCCAGCGAGCCGGGCAGGGTGTAGATGTCGGCGAGATAGGCCGCGACGGGGTCGTCGCTCTTGTCGCCCAGCGTCCAGGCCACCGAGGGCGCCACCGGGCCGGCGATCACGTCGCAGCTCCGGAAGGCCTGCTGGAAGTCGTCGGCGATCAGCTTGCGGATCTTCTGTGCCTGCAGGTAGTAGGCGTCGTAGTAGCCGTGCGAGAGCACATAGGTGCCGACCATGATGCGGCGTTTCACCTCGTCGCCAAAGCCTTCGGCGCGGGTCTTCTTGTACATCTCGAGCAGGTCCGTGTAGTCCTTGGTCCGGTGCCCGAACTTCACGCCGTCGAAGCGCGAGAGGTTGGAGCTGGCCTCGGCCGGGGCGATGATGTAGTAGACCGGAATCGCCAGCTCGGTGTGCGGCAGCGAGATTTCCACCAGCCTGGCGCCCAGCTTCTCGTATGCCTTGAGTGCGGTATCGATGGCGGCGCGCACGTCGGCGGCCAGGCCGGCACCGAAGAACTCCTTCGGGATGCCGATGCGCAGGCCGTCGAGCTTGTCGCTCAGGGTGCGGCTGAAATCTTCCGCGGGCACGTCCAGCGAGGTCGAATCACGGTCCAGGTCCGGGCCGCACATGGCCGACAGCAGCAGCGCGCAGTCCTCGGCGCTGCGCGCCATCGGACCGGCCTGGTCCAGGCTGGAGGCGTAGGCGATCATGCCGTAGCGGCTGGCGCGGCCGTAGGTGGGCTTGATGCCGGTGATGCCGCAGAAGGAGGCCGGCTGGCGGATCGAACCCCCGGTGTCGGTGCCGCTGGCGGCGGGGGCCAGGCGTGCGGCCACGGCGGCCGCGCTGCCGCCCGAGGAGCCGCCGGCCACGCGCTGCTTGTCCCAGGGGTTGCGCGCGGCCGTCGGGGCGCTGTGGCCCACGGCCGGCACGGCCACGCTCTCGTTGGCCGAGCCCATGGCGAATTCGTCGCAGCTGAGCTTGCCCAGGGTCACGGCGCCGGCCTGCGCCAGGCGGCTGACCACGGTGGCGTCGAAGGGCGAGCGGTAGCCCGCCAGCATCTTCGAGCCGGCGGTGGACGGGAAGTCTTTCGTGACGAAGATGTCCTTGTGCGCGATCGGCACGCCCGCCAGCGCGCCGGCCGTACCGGCGGCAATCGCGGCATCGGCCGCGCGGGCCTGCGCCAGCGTGGCCTCTTCATTCACCGCCAGGTAGGCGGCCAGGTCCTGGTGGGCGGCCATGCGGCCCAGGAAATGCTGCGCGGTCTCGACGGCGGAGACCTTCTTCTCGCGCAGCTGGCGGGCCAGTTCAGCGACCGAGAGCTGATGCAAATCGTTGTTGGTGCTTGTCATGTTCGGAGTGCAGGGGCTTAGGCGCGGAACGCCGTGGAACCGGCTTGGCCGGGCCACTGGCGTTGCCCCCTAGAGGGGGGTGGCGGAGCGACACGCAGTGCGCGTAGCCTGGGGGTGTACAACATCACTCGATCACTTTCGGGACCAGGAACAGGCCGCGTTCGACGGCGGGGGCGCTCTGCTGGTTGGCCTCGCGCTGATTGGGCTCGCTGGCCACGTCCGCGCGCAGGCGCAGCGCGGCCGCGCCGCAGGCGGCGGCCATGGTGGGGTGGGACAGGGGCTCGACACCAGTGGTGTCGACGGCGCGCATCTGCTCGACGAGGTCGAAAAAGCCGTTGATGCGGGCCAGCATGCGCTCGCCTTCGGCCGGGCTGAGTTCCAGCCGGGCCAGGTTGGCAATGCGCGAGATGTCAGCAGAGGTCAGGGACATGGCGGGACAGGGGTTGAAACCGGGTGTAAAGACGGCCGGAACGGGCCGGAAAACCGGGTTATACACAGGCGATAGGGTATTATCCCGCCTTTAAGAGCGCCCTTTTCCTGTCCACAGGAAATCCGGCCTCGCGTTCCAGTTTCAACCGCGCCGATGCGCACAGGGCGATGGGTGGCCGAAGCACCGCTCGTGCCCGCAGAGAGGACCGAGTAATGTTTGGAGCTTTCCGTCAGTATTTCTCCACTGACCTGGCCATCGACCTGGGGACGGCCAACACCCTGATCTACGTGCGCGACAAGGGCATCGTGCTCGATGAACCCTCCGTCGTCGCCATCCGCCACGAAGGCGGCCCGCAGGGCAAGAAGACCATCCAGGCCGTGGGCCACGAAGCCAAGGCCATGCTGGGCAAGGTGCCCGGCAACATCGAGGCCATCCGCCCGATGAAGGACGGCGTGATCGCCGACTTCACCGTCACCGAGCAGATGCTCAAGCAGTTCATCAAGATGGTGCACCCGCGCGGCGTGCTCAAGCCCAGTCCGCGCATCATCATCTGCGTGCCCTGCGGCTCCACCCAGGTGGAGCGCCGGGCCATCCGCGAGTCGGCCCTGGGCGCCGGCGCCAGCGACGTCTACCTGATCGAGGAACCCATGGCCGCGGCCATCGGCTCCGGCCTGCCGGTGTCCGAAGCCTCCGGCTCCATGGTGGTGGACATCGGCGGCGGAACCACCGAGGTCGGCGTTATTTCCCTCGGCGGCATGGTCTACAAGGGCTCGGTCCGCGTCGGCGGTGACAAGTTCGACGAGGCCATCATCAACTACATCCGTCGCAACTACGGCATGCTGATCGGCGAGCCCACCGCCGAAGCCATCAAGAAGAACATCGGCTCCGCCTTCCCGGGCAGCGAGGTGCGCGAGATGGAAGTACGCGGCCGCAACCTGTCCGAAGGCGTGCCGCGCAGCTTCACGATCTCGTCCAACGAGATCCTGGAAGCGCTGACCGACCCGCTGAACAACATCGTCTCGGCCGTGAAGAACGCGCTGGAGCAGACCCCGCCCGAACTGGGGGCCGACATCGCCGACCGCGGCATGATGCTGACCGGCGGCGGTGCACTGCTGCGTGACCTCGATCGCCTGCTGTCCGAAGAGACCGGTCTGCCGGTGCTGGTGGCCGAAGACCCGCTGACCTGCGTGGTGCGCGGCTGCGGCATCGCCCTGGAACGCATGGATCGCCTGGGTTCGATCTTCACGAGCGAATAAGCAGCAGAGACAGCGATGCCACTCGGTACGCTGGAGAGGACCCCTCCGCCATTCTTCCGGCAGGGCGCCTCGGCCCTGTCGCGGCTTATCTTCTTCAGCGCGCTGGCGCTGTTCCTGATGGTGGCCGACACGCGCTTCAAGCTCACCGGGCCGCTGCGCGTGGCCATCGCCTCGGTGCTGTACCCCTTCCAGATGGCGGTGCTCAAGCCGGTGCAGTGGACACGCGAGGGCGTCCAGCACGTGCAGACGCTGCACCGCGCGCAGGAGGACGCCGAGTCCTACCACGAGCAGCTGCGCCTGCAGTCGCCGCGCGTGCAGCAGTTCGAGCAGCTGGCGCTGGAAAACGAGCGCCTGCGCCAGCTGCTGGAATTGCGCGCGCGGCCGCAGACCAGCGGCCTCGTGGCCCAGGTGCTGTATGACGCTGCCGATCCCTACGCGCACAAGGTCATCATCGACAAGGGGCTGCTGCAGGGCGTGACGCCCGGCGCGCCGGTGATCGACGAGGCGGGTGTGCTGGGCCAGGTCACACGTGTCTACCCCTCGCTGGCCGAGGTCACGCTGGTGATCGATGCCGACCAGGCCATTCCCGTGCTCAACACGCGTACCGGCGTGCGCGCCGTGGCCTTCGGCAACCCGGAACTGCATGGTGGTGCGCTGGAACTGCGCTACATGGGTGCCAACGCCGACGTGCAGGCCGGCGACCTGCTCACCACCAGCGGCATCGATGGCGTCTTTCCGCCCGGCTTGCCGGTGGCGCGCGTGGACAAGGTGGAACGCCGTGTCGAATCGCCGTTTGCGCTGATCGACTGCGTGCCGCAGGCGCACGTCAACGGGACGACGCAGGTGCTGGTGCTGCCCGCGCTCACGGC
>JAJZUZ010000133.1 GCA_021845965.1 Pseudomonadota bacterium | reverse complement strand
CAGCTTTTCCAGCACCTCTTCGTCCGTGCTGGGGGCGCCGGTGGCGGTCTTCTTCACCACCGGCAGGCCCAGCTTGCCGAAAAAGATCTCGCCGATCTGCTTGGGGCTGCCGAGGTTGAAGGGCTGGCCCGCCAGCTCATACGCCTCCTGCTCCAGCTGCAGGATGCGCTGGCCCAGCTCGTGGCTCTGCTGCTGCAGCACGGTGGCGTCGATCAGCACGCCGTTGCGCTCGATGCGGTACAGGGTCTCGGAACTGGCCATCTCCAGCTCGTAGATGAACTTGAGTTTGTCATCGGCCTGCAGCCGCGGCCACAGCGCGCGGTGCACGTCCAGCGTCTGGTCCGAGTCCTCGCAGGAATACTCGGCCGCCCTGGCGATGTCCACCTGGCTGAAGGGAATCTGCTTGGCGCCCTTGCCGCACAGGTCCTCGTAGTTGATGCCGCTGCGGCCCAGGTGGCGTTCGGCCAGGCTGGCCAGGCCATGCGGCTTGTGCACTTCCAGCACATAGCTCTGCAGCATGGTGTCGTGCACATAACCCTGCACCTCGATGCCGTGGTTGGCAAAGACGTGGCGGTCGTACTTGACGTGCTGCCCGAGCTTCTGCGCCGCCGGGTTCTCCAGCCAGGGCTTGAGCTTCGCCAGCACCTCCTCGCGCGCCAGCTGCGCCGGCGCGCCGGGGTAGTCGTGCCGCAGCGGGATGTAGGCCGCCTCGCCCGGCAGCACGCTGAAGGAGAGGCCCACGATCTCGGCCACCATCTCGTCCAGCGAAGTGGTCTCGGTGTCCAGCGCCACCAGCTCGGCGGTCTGCAGCTTGTGCAACCAGTGTTCGAAGTCACTCCAGTCGAGGATGGTCGTGTAATGCACGTGGCTCACGCTGGACGTGACCGGTGCCGCCTCGTCGAACAGGCCGGGCTCGGGGTTCGGTGCGGCCGGCTTGTCGCCGCCGCCACCACCACCCAGCGCGCGCGCCAGGCCCTTGAAGCCGTACTGCTCGTAGAAGGTGCGCAGGGCCTCGGTCTCGGGTTCACCCACGCGCACCGCGTCCAGCGCCGGCAGGCCGGGCACCCAGCCGTTCAGGTCGCAATCGGTCTTGATGGTCAGCAGCTGGCGTCCCATGGGCAGCCAGTCCAGCGCCTTGCGCAGGTTCTCGCCCGCCACGCCCTTGATGGCCGCGGCGTTGGCGACGATGTTGTCGAGCGAGCCGTATTCCTGCAGCCACTTGGCCGCCGTCTTCGGGCCCACCTTCTCCACGCCGGGCACGTTGTCGATGGCATCACCCACCAGCGTCTGGAAATCCACCATCCGCGCCGGCGGCACGCCGAACTCGGCCTCCACGCCGGCCACGTCGCGGCGCTTGCCGTTCATGGTGTCGACGATGGTGATGTGCGGGGTGACCAGTTGCGCCAGGTCCTTGTCGCCGCTGCTGATGATGACTTCCACCTCATGGCTGGCGGCGGCCTTGGCCAGGGTGCCGATGACGTCGTCGGCCTCCACCCCGGGAATGTCCAGCACCTTCCAGCCCATCAGGCGCACCACCTCGTGGATGGGCTCGATCTGCGCGCGCAGATCGTCCGGCATGGGCGCGCGGTGCGCCTTGTATTCCGGGTAGAGCTCGTCGCGGAAGGTCGGGCCCTTGGCGTCGAAGACACAGGCCGCGTAGTCGGCATGAATCTCCTTGCGCAGGCTCTGCAGCATGTTGATCATGCCGCGGATGGCGCCCGTGGGCGGGCTGGTCGGGTCGCCCGGCACCGCGCGCAGGTCCGGCATGGCGTGGAAAGCGCGGTACAGGTAGCTGGAGCCGTCGACCAGCAACAGGGTTTTCTTGTCGCTCATGGGCAGGAGGGTTTGTCAGGTGCCGATTGTGCCTGCGTCCGTACCGGCGCAGGTTCTACAATCCCGGGATGCCTGCCATCTCCCGCGCCCTCCCCCGTCTGCTGCTCCTGCTGGGCAGCCTGGGCGCGGCCGCGGCGCTGGCGCAGCAGCCGGCGGCCGACCCGCGCGACGGCAACCCGCCGCCGTCCTCGCGGACGGAACAGAAGATCGAGCGCATCCACCACCAGGATGCCGGCTCGCGCATCGACGAGCTGCGCGTGGGCGGCGAATCCAAGAGCATCACCGTCAAGCCCAAGGGCGACGCCCCGCCCTACGAAGTTGCGCCTGAAAGCAACAACCGCAACCCCGCCGGCACCGACCGCGAACGCAGCGGCAGCGGCGGCTGGAACCTGTTTAAGTTTTAGGGTGTGGTCACACTGTTTTTGCAAGATGCGTTGCGGATCAAAAACGTCATGCTCAAGGCGCGTAGTCGAAGCCGGAGCAATCTCCGGCAAGGCTACGCAACGCCGCGCATGGCGTTTTTGGCCGCAACCCGAAGGGAACGTGGTTAAAACCGCGCCACTCGTTGTTGCACTCCTAGCCCAGGCAGCCAGCCTGGGCGTCGTCGCGCGCCTAGATTGGCGCGGTTTTAATCACGTTCGCACTTGCAAAAGCAGTGTGACCACACCCTGACATGGCAGTCTTTACCGAAGTCTCATTCGATGAGGCCAGCGCCTTCCTGCAGACCCTGAACCTGGGCCAGCTGCAAGAGATGGAAGGCTGCAAGGGCGGCATCGAGAACACCAACTACTTCGTCACCACCGACCAGGGCGCTTATGTGCTGACGCTGTTCGAGCGCCTGTCCTTCGAGCAGCTGCCCTTCTACCTGCACCTGATGAAGCACCTGGCGACCCGGGGCATCCCGGTGCCCGACCCGGCTGCCAACCGTGACGGCGACATCCTGCACCGCCTGAAGGACAAGCCTGCCGCCGTGGTGAACCGTCTGCGCGGCAAGAGCGAACTGCAGCCCACGGCGGCCCATTGCGCGGCCGTCGGCGCCATGCTGGCCCGCATGCACCTGGCCGGGCGCGACTACGCGCGCCACCAGCCCAATCTGCGCGGCCTGCCCTGGTGGAACGAGACCGTGCCCCTGGTGCTGCCGCATCTGGACGCGGCCCAGGCCACGCTGCTGCGCGGCGAGCTGGCCTACCAGAACCACCTGGCCGAGCTGGCCGCCTACAAGGCCCTGCCGCGCGGCGCCATCCACGCGGACCTGTTCCGCGACAACGTGATGTTCGATGGCCCCGCCGAGGCGCCCAAGCTCACCGGCTTCTTCGACTTCTACTTCGCCGGCGTCGACTCCTTCCTGTTCGACATCGCCGTCTGCCTGAACGACTGGTGCATCGACCTGGCCAGCGGCGCGACCGACCTGGAGCGCAGCGCCGCCTTCGTGCAGGCCTACGCCGCCGTGCGCCCGCTGACCGCGGCCGAGCGCCAGCTGCTGCCGGCGCTGCTGCGCGCCGGCGCGCTGCGCTTCTGGATCTCGCGCCTGTGGGACTTCCACCTGCCGCGCGAAGCCAGCATGCTGCAGCCGCACGACCCCACGCACTTCGAGCGCGTCTTGCGCCAGCGCGTGCAGCAGCCGCTGCATGCGGGCGACCTGCTCACGGCCGAGGTGGCACTCGCATGAAGCTCAATATCGTCCCCGCCCGCACCGGCATCACCTGGTTCCGCGAAGGCCTGCGCACCTTCTGGCGCCAGCCGCTGGCACTGGCCGGGCTGTTCTTCATGTTCATCTCCATCATGTCGCTGGCCAGCCTGCTGCCCTACCTGGGCACCGTGCTGGCACTGGCGCTGCTGCCGGCGGCCACGCTGGGCCTGATGGCGGCCACACGCGAGGCCGCGCAGGGCAAGTTCCCCATGCCGGCCATCCTGGTCAGCGCCTTTCGCGCCGGCCGCCAGCGCGCCCGCGCCATGCTGGTGCTGGGCGGGCTCTACGCCGCCGGCTTCCTGCTGGTGATGGGGGTCTCTGCGCTGGCCGACGGGGGCGCCTTTGCCCGCCTCTACCTGGTGGGCGGCTCCGTCACGCCGGAAATGGTGCAGGAGCCCACCTTCCAGGCCGCCATGTGGCTGGCCATGGCGCTGTACCTGCCGCTGTCCATGATGTTCTGGCACGCCCCGGCGCTGGTGCACTGGCATGATGTGCCGCCCGCCAAGAGCCTGTTCTTCAGCCTGGTGGCCTGCACGCGCAACTTCGGCGCGCTCACGCTCTACACCCTGGCCTGGATGGCCCTGTTCATTGGCGTCGGGTTGGCGCTCATGCTAGTGGGCGGGGTGCTGGGCCGGCCCGATCTGATCGGCGCGCTGATCTTCCCCACCGCCATGCTGCTGGCGGCCATGTTCTTCAGCTCGATCTGGTTCACCTTCCGCGACAGCTTCGTCGCCGACGACACGCCGGCCGCCACCGACACGCCGGCCCCTGGCCCCTACTAAGCACAGAAAGATCCGACATGGGCGCGCAATGGAAAGCAAAAGGCAAGGCGCAGGTCGCCGACGCCAAGGGCAAGCTGTTTGGCAAGCTGGCCAAGGAAATCATGGTGGCCGCGCGCGGCGGCGCCGACCCGGCCCTCAACTCACGCCTGCGCCTGGCCGTGGAACAGGCCCGCAAGGCCTCCATGCCCAAGGACACGCTGGAGCGCGCCATCAAGAAGGGCGCCGGCCTCACGGGCGAGACGGTGCACTTCGAGCATGTGATGTACGAGGGCTTTGCCCCCCACCGCGTGCCCGTGATGGTGGAGTGCCTGACCGACAACCTCAACCGCACCGCGCCCGAGATGCGCGTGCTGTTCCGCAAGGGCCAGCTCGGCACCTCCGGCTCGGTGGCCTGGGACTTTGACCATGTGGGCATGATCGAGGCCGAAGCCGCGAAGCCGGATGCCGACGTGGAAGTGGCCGCCATCGAAGCCGGCGCGCAGGACTTCGAGGCTGCCGGTGAAGACGGCGTGGCGATTTTCCTCACCGACCCGGCCGATGTGGACCTCGTCAGCCGCGCCCTGCCGGCCCAGGGCTTCACGGTGCTGTCCGCCAAGCTGGGCTACAAGCCCAAGAACCCGGTGGACCCGGCCAGCCTGAGCGCTGAACAATTAGAAGAGGTGGAAGCCTTCCTGGCCGCCATCGATGCGCACGACGACGTGCAGCACATGTACGTCGGCCTGGGTGGCTGAGTCGCTTGCGTCTGGCGCGTCGCGCCCGTCTGGCGGCTGAGCGTCACGTCGGACCGTCAGGCGTCATGTGTAAAGGGGCGGCTGCCGGCGTCAACGCGGCGCCGGCGCCCGGAGGTATTCAAGCCAAGGGCCGAACAGCTTCAGGTCGGAAGCACAGGCCGCCGAGCGCGGCGCCAGATCCAGCGGCGCGGGCCGGCCGTCCAGCGTGTCGGCACAGCCGCCCGCCTCCTCCAGCACGAGGCAACCGGCCGCATAGTCCCAGAGCCTGTGCTGGCCATGCAGATAGAGATGGAAGCGGCCCGCGGCCACCCAGCACCATTCGAGCGCGACCGTCCCGATCGCGCGCTGCGAGGAATAGGGCGGCGCTGAGGCCATGCGCGCAGCCAGCGCGGGGGATAGTCGCTTGAAGTCGATGCAGGCCGTTGTCTTGTCGATCGGCACGCCGGCCTCTGGCGTGCGCAGGGGCCTGCCATCCAGCGTAGCGCCGCGCCCACGCAACGCGGCGAATGATTCGTCGCGCACCGGGTCATAGACGATGCCCGCTTCGATGCGACCGTTACGCATGAGCGCCAGCGAAACGGAGAAGAGCGGGATGCCGGCGGCAAAGTTGCTTGTACCGTCGAGCGGATCGAGCACCCAAAGACCGGCATCACTCCAACCAGCTTCTGCCAGCAAGCGCTCCTGTTCGACGGAGCTCATCTCCTCGCCAAGCAGGGGAATTCCGGGATACCTCGCCGCGAGCGCAGATGCCATGTGTGACTGCATGGCGAGATCGGCTTCGGTCACCCAACTGCCGTCCCGCTTCTCCTGGCGCAGCGTGTTGCGGAAGCGCGGAAGCAGTTCCGCATGCGCGGCCGAGCGAACGAGGGCTTCCAATGCAGCGAGTTCTTCTGCGGTCATGGTATGGGTGAGATCTGGAGACGGGTCGGAGGGGGGGCTTGAATCTAGCACGGTGCGCTGCCCATTGATTCTGCGGCACTCTGAAACTTGAAGGGTTCGTCCGCAGGTGCACGGCATACTCGCCGCGGCGGCTTGGTGGTCGGCGACCTCTTTAGGCTGTACTGAGTCATTCGCGTTCTGCGGCCGTAGTGGCCGCAACAACCATTACCGGTCATTCGACAGGCGCATTTCAAGTGTCAGATAAAACGGGCGACGCGCCCTAATGACCGGCTAAGCCAGGATCGGCAATCTCCCTCTTGCGCAAATCTCTGCGCTAACTTGGAGAGCCATCATGAACAGAACGGTCAAATTTTCATTACTGGGCCTCGTGCTTGCGGGCGCAGGCGTCGCTGTCTATGCAGCCAACGGCGGCGCGCACAACGACGCCCTCAGCGTCCCGGTGTCCGCGGTCTCGCTGGCGCAGGCCATTTCGACTGCGGAGGGGCACGCCCACGGCCGCGCCACGCGCGCCG
>JAJZUZ010000132.1 GCA_021845965.1 Pseudomonadota bacterium | reverse complement strand
CGCCATCAACTGGCCCCCGCTGATGGCCGGCGCGATGGACCAGGCCAGCGGCGACTACAGCATCATCACCCGCGACGACGGCAAGAAGCAGTGGGCCTTCAAGGGCAAGCCGCTGTATTACTGGGTCAAAGACAGCAAGCCGGGTGACCGCTCTGGCGACGGGGTCAACAAGGTGTGGCAGGTTGCACGCCCCTGACCGGCCTGACATCGTGGCCCGCGCTACAGTGAGCCTATGGACCGCCAGCCACTGATCGAGCACATCCCCGCGCTGCGCCGCTACGCGCGCGCGCTCACGGGCGAGGCCTGGGCCGCCGACGACCTGGTGCAGGACACGCTGGAGCGTGCCTGCACCAAGTGGCGGCTCTGGCTGGCGGGCTCGGACCTGCGGGCCTGGCTGTTCACGCTGATGCACAACCTCTACGTCAGCCAGCTGCGCCATGCCGGGCGCCAGGGCGAGCTGGCCCGTCCGCTGGATTTGACGGAGCTGGATGCTGATCCGCCGGCACCGCCCGCCCAGCTCGATGCCGCGATCGACCTGCAGCGCTGCCTGTTGCGCCTGCCGCAAGAGCAGCGCATCGTCCTGCTGCTGGTGACGCTGGAGGACCTCAGCTACGCCGAGGTGGCCCGCATCGTCGACGTGCCGATCGGTACCGTCATGTCGCGCCTGTCGCGCGCTCGCGCTCGCCTGCAGGAACTGATGGAGGGCGCGCCGGCACCCGCCCAGGCCGACGCCAGCGCGGCGCCCGCCCTGCGGCGCCTGAAATGAACCCCTGAATGAACGCCATGGATACCCGCTCTGCCTCTGCCGTGAACGAAGATGAGCTGCACGCCCTGCTGGACGGTCGGCTGGACGCCGCCGCACGTGCCGATCTGGAGGCCCGCCTGGCTGATGACCCGGCCGCCCGCGCCACGCTGCAGGCTTGGCAGCAGCAGCGCTCGGCCCTGCGCAATCTGTATCAGCCCCTGCTGCAGGAACCCGTGCCTGCCAGCCTGCGGGCGGCGGCCATCCGTGCCGAGCGGGCCCACAGCCAGGCGCTGCAATGGTGGCGCCTGGGTGGCATGGCCGCGGGCCTCGTCCTGGCTTTCGGCCTGGGCTGGTTCAGCCATGGCCACAGCGGGCGCGGCGACACCCTGGCCCGGGCCGAGCCGGTGCGGGAGTTCATCCACCAGGCCAGCGTGGCCCATGCCGTCTATGCGCCGGAGGTACGGCACCCGGTCGAGGTCGGGTCGGCGCAGGAAGAACATCTGGTGCAATGGCTGTCCAAGCGGCTGGGACGACCGCTCAAGGTGCCGCGGCTGAATGAACAGGGCTTTGAACTGGTCGGCGGGCGGCTGCTGCCGGGCGATGATGGTGCCCGCGCCCAGTTCATGTACCAGAATGCGCGCGGCGAGCGCGTCACGCTTTATCTGGGCAGCACGCCGGCCGACCTGCAGGCCAGCACCGAGTTCCACTACAGCGGTGATGGGCCGGTGCCGAGTTTCTACTGGGTGGACGAAGGCTACGCCTATGCGCTCTCAGGGACGCTGACGCGCCAGGCCCTGCTGCAGCTGGCGCAGACGGTCTATCACCAGCTCTGAGGCAGCCTTTCAGGCCAGCTCGCGCAAGGGATGCGCGTGTGCCGGCCAGGGCGATTCGAAGAAGCCGGCCACCATCCCCGTCGTCACGTCTTCCAGCCGAGCCGGGTTCCACTTCGGCTGGCGGTCCTTGTCGATCACCAGGGCGCGGATGCCCTCCATGGTGTCGGTTGCGCCCATGAAGCGGTCCAGATGGCGTGTGTTGAAGCAATGCCGCACCATGTCGCGCTCCATGCGCAGCTCGTCGGCCAGGGACATGCCGGCACCACGACGGATCTGCTCCAGCGTCACCTGCTGCATCAGCGGCGAATGCGTGCGCAGCGCCTTGACGGTGGCGGCTGCCCATTCGCCCGGTTCCTTCTCAAGCGCCTGCACGATGCGCAGGACGTCGGGCTGCTCGAAGCAACGTGCAAGGGTGTCCAGCGGCAGTGTCGCCGCGGGGGCCGGCGTCACGTAGGCCTGTTGCCAGGCCCGCAGGCTGGCCGCATCCACCTGGGGCAGCGAGGCCAGGGCATCCCAGGCCTCGCCCAGACGCGCCGCATCGAAGCAGGTGTCAGCCAGCTGCAGCGCCAGTGCATCGCCAGCGCCCACCACCTCGCTGGTCAGGGCCAGCCATTCGCCGCTGTGGTCCGGACAACGCGCCAGGAACCAGCCGCCACCGACATCCGGGAACAGGCCGATATTGGTCTCGGGCATAGCCATCTTCGTGCGCGGGGTGACGATGCGCAGCTGCGCGCCCTGTGAGATTCCCATGCCACCGCCCATGACGATGCCGTCCATGAACGCGATGTAGGGCTTGGGATAGTGATGGATCAGGTGGTTGAGTGCGTATTCCTCGGTGAAGAAGTCCTCCAGCTCGCCATCGCCGCGCAGCATGGCCTGGTGGAAAAAGCGGATATCACCGCCAGCGCAGAAGGCACCAAACGGACCCTCCTTGCCCATGCCACGGATCGCCACTGCCTGCACGGCGGGGTCGTCGCGCCAGGCCAGCAGCGCCGACGCGATGGCTCGGATCATGGGCAGCGACAGCGCATTGAGGGCACGCGCGCGGTTGAGCGTGATGCAAGCCACAGCACCACGGATTTCGGCAATTACTTCGGGACAGGTAGAGGCAAGCGTGTTCGTCATTGTTTCTTCTTCCAGACCAACCATTCATTCATCAGGAGCGCGCCCAGCACGAGCGAGCCGCCCTGCAACACGGCAAGACCGGGCCGCTCACCGGCGCCGAGCCAGACCAGCAGGATGCCAAACAGGATCTCCAGCTGGGCCAGCAGCGAGATCTCCGGCGCGCGCAGCACGCGGGCGCAGATCACCAGCAGCGTACACGGAACCGCCAGCTGGACCAGTCCCAGAAGTGCCAGCAGGCCCACATCATGGACCGTGGCTTGCAGCGGCAGGGCCAGCGGCAAGGTTGCCAATGCGGAGAGGACGCCGCCCACCAGCACCGACGGCACCAGATCCACGTCCTGGCCCTGGGCATGGGCGTGTTGCACCACGATCCAGTTGGCGGCGGCCGTCAGCGGGACGAACAGCGCCACCAGCAGGCCCTGCCAGCTGTCGCTGCCCAGCTGGGCGCCGAACATCCACGCCATGCCCAGGCCCGCCAGCACGATCGCGGCCCAGGTGTGGGAGGCAATGTGTTGGCGCAGGAACACGCGCGCCAGGATCGCGGTGAAGAGCGGATTGAGCGCCGAGATCACCAGCACCCCGGCCACGCTGGTCATGGTCAAAGCCAGCATGAAGGACGTGAACATGCCGCTCCAGCACAGGCCCGACCACCAGAGCGCCGCCGGCGCTGTGCGCAGCTGATGCCAGACCGCACGGGGGCCGCGCCACAGCGGCAGGATGATGAGCAGCGACAGCGCCGTAAAGAAGCTGCGCCAGAACGTGACCTCGAAACTGCGCGCCGCCTCCAGCTGGCGCGTCACGACCCCGGCAATCGACCACATCAGGGTCACCGCCACCATCAGCCAGACCGCGCGCCGGTGCGTGAGTTTCATGTGCAGGGCCATGCCTGCCCGGGTCCCCTTCGCGGGACGCCGTGGAACCGGCTCCGCCGGGCCACTGGCGTCGTCCCCCTCCCAGGGGGAAGGCGGCCGCAGGCCGACTCAGGGGGTCAGAGGTTTTTCCCGGCCCGCTTGCGCTCGTTCTCGGTCAGATAACGCTTGCGCAGGCGGATCGACTTGGGCGTGATCTCGACCAGCTCGTCGTCCTCGATGAATTCCACGCCGTATTCCAGCGTAAGGTCGATCGGGGGCGTGATCTTGATGGCGTCTTCCTTGCCGCTGACACGGAAGTTGGTCAGCTGCTTGGTACGGGTGGCGTTGACCACCAGGTCATTGTCACGGTTGTGGATGCCGACGATCATGCCTTCGTAGACCGGATCGTTGGCCTTGACGAACATGCGGCCGCGGTCGTCCAGCTTGCCCAGGGCGTAGGTGAAGATTTCACCGGCGTCCATGGAGATCAGCACGCCGTTCTTGCGGCCGCCGATCTCGCCCTTGTGCGGCTCGTAGCCGTCGAAGATGTTGGAGATCAGGCCGGAACCGCGGGTCAGGTTCAGGAACTCGTTGGAGAAACCGATCAGGCCGCGCGCCGGGATGCGGTATTCCAGGCGCACGCGGCCACGGCCGTCCGGCTCCATGTTGACCAGCTCGCCCTTGCGCTCGCCCAGGGCCTGCATGACGCCGCCCTGGTGCTGCTCTTCGATGTCGGCGGTGACCAGCTCGATCGGCTCGCACTTCTCGCCGTTGATTTCCTTGAACATCACGCGCGGCTTGGACACGGCCAGCTCGTAGCCTTCGCGGCGCATGTTCTCCAGCAAGATGGTCAGGTGCAGTTCACCGCGGCCCATGACTTCGAAGATGCCTTCTTCGTCGGTTTCCCGCACGCGCAGGGCCACGTTGTGCTGCAGCTCCTTCTGCAGGCGGTCCCAGATCTGGCGGCTGGTCACGAACTTGCCTTCACGACCGGCCAGCGGGCTGGTGTTGACGCAGAAGTTCATGGTCAGGGTCGGCTCGTCGACCTTGAGCATGGGCAGCGGCGACGGCTTGGCCGGATCGGTGATGGTCACGCCGATGCCGATCTCATCGATACCGTTGATCAGCACGATCTCGCCCGGGCCGGCTTCCGTCGTCTGCACACGGTCCAGGCCCTGGAAGGTCAGCACCTGGTTGATGCGGCCCTTGACGGTCTTGCCGTCCGGACCTTCCATGACCAGCACGTCCATGGCGGGCTTGATCGTGCCCTGGCTGATACGACCGACGCCGATGCGGCCCACGAAGGTCGAGAAGTCCAGTGCGGAGATCTGCAGCTGCAGCGGCGCGGCCGGGTCGCCCTTCTGGGAGGGCACATGCTTGAGCACGGTATCGAACAGGGCCGACATGTCGGGGCCCCACTGCTCGCCCGGCGCGCCCTCTTCCAGCGAAGACCAGCCGTTGATACCCGAGGCGTAGACGACCGGGAAGTCCAGCTGCTCGTCGTTGGCGCCCAGCTTGTCGAACAGGTCGAAGGCGGCGTTGACCACCTTGTCGGGGTTCGCACCCGGCTTGTCGACCTTGTTCACCACCACGATGGGCTTGAGACCCAGGGCCAACGCCTTCTTGGTCACGAAGCGCGTCTGCGGCATCGGGCCTTCCTGGGCGTCGATCAACAGAAGCACACCGTCCACCATGGACAGGGCGCGCTCGACCTCGCCGCCAAAGTCGGCGTGGCCGGGGGTGTCGACGATATTGATGTGCGTGCCCTTCCAGCTCACGGCGCAGTTCTTGGCCAGGATGGTGATGCCGCGCTCCTTTTCGATGGCGTTGTTGTCCATCACGGTGTCGACCACTTTTTCGTGCTCGGCGAAGATGCCGGACTGGCGCAGCAGCTGGTCCACCATGGTGGTCTTGCCGTGGTCGACGTGGGCGATGATGGCGATATTGCGGATTTGCTTGCTCATAGTTGGCTTTCCAGAATCTGTTGGATTTCGATCGGGCTCAACAGGCGCCCGGGTATCAGTTCGCCGGCCTTCACATGGCCGGTGCCCAGCAGGGTGTGGGGGGGGTCGCCGAAAACGGCGGCGCGTTCCGTGTCATGCCAGCGGCCGCGCCGGCGCATGCCGCTGAGGAATCGGCCCGCATTCTCGCCTTCCAGCGTGACCTTTTCGTGTCCTTCCAGCAGGCACTCGACCGGCTGAAGCTGCTGCAGACGTGTGGCTTCGTCCATGGCCTCCAAGCCTTCCAGCGTCACGCACTGGTCGACCCCAAAGGGGCCGGTCGCCGTGCGCCGCAGGGCAACCAGATGGCCGCCGCAGCCCAGGGCCTCGCCGATGTCCTCGCCCAGCGTGCGGATGTAGGTGCCCTTGCTGCAGTGCACGCGCAGGCGCAGGAAAGGCGCCTCGCCCTGCAGCTGCACGTCCAGCAATTCCAGTTCGTGGATCACCACGTCACGCGGCTCGCGCTCCACCGTCGCGCCCTCGCGGGCATATTCGTACAAGGCCTTGCCATCCTTTTTCAGCGCGCTGTGCATGGGCGGCACCTGGCGGATGGGGCCCATGAAGCGGTCCAGCACCTCGACCACCTGGCCCAGGGTGCAGCTCACCGGGCGGGTGTCGATCACCTCGCCCTCGGCATCGGCCGTGCTGGTCTTGACGCCCAGACGCACCGTCGTCTCGTAGGTCTTGTCGGCGTCCAGGTGCAGCTGGCTGAACTTGGTCGCCGCACCAAAGCACAGGGGCAGCACGCCAGTGGCCAGCGGGTCGAGCGTGCCGGTATGGCCGCCCTTCTCCGCGCGCAGCAGCCACTTGGCCTTCTGCAAGGCCTGGTTGCTGGAGAGTCCCAGCGGCTTGTCGAGCAACAACACCCCATGCACAGGGCGCCGTTGCACCCTGGTGCGTGGCGCGTGCATCTCTATTCCT
>JAJZUZ010000131.1 GCA_021845965.1 Pseudomonadota bacterium | reverse complement strand
GCGGGATCGTGCCGCCATAGCCGATGTTCAGGTTGGGGAACACGATGTAGGCCACGCCGCGATAGGCGCACGCAGCGCCCAGCTTGCCGAAGGCCGGCGCTCCGTAGGTGTACTCGAAGCCGTTGGCGAGCGTAACCTGCTGGTAGGGAATGCCGCCAGCGCCGTTGCCCGAGCCGTTGGCGACGATGGTGCCATCCGGCCCTTGTTCGCCCGTGCCGTGGTACAGCGTCCAGGAGCCCAGCGACGAACCGCCCGTTGAGGACAACGGCGCATTGGTCGAGGTGAACTGCTGATAGCTGCCCTGCGGATTGTTGGGGTCCATGCTGGGCACGTACACCGGGGCGCTATCGTCGTAGATCAGATCGCCGCCGGCCCAAATGCGCTTGATGCCGGCGACAGGCCCCTCGCACAGCGCGAAAGCGATGGCGACCTCGTAGTAGCCCTGGCTGCCGGTGCCCTTCTTGCCGCCTTTGGAGCTGCCCTTGCCGCCCCCGCCACCCTTGCCGCCATACTTGCCTTGGTTGCCGCCGACGAGCATCTTGTCGGTCGACCAGATGATGTTGCCGGCCACGCGCTGCACGCCGAAAATGTCCGGCAGGCCAGTCCCCCAGGCGGAGGTCTGCACCGTCAGGTCGGTCAGGGCGTTGGGCGGGATCTGCGGCCCGAACAGCTTTTGCTCCAGGATCGAGCCTGCGGCCGAGCCGATGGCCCACCCTGCTGCTGCTCCGATGGTGGCACTTCCGGCCCACGCTCCGATGCCGCCGGCGATCAGGGGGATTGCAACGGCCATGTCAGTTCACCCAGGGAGCTTGCATCACGCGGCGCAGGCGCGCGCCCATGTCGCCGGTCAGCGGCTGCTGCACGGCGCGGTGAAGGCTGAAATACGCATGGACCATCTGGTTGTCGCCGACGTAAATCCCGACGTGCGAGCACACGCGGCCGAACTGGAAGAACAGCAGGTCGCCGAGCTCCCGCTGGCCGACGGGCTTTTCGATGAAGCCGAAGGCGGCCACGGTGTTCACCAACAGCTCCTCGTTCTTGTGGACATGCCACTGCTGGCTGTACGGGGCCGGGAACCACCCGGGCGCGATGCCGCCGAGGGCCTTGAACGTCCCGATGCACAGGCCCACGCAGTCGGCACCTTTGCCTTTGCAGGACTGCGCATGCTGGAAGGGCGTGCCGATCCAGGTGCGCGCCTCGGCCACGATGTCCTCGCGCCTCACATCCAGTTCCTTTGCGGCGTCAGGTCCGGGAAGCCGCCGAAGTTGACGAGGTTGTTGAACTTGTACTGGCAGGTCGCGGCCGTCTTGGCGCATCCCGCCGACACGGTGAAGGTGTCGCCCACTGCCGGCGTGCGCCCGAGCGGCAGCAGCAGCTGAAGGCCCGCGCTGGTCATCGTTTTGACGTTGGTCTTGAGGCCGCTGGCCGCGCCGCTGGTCATCGTGAGGATGCCCTGCGCGAAGAAGTCTCCGAACAGCGGGGGCGAGCCGCCCTGCGCGCCGGTGCCGTTGTCCGTCCAGGTCGTTCCGGTGACGGTGGCCAGTAGCTGTTGCGCAGTGTTGCCGTAGACGTTGTAGGCCGTGGCTCCGGCCACGGGCGCCCAGGACAGCGTGACTTCGCCGCCGCCGGTCGGCGGGTTGTTGGGCTGCACGACCGCGGTCGTGATGGGGCTTGTGGAGCTTTCCTGGCCGCCGACGACGGCCGACACCGAGTAGTGGTAGGTGCCGGGCGCAAGGTACTGGCCCACGATGTTCTGCGTCACCGACGCGGTGGGCGCGGCCGGCGTGTTGGGCGTCCCCGCCGATCCGTAGCCGGGAATGCTGACCGTCCAGGCCATGCTGTTGCTCATGGCCGTGATCGTGCCGGAGTAGGTGTAGGGCGCCAGGTCAAGCTGGCATCCCCACACGCCTTGCGGGTCCGTGGTCGAGCCCAGCGTATGGCGGCAGGTCGGCGTGATGTACACGCCCAGGGGGCGCTGGAGCACCCACAGCGCGGACTGCGCCTCGGCCTGGAATCCATCGGCCGTCGAGGTGACGGTTCCCAGCATCCCCGAGAACAGCCACAGGATGCCGTAACTGGGGTTTTTCCAGGACATCGCGCCGATCTTGATTTGCGCGTTGTCGTACAGACCCGAGAGGATGTCGGACTCCTGCAAGACCGGCAGCCACGCGGCGCGGGCCTGTACGGTGCCCACGGCCGCGTTGTTGGTGATGGTCAGCTTGATCCCGGACAGCCCCGGCGCGGGCGTGTACACCTCGGACCCGTAGGCGAGCGGTGCGTCGTGGTCGGTGTAGGCCAGCATCGTGCCGTCCGTGCGTGTCACGAGCATGGCCGTGCAGACGACGCCGGCGGCGATGTCGGCGGCGAGCTGCGTGCTGATGTTCTTCACTCGAACACCTCCACCATCTTGATCGCGTCGACTGCGAGCGGCGCTTGCGACGGATTCACGGCGTTCTGGAGTGCCCACCCGGCCGACATGTCGAAGCGCACCGCCAGGCTGTAGGAACCGGTCAGCGTGACGTTCGTGCCGTACAGGGGCGCGGACCCTTTCGGGAAGGTCAGCGTCGGCTGCCCGTTGACGATGGAGAATGTGCCATTGCTCGGGCTGACCGTGAGGCCGTTGAGGTGGAACAGCGGGTGGCTCAGGCCATCGAGGCTGATCAGCACGGGGTAGGTGAGTGTCCCGGTGCTGTTGATCGTCGGAGGAGCCGCGCCCGGCGTATAACCGCCGTCGTCATAGGGAGACGTGCTGGTGGTTGAAAAAAGAAGCCCCAGCGAGCCCGCGATGCGCCCGTAGACGTTGTAGCTGACTGCCCCAGGGACGGCAGGCCAGCTCAAGAAGATGTCGACGGCTCCGCTGACGGTGATGGAGGCCGTGGGGCCAGCCACCGTTTCACCCTGCGCGTTGACGGCCGTGACTGCATAGGTATAGGTGCCGGTCAGCGGGCCTGCGGCGCCTCCCGAGGACAAGGTGGGAGCGGCGGGCGTCGCAAGCTGCGTTCCCGCGCCGATTGCAAATCCATTGAGGGGCGCAGCCTGCGGGTCCTGGTACAGGAAGCTCTGGAGGTTGCCGCCCATGGAGTAGTAGAAATCCAGCAGCGTCACCGCGTCCTGGTAAACGAGGTTCCGGGCCGGGATGGTCCAGGTGCGGCGGGGGTAGCCGAAACGCAGCGTGCGGTACTCGAATCCGCCGTTGCGCACCACGGACACCGGCAGTTCCGGCGCGACCTTGGTGCCGCGGAACTTGTTGCCGAAAACCAGCGACGGGAAGGACTGACCGGAAAACGCCATCAGTAGGCCCCGAGGTTGAGGTTTTGGTTCGCGCCGCCCAGCATCTGGGCGAGCTCGCGCTTGACGCCATCCATGGCGCCCAGCACGCTCTGGCTGTCCATGGCGTGGATGCTCAGGTGGATCTGGTGGCCACCCATCGCGCCCGCGCGCAAGGCCGCGGCGCCGGTAGCCGGAACGATCATTTCGCCTTGGTGGATTTGCGCCACCATGTCGTGCGGCACGTAGTCGATGCCGTTGGCGAAGCTCCAGCCGTGCGTTGCCAGCCAGCCGCCGATGCTGGCGAAGATTCCGCCGCTCGATGTGGCCGAGCTAGTCGCCGCGCCACTCGCGCCGTTCCCTTTGGTGCCGAACATGCTCTGCACGACCGAGCCGATGAAGCCGCCCGAGCTTCCCACCCCACGGAGGGCCTGCCCAGTCGAGGTGTTGCTGCCGGTCAGGGCGTTCACGAGGCCACTGGCCAGGTCCTGGGACATCGCGTGGTTCATCCCATTGAGGATGTTGGCGACGAAGTTGTGCCCCATCTGGCGCCAGGTCTGCTGCCCGCGCATCATGGCCGAGAAGAAATTCTGGAACGCGCCTTGGCCGACGTTGGCGATCTTCTGCTGGAACTGCGTTAGGCCGTTGCCGAGCGCCTGAAACTGCGGGATCAGCGCGGCCATCCGACCTGCCAGGCCAGTGTCACCAGCCGCGCGCGCCAGCGCCTGCACCTGCTGGGCGGCCTGGAGCAGCCCGGGCGCGGCCGCGCGCTGTTCGGCCAGGGTCTTTTGCTGCGCCTGGTCCTTGGTCAGGACCCCTGCCGTCACCAGCGCGGCATTCGTCTGCTGCTGGTTGCGCAGGTTGCCCTGCAGGTCGGAGAGGTTGGCCTGCGCCTGATGCAGTTGCAGCTTCGTGGCTTGGCGCTGCCCCACTGTCCGCGCCTGCGCCGCCAGATCGGGATGGCCGGCGGCCGCGAGCACGCTGGCATACTGCTCCCACTTGGCGCGCACACCTTCGGGCGTGTCCTTGGCGGTGGCGCTTTGCACGGCGCGCTGCGCAGCCTGTACGCGGTGGTGCCAGTGCTCGCTGTGGCTCGTGGCCTCGCGTGCCGCGCGATGCAGATCCTGCATGCCCCACTGGGAAGCGAGCGCCTGCAGATTGATCGCCTTGCGCCGCGCCGCATGACCGCCTCCAGCGCCCGAAATGCCGCCGAGCTCGAGCGGATTGCCCCCGGGGATGGTGAAGGTTTTCAGAGCGGCCAGCATCCCCGCGAAGGTCGTCTGCTCCGGCGATTGCGCGGTTGAGTTGCCCCAGCCACCCTTGATCCCCCAGTCTTTCGGCCCCAGCAGGGAGCGACGCGCGGCGAGCTGCGCCTGCTCGCCCTGGTCCAGGCTTCGGGAATGGAACAGCGCGAGCAGTCCCGTCACGGGGACCACGAGGTCGGAGAACAGCGCCGCCAGGCGCAGCACCCAAGGGGCGAAGTCCTCCAACGCAGCAACCGCGACCTCAAAGGCCGACCCGACCTTGCCCGCGACGAACTTCATGCTGTCCACGAGCCAGCCGCCGCCCTTCACGATGTTCTTGAAGGCGTTCAGCACAGGCTTGTCGAAGCCCAGGAACCGCCCGAAGCCGGCGAGCACCAAGAGAGCCCCTGAGACGCTTGCGGCCAGCTCCGTGAATAGCCCAATGAGCCGGTGGTTCTGGAAAAAGCCGGCGAGCCACCCCACGCCGCGGTTCAACCACTGCACGAACCGAGTGAGCGCAGGGATCACCGTCACGCCGAGCGCGCGCGCCAAGTTGTCCAGGCTCTTGTGGAACTGGTCCATGGTGCCGGCGTAGGTGCTTTGCACCGCAGCGCTCGTCTGCTTGCCGTTCATCGCGGCATGCATCTGTTGCGCGTTTGCGTTGATGGCCGCCACAGACGCCGGATTGCCCAGCATCGAAAGCCCGGAGCCCAGCGTCTGGCCGCCGACGCGCATCTTGCTGAGGTAGCCGGCGAGGATCGAAATCGCGTTCGCGGCTTCCTCGGCGTTGTTCAGATCCTTGGCGCTCCCCGAGTGGTAGCCGAAGGTTTTCCAGTTCTGCCGGGTATAGGCCAGCATCCGCGGAATCATGATCTTTTGCACCCAGTCCACGGTGCTGTTCTGCGCCATGGCGGAGTCCAGCAGTGCACCGGGTGCGAGCACGGCCTGCGTGCTGCTGTGGCCGTAGGGCGTGATGGCCTTGGTGTTGATGAGACCCATTTGGGCAAGCAGATTGGCGCCGGCCTTTGCCATGACGCCGCCGTAGCTGAGCTGCTGGATCGCGTTGTAGAGCGTCGCGCCGCGTGTGTTGCCGCCAGCACCACCTCCGCCGGCCGCCTTGAACTCCTCCAGGGTCGCCATTTCCTTGAGGAACTCGTTCGTCCCCATGGTGGTCGTCGCCGCCCGGTTGCGCATGCGCAGGTAGGTCTCGACCGATTGCAGCCCCAGTTTGCCGCCGCCACCGTTCATCGCTTGGGTCAGCGCGTTGATCACCGCGCGCGCGCGCCCGATGTCGGAGGCTCCCCCCATGGCGTCCACGATGCCGTAGACGTTCTGCATGCGGTGCGAGAAGCTGGATCTGTCCCCGCCGATGTACTTGGCGGCGATGGCGGCCTGCGCCGCCAGCGGGAACAGTTGCCGTCGCATGTTCTGCGAGTAGGCGCTGTTGCCCGGAAGCCCTGGGATGGCAGCGAGCTCGCCCTGCAGCGCCTCGTTGACGCTCATGAGCGGGTTGCGGCGCGCCTGGCGCTTGGCCTCGGCGACGAGCGCAGCCTGCTCTCCGGGAGGCAAGTTGCGCACCTGCATGCGCAGCAGGGTCTGCTGGTAGCCAGACGCCGAACTGACCGTGCGCTCGAGACCCCTGTCGATCTTGAAGCCTGCCCAGATTTCGGCCATGCCGCGCATTGCAGACGCCATGCCCGTCATTTCGGACTTGGCGCGCGCGGCGCTGGCCGATGCCGCATCGAGCTTGCCGGCCGTCGCACCGATCGCATCCGAGGCGAGCTTGACATCCGAGGCGGTCGAGCGCGCCATCAACCCGAGCTGCCCGAACGCCTCGCGGTTGGCCCCCAGCTTGGCCTCCAGGCCATCCATGCGCTCGGCAAGCGCCGTGAGTGCCTGCGTCAGACGCCCGAGACCGGCCGAGCCTCCGTCTGCCGACGCGCCGATACGCGACAGCAGCCGCGGCAGGGGCGCGAGCGTACCATTGAGCGA
>JAJZUZ010000130.1 GCA_021845965.1 Pseudomonadota bacterium | reverse complement strand
CCCAGGCCGCGCGGCTGCTCGGTGCCGTTGACCCAGGCCTCGAAGGGCTGGGCCGGGCCACCTTCCTCGCCGGGCAGTTCGCCCACGAAGAGCGCGAACTCGCCATAGGGGTGATGCACCATGAAGCTCCAGGCCAGGTTGCCGCCGGGCAGTTCGGGCCGGCCGGGCCAGCGCAGCGAGGACAGCACAGGCGCGGGCAGGCGGTCGAGCGCCAGGCGCTGGTTCGCATCATCGATCTGCAGCGGGGCGGCGGTGGGCGTGACGCTGAGCACCGAGCCCAGCACCGCATTGGGCCGGTAGGTGGCCAGGCCCTTGAGGCCGTTCTTCCACGCCTGCAGGTACAGGTCCTGGAAGTCGGCATAGGGGTAATCGGCCGGCACGTTGACCGTCTTGGAAATGGCGGTGTCGATCATCGGCGCCACGGCGGCCACCATGGCCTCGTGGTCCAGCGCACTCATCTCCAGCGCCGTGACGAAGGCCGGCGTGAGCGGCGCCGCCTCGCCCCTGAGGTGACGGTACAGGCGCCACGCGTGGTCTTCCACCGCGTATTCCTTCAGGCTGCCGTCGGGCATGCGCTTCTTGCGCTGGTAGTGCCAGCTGAAGGCCGGCTCGATGCCGTTGCTGGCGTTGTCGGCAAAGGCCAGGCTGATGGTGCCCGTGGGCGCGATGGCCAGCAAGTGCGAGTTGCGCAGGCCGTGCTTGCGGATCTTGTCCTTCAGGGCCTGCGGCAGGCGCGAGGCGAAGCGCGGGCTGCTGAGGTAGAGGTCGGCGTTGAAGAGCGGGAAGGCGCCGCGCTCGCGCGCCAGTTCGCAGGAAGCGTCATACGACGCATCGCGCATGGCTTCGGCAATGCGGCGTGCCATATCGCGTGCCTCGACGCTGTCGTAGCGCAGGTTGAGCATCACCAGCGCATCGCCCAGGCCCGTGAAACCCAGGCCCACGCGGCGCTTGTTGCGCGCCTCCTGCTGTTGCTGCGGCAAGGGCCAGACCGTGACGTCCAGCACGTTGTCCAGCATGCGCACGGCGCTGCGGCACAGCTCGGCAAAGCCGGCAAAGTCGAACGCGGCCCTATCTTCGAAGGGATGGCGCACTAGGCGGGTAAGGTCAATCGATCCCAGGCAGCAGCAGCCGTACGGCGGCAAGGGCTCCTCGGCACAGGGGTTGGTCGCAGAAATAGTCTCGCAGTAAGAGAGATTGTTTTCGCGGTTGATGGTGTCGATGAAGAGTACGCCCGGTTCGGCATGGTCATAGGTGGAGCGCATGATCTGCTCCCACAGATCGCGCGCGCGGATCTTGCGGTAGACCCACAGGCCCGGCTCGCCGTCCTGCGCCTTGCGCTGGTAGGCGCCGGCTTCCTTCTGGGCGGCGCCGGGCTCGGCGCGGTGCGTCAGCTCGAACTCGCCGTCGCTCACCACCGCCTGCATGAAGGCATCCGTCACGCCGACCGAGATGTTGAAGTTGCTCAAGGCGCCCGAGTCCTTGGCGTGGATGAACTCCTCCACGTCCGGATGGTCGCAGCGCAGCACACCCATCTGCGCGCCACGCCGGCTGCCGGCGGATTCCACCGTCTCGCAGGAGCGGTCGTACACGTGCATGTAGCTCACCGGGCCGCTGGCGCTGCTCTGCGTGCTGCCGACCCAGGCGCCGCGCGGGCGGATTCGCGAGAAGTCGTAGCCCACGCCGCCGCCGCGGCGCATGGTCTCCGCGGCCTCCATCAGCGCCACGTAGATGCCCGGGTGGCCCTCGTCGTCATGCGCGATGGAGTCGCCCACCGGCTGCACGAAGCAGTTGATCAGCGTGGCCGTCAGGTCCGTGCCCGCGGCCGACTGGATGCGCCCGGCCGGCAGAAAGCCCTGCTGCAAGGCGTGCAAGAAGCGCCCCTCCCAGTGGCTGCGCTGCTCGGGCGCCTCCACGGCGGCCAGGGCGCGCGCCACGCGCTGGTTCACGTCCAGCACGGACTTTTCGTCGCCCTTGGCGTATTTCTCCAGCAGCACTTCCTCGCTGATGCTCTGCGGGGCCAGTTGCTGCGTGGCCTGGGCGGGGTGCACGGTGTCGCTCATCTCCTGAATCCTCCATCGTTGGTCTCAAGGTGATCCTAGGCCTGGTGCCGCGCGGGAAGTTGACCCACCGCAAATCGCGCGCAAGTCCTGCCGCCCCGTTGTTTCGAGGGGAATACTTGCCAGTGTGGCACGCTCATGACGAAAATCAAGTCATGCAAATCACCCACTTCAACGACCTGCTCACTGCCGCGCGCCAGCAGCCCGAGCCCCAGCGCCTGCTCTTCGTCTTCGCCGGGGCTGAATTGCCTGCCGGCAGCACCCCCGAACAAGCGGCGCAATTTGAGGCCGGTCAAGGCGGCGCCCTAGTGCCGCTGATGTGCGTGGACAAGACAGCGGAGGAAGTTGTCTCTTTCGCGTCACTGGCACAGGAGGCACGCCAGTTTGGCCCGCCCTGGGCCATGGTCTTCGTGGCGGCCATGAGCGATGGCCCGGATGCCGAGGCACCGCTGCAGCGCATGGTGGACGACATCAAGCGCGGCGCGCTGGGCAACTACATTCCCTTCAATACCGCGGGTGAGGCTGTCCAGCTGGGCTGAGCCCGCTGCACCGTCCCGCGACGCTTCCCGATCACCATGGATACACCCAAGCTGCGCGTCGGCCGCCCCATCACGCCGGAAGAATTTGAACTGCTGGAAGACGAGCAGCTGCTGCGCCTCATCCCCAAGGCCTACCGCGAGTACTTTCCCGGCAAGGACTTCTGCGCTGATGGCTACTTCTACCTGCACGACGGCACGGCCTGGAGTTTTTACAAGGGCGGGTTTCTGGACGAGTAAGGCGCGCGCTATATTGGCGCGGATTCTTCAAAAGGAACAAGCACTTGGCTTGCAGCAAGGGAGGCGCCAGGATGCACATCCGTCCATGTTATTCCGCACTTTTGCGGTCTCTATCACGTTGGGCCTAGAAAGACCTCCGATGTCTACCGAACGTAGCGACAAGGTCCATGAAAATTGGTGGCAGGCCGCCGAGAAGTTCGATTATTTCATTCTTGGTGTCACAGGTGCGCTCTGTGCCTACACTCACAGGTGTATAAGCCCGTGCGGGTAGGCCTAAATCCGGGAACTCTTGAACTGCTCGCACTTCTGCTGCTGGTCGCCTCAGCAGTCGCAGGCTTTCGGCGCGTCGAAGGCGCGATACACGTGACCTTGCTAAATCACCGGTACTTGCGGGCGCAAGAACAAAGAGGAATACTCATTTCCAAGGCTAATGGAGGCCATCTGGTCAACGAATCCACAGGCGACATCCTGTTCCCTGATATGGCGGCTCATCAAATTCAAATCGCTACTGAGTCAATTCCTCCCCTACGCGCACAGCTTGAGAAAGCGAGTAAGGCGGCGGAGCGTTCCTACAGCATCCGAAATGCACTTCTATTTGTGGGCTTCAGTGCATTAGTTGCCGCCACGGTTTGGTCCGCGTATGTCTAGGCCCAACCCGGCAGTCGAGCGGACCTGCACGAACAGCCGCGCAGGCCGCTCACTTCTACGTTGGGCCTCATGAAGACGATTTATCACCTTAAGCATGACACAAATGCCGTTGCCTGTATGCAACGTGCCTCACTTGATGCTGGTCCTTTTGGCCTACGCATAACCCACGGACTTATCGGCTCTAAAGAGTGGTGGTCGCAAGTTGGCTCTGGAGCCCTTCGATTGCATTTGGTTAAGGGCACGATTTCCGGTTTTTGGCCAGGGCAGTGGGGCGATGGCCCCGCCACGTTTGAGCTGCAGACAAAAGACGGTCAACGATCCACGTGGCTCTGCCAAATAGACTCGTATGAGGCAAAAGAAGAGTTCTACATTGGTCGCGATGTAGAAGTGGCGTTCGTAGTACAGCAACCCAAATCTTCGCTTGAAGGAAGCGGCGATGAAACAAATATCACTGTCAGCATCTCCTTCCCATAAGCCCAACCCGGCGCTAAATCTTGCCCCTCTCAGTCGCTGGACGCTGTGCGATAAAGCCGCGCGGCGCCGGTCAGCTCATTCGTTAGCCAGATGGAATCTGAACTGCTCGCGATTCGAAAACCTTTCGAGATGTACTGCTTGCGGTTGGGCGTTCGACCGAAATTCAGAACCTCGCCTGCAGACGATGGCGCGGCCCATATCGAGTTCGATGGTCAGTTCTATCACTACGTCAGTTGCGAACGTGGCCGTGAGAACGAACGTCGCATTGCATCGGGCGAAGACGAGATACTCTACTGTCTGCTTTCAGACATCGTCTTTGAGCTTGCGTGCGACTTTGAGTTGAAGAATCGCATCAAGGGGAAAAGCTTTCGGCGACTTCTTTTCTCTAAAGAGCTTGAGTTGATGCGAGCACTCAATTTCCAGTGGGAGGTACGAAAGAAAAATGAGATCAATGAAGTTCTTGCCAAGGCTCCATATGACGATGCAATTGAGGGCTAACCCCGTGCTGCGGCGGACGGCTTCGCCGCCCGCTGAGCTTGCTCGTCAGACGTCATGAGGATCCTCGCCCTCTCCGGAAGCCTGCGGCAAGCCTCCATCAACTCGGCCTTCTGCCGTGCCGCGGCACGACTGGCGCCGCCGCCAATGACGGTGACGGTCTACGCCGGCCTCGCCGGGCTGCCGCTCTTCAACCCCGATCTTGAAGGCAACCCGCCGCCGCCGGTGCTCGATTTCCGCGCTGCCGTCGGCTCCGCCGATGCGCTCATCATCGCCAGCCCGGAGTACGCGCACGGCATCTCGGGCCCCATGAAAAATGCGCTGGACTGGCTGGTGAGCTTCGAAGGCACCGTCGACAAGCCGATCGCGCTCATCAACACCTCGCCGCGTGCCCGTCATGCCTATGCGGCCATGCTGGAGGTGCTGCAGACCATGTCGACGCGCGTGGTGGCCGAAGCTTCGGTGACGCTGCCGCTCCTGGGCGCCTGCAGTACCGAGGAGGCGATGCTGGCAACGCCGCAGCTCAGGCAGGCGATCGAGGTCTCGCTGCAGGCCCTGGCGGCCTTTCTCGCCGATGGCTCCCGGCCCGGCGCCAGCTTCCCGCTGGGCTGAGCACGAGGACGGCCGCGGGCGTCTGTGTGCCGGGCGGAGGTGCTGCTCTGTGCCCGGTTGCCGGCGCGGCCCGGACGATCGGCGTAGAGTCCGGCCATCGGAACCTGCCACTGAAGGAGACCGCCATGAGCACCCACACCGTCCGCCTGCATCGCGTGCTGCGCGCCCCGCCCGAGCGGGTGTACCGCGCCTTCCTCGACCCCGACGCCATGGTCAAGTGGCTGCCGCCGCATGGCTTCACCGGGCGGGTGCATGAGATCGACGCGCGGGTGGGCGGGCGCTTTCGCATGTCCTTCACCCACCTGGGCAACGGCCAGAGCCATACGTTCGGTGGCGAGTACCCAGGGAGGGTCTGAATAAGTCGCGCCGTGCGCGGCGTGGTTTTGCGGGATGGGCCGCAAGGCGCAAAACCCAAGGCAAGCCTGGACGGCTTGCCTGGCTTTGCAACGCCGCGGATCGCCCGCAAAACCACGCCCCTTCGGGTTCGGCCAAAAACGGGCCCTTTGCCCACCAAACCACTTGCCTGTGCGGTCAGCACAGGCCGCGCGGTGTTGGCGGTCAAATCATCCCGTTGTTGACGCGAACGCGCATGGCGGGACTTATTCAGATCCTCCCAAGCTGGAGCCGGGCGCGCGCATCGTGCACACGGACCGTTTTGACGATGCGAACCTGCCTGGCGAGATGCGCGTGACGGTGACCTTCGCGGCCGTGCCCTGCGGCACGGAACTGAAAGTGGTGCAGGAGGGCATCCCCGCCGTGATTCCGCTGGATGGCTGCTACCTGGGCTGGCAGCAGTCGCTCGCGCTGCTGGCGCAGCTGGTGGAAGCCGAGATTCCCGGCTAAGCTGGCGGCTCGTTCTGCAACAGGTCTTCCAGCATGCTGACAGCACATGAATTCAACCAGCGCGGCGCGGCCATGTTGCCCGGGCACCTGGGCATCGTCATCACCCACATCGGTGAGGGCGAGGTGCGCGCCGAGCTGCCCGTGCGGCACGAGTTGATGGCGCCCAACGGCTACCTGCACGCGGGCAGCATCGTGACACTGGCCGACACCAGCGCGGGGGCCGGCTGCCTGGCCAACCTGCCGGAAGGTGCCAGCGGCTTCACCACCATCGAGCTCAAGTCGAATCACCTCGGTACGGTGCGCGACGGCGTGGTGCTGTGCGTCGCGCGTCTGGTGCACGGCGGGCGCACCACGCAGGTGTGGGACGCGACGGTGACGCAGCGCGAAGGCGGCAAGACGCTGGCGCTGTTTCGCTGCACGCAGATGGTGCTCTACCCCAAGGCGGGTGGCTGAGCCGCGAAGGGAACGGGGCCTTCACGCCGCGCCGGTGGACCGCATACCTCCCCCGGCACCCGCTGTAGCACAATGGGCCGAGTTCCCCTTTTTCTGCCTGCCATGAGTGACGAAACCCCGGTCTCCGACCAAGAGCGCGCCCAGCTCGAGATCTCCCTGC
>JAJZUZ010000129.1 GCA_021845965.1 Pseudomonadota bacterium | reverse complement strand
GGCGCTGGCGCATCGGCCGCTGGACGTGCTGGAGCTCTCGCCGCAGGAAATGGCGGCGTTCGCCGAGCGCAACCTGCACCAGGCCGGCTTCATGGCCGATATGGGCACGAGCGCTGCGACCGTGCAGGCCTTTCTGGACGCTGCCCGCGCCGGCGCGACCTTCCTGATCCTGCCGACGCCGGACAATCCGGCCGCCGAGCGCGTGTCGCAGGCCATCCACCACGTGCCTTTCGTCCTGGCCGAGCGCTACCACCGGCTGGTCATCGAGACCGTGCACTGAGGCGACGTCAGGCGGCGCTTTACTCCGTGCGGGCCAGTACCAGGCCCGTGATGTGGGCGGCACCTGCTGTACGCAGCGCCTGCGCCGCGGCAAACAGGGTGGCGCCGCTGGTCATGACGTCGTCGACCAGCACGACCCGCCGCCCCAGGAGCGCAGGTGCGCCTCCGGTCGCGACCCCGAAGGCGCCACGCACATTGCGCAGGCGTTGCTCGCGCGGCAGCGCGCTCTGCGCCGGGGTGTCGCGCAGCCGGCGCAGGACATCGCCGGCCACCTTGCCCGGCGCGAGGTGGCGCGCCAGTTCCAGCGCCTGGTTGAAGCCGCGCTGGCGCAGGCGCTCGCGCGACAAGGGCATCGGGAGCACCAGCTCGGCGGCTTCCAGCGCTGGCTCGGCCCAGGGCGTGCTGCGCATCAGCAGGGCGAGCGGGGCGGACCAGCCGGGGCTGGCGCCAAATTTATAGCGCGTGATGAGGCCGTCCCAGGGATATTCATAAGTCACGGCAGCGAGACACTGCTCTAGTGGCGGAATTTCCCTGATGCATGCGCCGCAACGATCCACCCCCGCGGGTGTTGGCAGGGCGCAGCTGCGGCAGCGCGGTCGCGGCTGGGCGAAACGCGCCACGCAGGCTTCGCACAGCACCTGCGCCGGCCAGGCGCGGCAGACCGCGCACTGGCTGGGCAGCGCGTTGCTGACGCGGTCGAGCAGGGTGCGGAACATGGTCTCTGAGGCGCGGGGTGGATGAGCCTGGGGGAATCAATATACTCGCCGCTTCGCCCTCCCCATGTCCGAGTCCCGTCCTCCCACCATCGACCCCGTCGCCGCTGCGCGCTGGCAGCAGCGGCCGCAGTCCGCTTCCGCCTGGCTGCACGAGGAGGTGGCGCGGCGCATGGAGCAGCGCCTGGACTGGATCGTGCGCCAGCCGCAGAGCTGGCTGCACTGGGAGCCGGTACGCGGCAGCCTGCAGGCGCAGGCCCGGCTGGCGCAGCGCTATCCCGCCGCCAGCTGCCAGCTCCACGCCGAGCAGCCGCAGGAGCGGCAGCGGGCGCAGCGTCTGGCGAGCGGCGCCTGGTGGCAGCCGCGTCGCTGGCGGGCGGCGCTGCGCGGCACGCCGGCGCTACAACCGGTGGATCTGCTCTGGGCCAATATGACGCTGCACATGGCCGCCGACCCCGAGGCGCTGATCCGCCAGTGGCACGAGGCGCTGGCGGTGGACGGTTTCCTGATGTTTTCCTGCTTCGGCCCGGACACCCTGCGCGAACTGCGCGCCTTATACATGGCGCTCGGCTGGCCGGCTCCGGCTCATGAATACACCGACATGCACGACTGGGGCGACATGCTGGTGGCCGCCGGTTTCGCCGAGCCGGTGATGGACATGGAGCGCATCGAGCTGACGTTCGAGACCCCCGAACGCCTGCTGCAGGAGTTGCGCGAGCTCGGGCGCAATCTGCACCCGGCGCGCCTGGCTGGCCTGCGTGGCCGCGCCTGGCGGGACCGCTTGCACGCGGCGCTGCGGGGCCTGGCCGACCCGGCGCAGGACGGGCGCCTCAAGCTGACCTTCGAGATCATCTACGGCCATGCCTTCCGGCCGCAGCCACGGCTGGCGGTGGGGGCCGAAACCCGCTTCTCCGTCGAGGATTTGCGCAGTTCCTTGACCCAAAACAAATCTCGCGGGGGCGGCGTTTGATCCAGATCAGTCCGGGATTACCCTGATATGGGCTTGGCTACAATAAGCGGTTGCTGAACTTTGGTATCTAGCAGCTTGCTGTCCGTCATGTGGTGGCGGGAGCGTCGGCCACAAGCCGTATGTCAGGCGAGCCTGGGCAGTCCTAAATTGATTAAGACATTGAAGAAGTGAACATGATGAAGAGCATTTCTAATAAATTGGCTTCACTGCTGCTCACGGCTGGCGCTTGGGCCGGTTCTGCGGCATTCACCGCAGCCCAGGCTGTCAACGACCTGCCCGGTGGCCCGGCGGTCAACCAGCTGAACCTGCACCCCCCGGTGACCAAGATCGCCGAAGACATCCACTGGCTGAACTGGTTCATGCTGATCACCTGTGCGGTGATCTTCGTGCTGGTGTTCGGCGTGATGTTCTATTCCATCCTGAAGCACCGCAAATCCCTGGGCCACAAGCCGGCCAGCTTCCACGAGTCCGTGACCGTGGAAATCGTCTGGACCGTGATTCCCTTCATCATCGTGATCCTGATGGCCCTGCCGGCCACCAAGGCCGTGGTGGCCATGAAGGACACCAGCAACGCCGACCTGACCATCAAGGCCACCGGCTACCAGTGGAAGTGGGGCTACGACTACCTCAAGGGTGAAGGCGAGGGCATCGGCTTCCTGTCCACCCTGGACCCGGCGCAGCGTGAAGAGTCCAACTCCGGCCATCCGAAGCCGGTCGACAACTACCTGCTGAAGGTGGACAACCCGCTGGTGGTGCCGGTGGACAAGAAGGTCCGCGTCATCACCACCGCCAACGACGTGATCCACGCCTTCATGGTGCCGTCCTTCGGCATCAAGCAGGACGCCATCCCCGGCTTCGTGCGCGACACCTGGTTCCGCGCCGAGAAAGTGGGCGACTACTACGGCCAGTGCGCCGAGCTGTGCGGCAAGGAGCACGCCTACATGCCCATCCACGTGAAGGTGCTGTCCGCCGAGGACTACTCCAAGTGGGTTGCCGGCAAGCAGAAGGAAATGGCCGCCAAGGCCGATGATCCGAACAAGGTCTGGACCCTGGACGAGCTGGTCAAGCGCGGCGAGAAGGTCTACAGCGCCAACTGCGCGGTCTGCCACCAGGCCAACGGCAAGGGCGCCGGCCCGTTCAAGCCGCTGGACGGCTCGCCCATCGTGCTGGACGCCGACAAGAGCAAGCAGATCCTGACGGTGCTCAATGGCCGCAACGCCATGCCTTCCTGGAAGGCCCTGAGCGACACCGAGCTGGCCGCCGTCATCACCTTTACCAAGAACAACTGGTCCAACAAGACCGGCCAGCTGGTGCAGCCGGCCGAGATCAAGGCCGCGCGCAAGTAAACAGAGTCGTCAGACGCCAAGAAGTATTGAGAAGGAAACCACGATGAGTGCCGTTCTAGACCATCACGCTCACCACGCCCATGACGACCACCACGCCCCCACGGGCTGGCGCCGCTGGGTCTTTGCGACCAACCACAAGGACATCGGTACGATGTACCTGTTGTTCTCGTTCACCATGCTGATCCTGGGCGGCATCCTGGCGCTGCTGATCCGCGCCGAGCTGTTCAAGCCCGGCCTGCAGATCGTGAATCCCGAGCTGTTCAACCAGCTCACCACCATGCACGGCGTGATCATGGTGTTCGGCGCCATCATGCCGGCCTTCGTGGGCTTCGCGAACTGGATGCTGCCGATGCAGATCGGCGCGGCCGACATGGCCTTCGCCCGCATGAACAACTTCAGCTTCTGGCTGCTGATCCCCGCCGGTCTGCTGGTTGTGCTGTCCTTCTTCATGCCCGGTGGCGCTCCCGCCGCCGGCTGGACGTTCTACGCTCCCCTGACGCTGCAGATGGGTCCCTCGATGGACGCCGGCATCTTTGCCCTGCACATCATGGGCGCCTCGTCCATCATGGGCTCGATCAACATCATCGTGACCGTGCTGAACATGCGCGCTCCCGGCATGACGCTGATGAAGATGCCCATGTTCGCCTGGACCTGGCTGATCACCGCCTACCTGCTGATCGCCGTCATGCCCGTGCTGGCCGGCGCCATCACCATGACGCTGACGGACCGCCACTTCGGCACCAGCTTCTTCAACCCGGCCGCCGGCGGCGACCCGGTGATGTTCCAGCACATCTTCTGGTTCTTCGGTCACCCCGAGGTGTACATCATGATCCTGCCGGCCTTCGGCATCATCAGCCAGATCGTGCCCGCGTTCTCGCGCAAGAAGCTGTTCGGCTACGCCTCCATGGTGTATGCCACGGCCTCCATCGCCATCCTGTCCTTCATCGTGTGGGCGCACCACATGTTCACCACCGGCATGCCGGTGACCGGCCAGCTGTACTTCATGTACGCCACCATGCTGATCGCCGTGCCCACCGCCGTGAAGATCTTCAACTGGATCGCCACCATGTGGAAGGGCTCGATGACCTTTGAGACCCCCATGCTGTGGGCCATCGGCTTCATCTTCGTGTTCACCATCGGTGGCTTCACCGGCCTGATCCCGGCCGTCGCCCCGATCGACATCCAGATCCAGGACACCTACTTCATCGTCGCCCACTTCCACTACGTGCTGGTGGCCGGCTCGCTGTTCGCCCTGTTCGGCGGCTTCTACTACTGGGCCCCGAAGTGGACCGGCGTCATGTACAACGAAGGCCGCGGCAAGCTGCACTTCTGGTGGTCGCTGATCTCCTTCAACGTCACGTTCTTCCCGATGCACTTCCTGGGTCTGGCCGGCATGCCGCGTCGCTATGCCGACTACCCCATGCAGTTCGCGGACTTCAACGCCATCGCGTCCGTGGGTGCCTTCTTCTTCGGCTTTGCCCAGGTCTACTTCTTCTTCTTCGTGGTCCTGCCGGTCATGCGGGGCAAGGGCGAGAAGGCTCCCCAGAAGCCCTGGGACGGCGCCGAAGGCCTGGAGTGGGAACTGCCCTCGCCGGCCCCCTACCACTCGTTCGAGAACCCCCCGAAGCTGGACGCCACGGCGACCCGCATCGTCGGCTGAACCTAGAGCTGCAGGAGCCTGAGCATGACACCTGATCAGAAGAAGGCCAACGTCCGCACCGGGCTGGTCCTGGCGACTGTCGCGCTGGCGTTCTTCGTCGGCGTCATCGCCAAGTTCTTCTTCCTGGGCAAGTGACGAGGCAGCCATGAACCTGGCGCGCGAGAACGTCAAGATGGTGGGCAAGCTGGCCGTCGTGGTGGCCGGCATGTTCGGCTTCGGCTACGCGCTCGTGCCCATGTACAAGGCCATCTGTGAGTTCACCGGCATCAACGTGCTGGCCATCGGTGAGCGCAACATCACCGGACTGGGCAACACGCTGCCGGCCAACACCCAGGTGGACACCAGCCGCACCATCACGGTGGAATTCGACGCCAACGCGCGCGGCCCCTGGAGCTTCAAGCCGGCGGTGCGTTCGCTGCAGGTCCACCCGGGCGAGCTGGCCACGGTCATGTACGAGTTCCGCAACGAGCAGAACCGTCGCATGTCGGCGCAGGCCATCCCGAGCTACGCGCCGCGCCAGGCCGCTTCGCACTTCAACAAGCTGCAGTGCTTCTGCTTCAACCAGTACACGCTCGATCCGGGCGAGAAGAAGCAGTGGCCGGTGGTGTTCGTGATCGACCCCAAGCTGTCCAAGGATGTGAGCACCATCACGCTGTCCTACACCTTCTTCGAGGTGGGCAGCAAGACGCCGCCGGTACCCGGCGGCACCACGGCGCAGGCCCCGGCGGGCGCGGGAGCAGGCGCATGAGCCAGCAGCCGGCCAAGCAGCAGGGGCAGCTGTCGCTGTGGCACACCGTCAAGGCGGTGGCCTGGTCCTTCCTCGGTGTTCGCAAGAGCAGCGAGTTCCAGGCCGATGCGGGGCGCCTCAACCCCTACGCCATCATTGCGGTGGGCGTGGTGGCGGCGGTCCTGTTGGTATTGACATTGATTGTTTTGGTGAACTGGGTCGTGGCCAAGTAAGGCCGGACCCGCGCACCTCAGATTTAAGAGAAGCAGAACCGGAAGGAATGGAGCAAAAATGAGTTCGACTACACACGGCGGCACCCCGTACTACTTCGTGCCCAGCCCGTCCCGCCATCCCGCGATGGCTGCGTTCGGTCTGTTCTTCGTCCTCTTCGGCGCGGCCGAGTGGATGAACGGCGCCAGCTGGGGCAAGTACAGCCTGATCTTCGGCCTGGTCTGGTGGCTGTTCGTCCTGTCCCAGTGGTTCCGCGATGCCATCGGCGAGAGCGAGGGCGGACAGTACGGCCACAAGATCGACATCTCCTACCGCTGGAGCATGACCTGGTTCATCTTCTCCGAGGTGATGTTCTTCGGCGCCTTCTTCACCGCCCTGTGGTGGGCCCGCGTGCACTCCGTGCCGGCGCTGGGCAGCCTGGACAACGCGCTGCTGTGGCCCGACTTCAAGGCCGTGTGGCCCACTCTGGCCGCCGGTGCCACCGCTTCGCCGGCCGGCATCGTCGAGCCCTTCCAGACCATGGGTCCCTGGCCGCTGCCGACCATCAACACGGCGCTGCTGCTGACCTCGGGCGTGACCCTGACCATTGCCCACCACGCCCTGCGTGACGGCAACCGCGGCAAGACCATCGGCTTCATGTGGCTGACGGTGCTGCTGGGCCTGACCTTCCTGTTCGTGCAGGGCTACGAGTACTACCACGCCTACCACGAGCTCAACCTCAAGCTTTCGTCCGGCGTGTACG
>JAJZUZ010000128.1 GCA_021845965.1 Pseudomonadota bacterium | reverse complement strand
GAGGCCAGCACGGTGGTGATGGCCGCCGTCAGCGTGGTCTTGCCGTGGTCCACGTGACCAATGGTGCCCACGTTGACGTGCGGCTTGGTCCGCTCAAATTTCTCTTTTGCCATTTTTCAAATCTCCAGAAAGGATGCGAAAAGCAACTACGACTTCAAACACCAAGACACGCCGGCACAGACCGCGCACCTGAAAGTGGTGCCCATGGCGGGAATCGGACCCGCGACCTCTCCCTTACCAAGGGAGTGCTCTACCACTGAGCCACATGGGCAGTATTCTTGTCACCAGCCCGACAGGCACATGGAGCGGGAGACGGGAATCGAACCCGCGTCATCAGCTTGGAAGGCTGGGGTTCTACCATTGAACTACTCCCGCATCGAGGCCACCCGGACCCGCCGGACAACCCGAGGCGCGGCGCCCATGACGCTCGCCCAAAACCTCGCTCTATGTAGCTATCACTGGTGGAGAGGGCTGGATTCGAACCAGCGTACTCGTAAGAGGGCAGATTTACAGTCTGCTGCCATTAACCACTCGGCCACCTCTCCACAAGGTGAACCTCAGATTATGCCATGAAATTTTGACGATGGCGAGATGGCTCCACCCCAGGACTCACCAGCGGATGGGGGGCTGGCCCAGCTGGCGCAGAAACGCATTCGCCCGGCTGAAGTGGCGGCAGCCCAGGAAAGGCTGCGGACCGCGCCGCGCCGACAGCGGCGAGGGGTGATTGGCCGTCAGCAGCAGGTGATGAGCGCTCGCGCCATCAAGACCCGCCGCAGCCGCCGCCCGCTGGGCGTGCGCCCCCCAGAGCATGAACACCACTGGCTCCGGTCGCCGCCGCACCGCCCGGATGATCTGATCAGTAAGCACTTCCCAACCGTGGTTGGCATGGCTGGCGGGCTGCCCTTCTTCCACGGTCAGGCAGGTGTTGAGCAGGAGCACACCTTGGCGGGCCCAGTGGACCAGGGATCCGTCCGTCGGCACCGGCCAGGGCGCCAAGGCCGGATCCTGACCCAGCTCCAGATAGATGTTGCGCAGTGAGGGCGGCAAGCGCATCCCCGGCGCAACCGAGAAAGCCAGCCCCTCCGCCTGTCCGGCGCCGTGGTAGGGATCCTGCCCCAGGATGACCACCCGCACATCGGCCAGCGCCGTCAGCTCCAGCGCGCGCCAAGGGCGCGGCGGGTAGATGGCGGCACCGGCAAGCAGACGGTCCGTGATGAAGCAGCCAAGCGTCTGGCTGGCCGTACCGGCAAGGAAGGAACTCACCACGGGATGCCAGTCGGACGCGACTTCCCACTGGTCCGGCGCCCAGGCCGTCAGACGGGCGGCGGCCTGCGGCTCGGCCGCAAACAGCTCGACCTGCGCCATCACCCAAACAGCTCGGCCAGGACGAGCCCGGGCTCGGGTGCGCGCATGAAGGCCTCGCCCACCAGGAAGGCGTTGACGCCGGCCTGGCGCATGCGCTGCACGTCGGCGCGGTTCAGGATGCCGGACTCGGTAACCAGCAAACGGTCGGCCGGCACGCGCTCGCGCAGCCCCAGCGTGGTCTCCAGCGTAACCTCGAAGGTGCGCAGGTTGCGGTTGTTGATGCCCAGCAGCGGCGTCTTCAATTTCAGTGCGCGATCCAGCTCCGCGCCATCGTGCACCTCGACCAGCACGGCCATGTCCAGACCCAGCGCAATCGCCTCCAGGTCACGCATCTGTGCGTCGTCCAGGCAGGCGGCGATGAGCAGGATGCAGTCCGCGCCCATGGCGCGCGACTCGTAGATCTGGTACGGGTCCACCATGAAGTCCTTGCGCAGCACGGGCAGCGGACAGGAGGCACGCGCCTGCTTCAGGTAGTCGGGCTGCCCCTGGAAAAATTGCCGGTCGGTCAGCACCGACAGGCAGGCGGCGCTGACCTTGCCGTCGCCTTCGGCATAACTCTGGGCAATGTCGGCCGGGATGAAGTCCTCGCGCAGCACGCCTTTGCTCGGGCTGGCCTTCTTGATCTCGGCGATCACCGCGGCCTGGCCGGCCGCGATCTTGCCGCGCAGGGCGCCTACGAAGTCGCGCGTGAGCACGCGCGATTCGGCATCCGCGCGCACGGCCGCCAGCGACTTCTTCTTCAGGGCCGCGGCGACTTCCTCGCGTTTGACGGCCACGATCTGGTTGAGGATGTCACTCATCGTTCTTGGTCGGCTCGGAGCCGCTCTTCAAAATCTTGACGAACACGCGGTGCATGATGAAGCCCGCGACCACGAACAGCGCCGACACGCCCAGCGCGATCCAGGTCCCGGGGTCCTGCCACATGATCAGGCGGCCTGGCCCAGGCGATGCGCCACGGTCACCAGCTGCTCCAGCTTGGCCTTGGCCGCGCCGGAGGCAATCGCCTCGCGGGCCTTGGCGACGCCTGCCGCCATGCTGTCGACCACATTGGCCGCATACAGCGCCACACCGGCATTGAGCGCGACGATGTCGCCGGGCACGCCAGGCTTGCCCTCCAGCACCGCCATGAGCATGGCGCGCGACTGCTCGGGCGTCTCGACCTTGATGTTGCGCGTGCTGGCCATGGTGATGCCGAAGTCCTCCGGGTGGATCTCGTATTCGCTGATTTCGCCGTTCTTCAGCTCGCCCACCAAGGTACCGGCGCCGAGGCTGATCTCGTCCATGCCGTCCTTGCCGTAGACCACCAGAGCATGCTCGGCGCCCAGGCGCTGCAGCGCGCGCACCTGGATGCCCACCAGGTCCGCATGGAAGACGCCCATCAGGATATTGGGCGCACCGGCCGGGTTGGTCAGCGGCCCCAGGATGTTGAAGATGGTCTTCACACCCAGCTCGCGCCGCACCGGTGCCACGTTCTTCATCGCGGGATGGTGATTGGGCGCGAACATGAAGCCGACCCCGGTCTCGGCAATGCACTGGGCGATGGCCTCGGGACGCAGATTGATGTTCACGCCCAGCGCCTCCATCACGTCGGCGCTGCCGCTCTTGCTGGAGACGCTGCGCCCGCCATGCTTGCTGACCTTGGCGCCGGCTGCGGCGGCCACGAACATGGCGCAGGTGGAGATGTTGAAGGTGTGGGCGCCGTCGCCGCCGGTACCGACGATGTCGACCAGATGCTGGCGGTCGGCCACCTGCACCTTGGTGGAGAACTCGCGCATCACCTGCGCCGCGGCCGTGATCTCGCCGATGGTTTCCTTCTTGACGCGCAGGCCGGTGATGAGCGCGGCCATGAGCACGGGCGACATCTCGCCGCCCATGATGAGGCGCATGATGTGCAGCATCTCGTCATGGAAGATCTCGCGGTGCTCGATGACGCGCTGCAGCGCCTCCTGCGGGGTAATCTGGTGGGTGGTCGGCATCAGGCTTGCTCCAGGAAGTTCTTCAGCATGGCATGCCCATGCTCGGTCAGGATGGACTCGGGATGGAACTGCACGCCCTCGATGGGCAGCGTCGCGTGCTTCACACCCATGATCTCACCGTCCTCGGTCCAGGCCGTGATCTTCAGCTCGGGGGGGCAGCTGGCGCGCTCGATGGCCAGCGAATGGTAACGATTGACGGTGAACTGCTTCGGCAGGCCACGGAACACGCCCTCCTGCGTTGTCGTGATCACACTGGTCTTGCCATGCATGAGCTGTTGGGCGCGAATGATCTTGCCGCCGAAAGCGGCGCCGATACTCTGGTGTCCCAGGCAGACACCCAGGATGGGCAGCTTGCCGGCGAAGTGGCGGATGGCCGCCACCGAGATGCCGGCCTCGGCCGGCGAGCAGGGGCCGGGCGAGATGACCAGGCGGTCCAGCTGGCCCGCCTTCAGCTTCGCCTCGATCTCGGCCACCGTGATCTCGTCGTTGCGGTGCACCGCCACCTCGGCACCGAGTTCACCAAAGTACTGCACCAGGTTGTAGGTGAACGAGTCGTAGTTGTCCACCATGAGGAGCTGGACGGGTTTCATACCAAACCCTCCTCGACCAGCTCGCTGGCGCGCAGCACGGCGCGCGCCTTGTGCTCGGTCTCCCTCCATTCCAGCTCGGGTACGGAATCGGCCACCACGCCGGCCGCGGCCTGCACGTGCAACAGGCCATCCTTGATGACGCCGGTGCGGATGGCAATCGCCACGTCCATGTCGCCGGCGTAGCTGAGGTAGCCGCAGGCACCGCCGTAGATGCCACGCTTGACAGGTTCCAGCTGGTCGATCAGCTCCATGGCGTGCACCTTCGGCGCGCCGCTCAGAGTACCGGCCGGGAAGGTCGCGCGCAGCACGTCCATATTGCTCATGCCGTCCAGCAGCTCACCTTCGACATTGCTGACGATGTGCATCACGTGGCTGTAGCGCTCCACGGCAAAGGCCTCCGTCACCTTGACGCTGCCGATCCTGGCGATGCGGCCGATGTCGTTGCGCGCCAGGTCGATCAGCATCACGTGCTCGGCACGTTCCTTGGGGTCACCCACCAGTTCTACCTCGGCCGCCTTGTCGGCCTCCGGGGTGGCGCCGCGCGGGCGCGTGCCAGCCAGCGGGCGGATGGTGACCTTGGTGGCGCCTGCCGGCGTCTGTTCCTGACGCACCAGGATCTCGGGCGAGGAACCCACCACATGCACGTCACCAAGGTGGTAGTAATACATGTAGGGGCTGGGGTTGAGCGTGCGCAGCGCGCGGTACAGGCTGAGCGGGTTTTGCGTGTAGGGTTTACTGATGCGCTGACCCATGACAATCTGCATGAAATCGCCCGCCTGGATCAGGCCCTTGGCGCGCTCCACCGCTGCCAGGAAGTCAGCCTTGGCGTAATCGCGCCGCTCGGGCGCATGCGGCGCCGCCTGCACCGGCGGCACCTGCACCGGCGCATTCAGGCGCGCCCGCAGCTCGGCCAGCCGCGCCTGCGCCTGGACGTAGGCCCCGGGCTGCGCAGGGTCAGCGTAGACGATGAGGTGCAGCTTGCCCGACAGGTTGTCGATGACGGCCAGTTCCTCGCATTGCAGCAGCAGGATGTCGGGGCAGCCCAGCGGATCCGGCGGGCAGCTGTGCGCCAGCTTCTTCTCGATGTGACGCACCGTGTCGTAGCCGAAGTAGCCGGCCAGGCCGCCACAGAAACGCGGCAGGCCCGGCTGCAGGGCCACCTTGAAGCGCTGCTGGTAGGCGGTGATGAAATCCAGCGGGTTGCCGGGGGCAGTCTCCACCACGTGGCCGTCGGTGACCACCTCGGTCCTGGCGTCGGCGCCAAAACCGCTGGCACGCAACAGCGTGCGCGCCGGCAGGCCGATGAAGCTGTAGCGGCCGAAGCGCTCGCCACCCACCACCGACTCCAGCAGGAAGCTGTAGCGGCCACCGTCCTGCACATGGGCCAGCTTGAGGTAGAGCGAGAGTGGCGTCTCCAGGTCGGCGAAAGCCTGCGCCTGCAAGGGGATGCGGTTGTAGCCCTGGCGGGCCAGTTCCTTGAATTCGGATTCGGTCATCACGGAAATCACTCCGATTCAGCGCCGGGCGGCTGCCCCGCGCGCCGGGCACCTGGTGCCCTGTTCATTCATTCTGGGAACCCCGGTGACCGGGGCGGTAGAAGACCGGGCCGGCGTGTCGCCGGCGGGCCTCGGTCGCGCGACCGTGCGCGCAGCTCAGCACCAGCGGCGCCAGGGCCAGGCTCCCCGGTCGCTGCAACCTGTGCTGATGAGGCGGTGAATGAACATGGGGCCAGTGTAGCAAACGCGGCCGACCCTCATGAAAACCCTGAAACCCGGGTCGTGCGGGATTCAGGATAATAGAACGAACGATCGTTCTATTCCGTTGGAGGTCCTCCACCATGCCACCCCTGTTCCGCCTTCTCTTCATCAGCCTCCTGCTCGCCTGGGGCCTGCCGGCCCGCGCCGTCGACGTGGCCGGCGTCAACTTTGCGCCGCAGATCGAACTCGGCGGCAGCAAGCTGCAACTCAATGGCGCCGGCGTGCGCTACAAGGCCGTCTTCAAGGTCTACGCCGCCGGCCTGTACGTGGACCGCAAGATCAGCTCGCTGGAAGACCTGGTCAAGTCGCCCGGTCCCAAGCGCATGAGCATCACCATGTTGCGTGACATCGACGCCGGCGAACTGGGCAAGCTGTTCGCCCGCGGCATGGAAGACAACATGGACCGGGCCGCGTTCGCCAAGCTGATCCCCGGCATCCTGCGCATGAGCCAGATCTTCTCGGACTACAAGAAGCTCAACGCCGGTGACGACTTCACGCTGGACTGGCTGCCCGGCAAGGGGCTGCTGCTGTCGGTGAAGGGCAAGGTGCAGGGTGAGCCCTTCCGCGAGCCCGAGTTCTTCACCGCCCTGATGGCCATCTGGCTCGGCCATTCGCCCGCCGACTGGAAGCTCAAGAACGAGCTGCTGGACCTCAAGTCCTGAGCGTTTCGGCGTGGGCCGCCGTGGCCCACTGCTCCAGGTCGAGGGCGCTCAGGGGCCGGCTGTACAGATAGCCCTGCCCCTTGCCGCAGCCCAGGGCGCGCATGAGCGCTTCCTGCTCGCCTGTTTCAATGCCTTCGGAGACGGTCTGCAGGCCCAGCGTCTGGGCCATGCGGATGGTGGCCTCGATCATCACGCGGTGGTAGTCGCTGTGCAGGGCCTGGCTGACGAAGGAACGGTCGATCTTGACCTGGTTCACCGGCAGCTCGTGCAGGCACGACAGCGAGGAATAGCCGGTGCCGAAATCGTCCAGCGAAAGCGCCACCCCCAGGGTGCGGATCTCGCGCAGGATGGCCTGCACGCCCTCATCCTGCGCCGCCAGGCTCTCGGTCACTTCCAGCATCAGCGCC
>JAJZUZ010000127.1 GCA_021845965.1 Pseudomonadota bacterium | reverse complement strand
GCTCGTGCTCTGGCAGGGCCTGGTCCCCGCCACGCTGGCGCTGGCGCTGGGTGCGCTGCAGCGGCGTTTCCTGCCGCACCACCCGCTGGTCTACACGCTGGGGCGTGCCTTCTTCGGTACCCTGCTCGCCCTGTTCGGCGCCAACGTGCTGGCGCTGTGGGCCGGCCACACCCTGCCCAATGTGGGCAGCGAGCTCTCGTGGATCGCGCTCTGGCTCATGGCCTGGGGCGACGCCATCACCACCGGCATGCTGACCGCCATCTTCGTCGCCTACCGGCCCGAGTGGCTGGCCACGTGGTCCGACCACCTCTACCTCACCCAAAGCTGATCCATGACTGTCGCCACCGAATACGCTCCCGGCCTCGTCCTGCAAGGCATCACGCCACCGCTCGCCCTGAAGGACTACAGGCTCATCGCCTTCGACATGGACTCCACGCTCATCAATATCGAATGCGTGGACGAGATCGCCGACGCCGTGGGCCGCAAGGCCGAGGTGGCCGCCATCACCGAGGCTGCGATGCGCGGCGAGATAACCGACTTCAAGGAAAGCCTGCGCCGCCGTGTCGCCCTGCTCAAGGGCGTGACGGTGGCCGACATGCAGCGCGTCTTTGATGAGCGCCTGCGCGTGAACCCCGGCGCGGCCGAGCTCATCGCCGCCTGCAAGGGCGTGGGCATGAAGGTGCTGCTCGTGTCCGGCGGCTTCACCTTCTTCACCGACCGCGTGCGCGACCGCCTGGGCATCGATTTCACGCGCTCCAATGTGCTGGAGGTGCAGGATGGCGTATTGACCGGCCGCATGATCGACCAGCCCTGGGGCGACATCTGCGACGGCGCCGAGAAGCGCCGCATGCTGCTGCAGACCTGCGCGCAGCTCGGCATTTCGCCCCGGCAAGCCATTGCCATGGGCGACGGCGCCAACGACCTGCCCATGATGGGCGAGGCGGGCCTCTCGGTGGCCTACCACGCCAAACCCAAGGTGCGCGAGCAGGCCATGGTGGCCATCAACAACGGCGGCCTGGATCGCCTGCTGGAAATCCTGCGGTGAGCCGGCTCGCGCCGCTGGCGGCCCGCCTGCGCGCCCGCGTGTTGGCCTGGCTGCGCAACTGGCGCTCGCACGCGCTGACGCTGCTGCTCCTGGTCGCCGCGGCCTGGGGCGTCAACGCCTGGCAGACACGCCACATCCCTTCCGGCCCGGCACCGGCTTTCAGCGCAGCGCGGGCCGGCGCTCCTGACGGCGCCGTGCTCGCGCTGGACGCGTGGCGCGCGCTTCATCCGGGGCGCGCGGTCGCCCTGCACTTCTGGGCCGACTGGTGCCCGATCTGCAAGCTGGAGGAAGGCAGCGTCAGCGCCGTGCAGCAGGACTGGCCCGTGCTGGCCATCGCCATGCGTTCCGGCACGCCCAGCCATGTGGCCGCCGTGCTGCGGCAACGCGCCCTGCCCTGGACCAGCGTGAACGATGCCGACGGCGACATCACGGCACGCTATGGCCTGAATGCGGTACCGGCCTTCATCGTGCTCGACGCCGAGGGCCGGATCCGCTACGCGGCGGTGGGCTACACCACCGAAGCCGGCATGCGGCTGCGCCTGTGGCTGGCGCAGCACCTGTGATCAATCCCGGAACTTGACGCTCAGGCCGGTCAGCAGCAGCACGTCCACCTTTTCCGCCGGCGCCCAGGCGTCATAGCGGGCCTGCAGCTTGACGCTCAGGCTCAAGGTCTTGTTGAGATCCACCCGCAGGCCGGCGTCGAACATGGCGCGCGTGCCCTGCGTGCTGAGCAGGCCCGGGTAGAGCACGAACTTCTGCTTGAAGCGCAGCTGCTCGGCCAGCTGGTGCGTCGACTCCTCGCCCAACAGGGTGTCCACGCTGTCGTAGCGCGTGCGCTGCTGACCGTTGATCTCCACCCCGGGCTCGTAGTAGTAGTCCTCGCGCCAGGTCAGACCGGCGTAGACGTCCCACTGGTCATCGCGCTCGCGCACCAGGTGCCGGCCCAGGCCGATGCTGGGCTCGCTGCGCAGTCGCAGCTGCTGCAATTCGTCGTGGCTGAAATCCAGGCCGACGAAACCGAAGTCGCTCGGGTTGAGGTTGCGGTCGTAGCGCCCGCCCGCTCGCCACTTCAGCGCCGTGACGCTGTCAGTGACCACGCCATCGCTCACCGTGCGCGAGCGGCTCTCCAGGTACTGGCCGGAAAGCGTGAGCTTGTCATCGGGACGCTGGTAGGTGGCGTCCAGGCCCAGCTGCACGCTCATGCTCTTGGTGCTGCCCTCGGCCAGGCTCAGGCTGGCACTGAAGTCACCGTCCCAGCGGCCGGCCGGCACCAGCGCCGGGATCGGCGCCGGCGACGCCGGTGCGACGGTCGGCACGGTCTGCGCGGGTGGGGCCGGTGTCGCGGGCGCGGGCGGCGTGGGCTCCGGTTCCGGGCTCACCACGGGGGTCACGGCCGGCGCGGCCAGCGGCGTCGGCTCCGGCGCGCTCAAGGGCGCGGGCGCTGCGGTGGTATCGGAAGTCGTCTGGGGGGCACTGGCGGCAACAGCAGGAACCGGTGCGGCGTCCTGCGACCACGCTGCTGACGCCACACACAGCGCCAGCAGGCAGAGGGATCTCTTCATCTCGTCGTTTTTTCGGCAAAGGGGCGATTATTGCCGCTCTATCCGCGCCTGTCCCGCGGCCACCGCAAAACGCGCCAGCGTGAACACCTCCGAGTCGGCCCGCGTCGCGTCGCGCACGGCGCGCAGCGTGGTCGTGAGGCCGGCGGGCGTGAATTCGGCCAGGCCATAACCCCGGTACTGCGCATCACCGAAGACGAAGTGCGGGTTCTCCGCCAGGCGCTCGGCCGCCTTGTCGGCGCCGTTGGAGCGCGAGCTGATGCTGGTACCGCAGAACTCCACCCCCACGCTGGCGCTGCGCACATCGGCGTAGTCGGCCTTGACGTGACCCACCCAGTTCTCGTGCACGTCGCCGCCCAGCAGGACCGGGTTGCCGACGCGGTGGCGCTGCAGCGCATCGGTCAGGCGCCGCCGTGCCGCGGCATAGCCGTCCCAGCCGTCGTTCCAGTAGCGCTCACCCGGGCCGGGGCGGGCATCGCGCGCGCCAAACAGCGTCTGCTGGCCGATCACGTTCCAGCGCCCGGCCGACCGGGCCAGTGCGGCGTCCAGCCATTGCTCCTGCGCCACGCCCAGGTAGCTGCGCCCGCCCTCGGCCCATTCGGCACAGCTGGCGGGGTCCACCACACGGCCGCCGGGCCGGCCGTCCTGCGGGCAGGGCTGGCGGTCGCGGTACTGGCGGCCGTCGAGCAGGTAGAGCGTGGCCAGGCGGCCAAACGGCAGCTGCTGGTAGATGCGCATCTCGGCCCCGGACGCCAGGCCGGCCATGCCCTGCGTCAGCACCGACGCCCGCACCGGCATGTGCTCGTACCAGGCCTGGTAGGCCGCCGCGCGGCGCGCCGGGAAATCGGTGGTCGATCCGAGCAGCGGCAGGCCATTGCCCTCATGCAGGCCGGCGTAGTCGTTTTGCACCTCATGGTCATCCCAGGTGATCAGCCAGGGGCAGGCGGCGTGCATGGCGCGCAGATCGGGGTCGCTGCGGTAGAGGGCGTAGCGCTGGCGGTAGTCGTCCAGGGTCAGCGCCACGCCGCCGGTGACGCCACGCACGGCATTCAGCGCGCCGGGGTATTCGTAGATGTAGTCGCCGAGGAAGAGCACCAGATCCGGCTGCTGCGCCCGCAGGTCGCGCCAGGCGGCGTAATGGCCGTGCTCCCAGCGCTGGCAGGAGGCGTACGCCAGGCGCAGCGACCGGGGGTCGGCATCGGGCCGCGGCAGGGTGCGCGTGCGCCCCACCGGACTCACCGCCTCGCCCAGCATGAAGCGGTAGAAATACCAGCGTTCGGGCTCCAGGCCGCCGACCTCGGCGTGCACGGCGTGCGCCAGCGCCGGCAGCGCCTGGACCTGGCCGCTGCGCGCGATGCGCGTGAACCCCTCGTCGTGCGCCAGTTCCCAGCGCAGCGTGAACGCGGCCGGCTGCGGCCCCTCGAACTGCAGGCGTGTCCACAGCATCACGGAATCGTGCGTCGGCGCGCCGCTGGCCACGCCGAGCGCAAAAGGGTCGTGCTGCAGGCGCGCCAGGCTCCAGGCGCTGCGCGGCAGCCAGAGCGTGCTGGCCGCAGCCGCGGCCAGGCGCAGCCAGTCGCGGCGGTCCAGAGGATGGGCGGGCATGGAAACGGTCCTGGGGGTGGGAACGGCGGCCATCATGCCACGCGCATGTGACCCATCCGAGTACCCGAACCGCCCGGCGGATGCCGGTTGACAGCCCCCGCGGCCTGATTAAGATTTGGGCAACAGCAATCCCGGAGTCCCCATGGCCGTCACCTCCGCCACCCAGAGCGTTGCCCCGCCTCCGCCCAAGGCGCGCACTCCCGAGCGCAACCGCGCACAGGAATACCGCGCTGAGCAGGAGCAGCAACAGCAGCGCGCCCAGCAGAACCGCCCCAAGGAGCCTGTGGTGAACACCCAGGGCCAGACCACCGGGCGCCTCCTCAACGTCAAGGCCTGACCGGCCAAGCATCATGCTGGGCCTCGGCTCCGTCACCAGCCGTTCACCGGGCGTGCAGGCCCGGCTGAACCAGTACCAGGCGCAGCTGCAGCAGGCGCGCCGGGATGCCGCGCAGGCGCAGGACCGCGTGGCCCAACTGGAGCAGCAGGCCCAGGTGGCCCGCCAGGACTCGGCCCGCGCCGACGACAAGGTACGCGGCCTGGAAAGCCAGCCGCCGCGCGCCGATGAAGGCAGCACGGGCAACACCCGCAAGCGCATCAACACCCTGAGCCAGCTCAGCGGCACCGTGCTCGACGTCACGGCCTGAGCAGGATAGTCTGGAAGCGAAAACGGCCCTCGCGAGGGCCGTTTTGTTTGGCGGATTCAGTGGGGACTCGCGAAGAAATCGTAGCGAGCGGCCCGAGCGCACGGCGGGCGGAGCGCAGGAACCGGAACGTACTTCAGGTAGGGGAGGATTCCGAGCACCGCCCAATGCGGCGATCGGTTCGTGCAGCAGATTTATTCGCGGGTTTTCAGCCGCCGCGTTGACGCAGGGCCTCATACAAGCAAACACCACTGGCCACGGAGACATTCAGGCTCTCCACCCCACCCTTCATCGGGATGCTCACCAGCTCGTCGCAGGTCTTGCGCGTCAGCTGGCGCATGCCCTGCCCCTCGGCGCCTAGCACCAGCGCCGTCGGGCCCTTGAGGTCCACCTGGTAGAGCGTCTTGGGCGCATCGTCGCTGGTGCCGGTGATCCAGATGTTGCGCTCCTTGAGTTCATTCAGCGTGCGCGCCAGGTTGGTCACCATGAAGTAGGGTATCGTCTCGGCCGCCCCGCTGGCCACCTTGGCCACCGTGGCGTTGATGCCCACCGCATGGTCCTTGGGCGCGATCACCGCGTGCGCGCCGGCGCCGTCTGCCACGCGCAGGCACGCGCCCAGGTTGTGGGGGTCGGTCACGCCGTCAAGCACCAGCAAGAGTGGCGGCTCCGTCAGCGAATCCAGCAGATCATCGAGTGAATGCACCTGCTCGATCGGCTGCACCCGGGCACACACCCCCTGGTGGCCATGGCTACCCGCCAGCTTGGCCAGGCGCAGGCCATCGGCCTCGATCAGCCGCGCGCCCGCCTCCTTGGCCTTTTCCAGGAACTGGCGCATGCGCGCATCGCGCCGCGTGGGCTCGTAGTAGATCTCGATGATGGAAGCGGGCGCCGTCTTCAGGCGCACGCCCACGGCGTGGAAGCCGAACAGGACTTTGGGGGAGGACATGGGGGGATTATCCCAGCATGGCATCGAACTCGCCGGTTCTGAGCGACGTGGCATCTTCACGCAGGAAACAGGTCAGCACGCCTCTAAGCCCTAGAATCGATTTAAGCTGAATCGCAATCGTCACATTAATCCGCAAGTTTGGTGACACCACTTACCGCAGGCCGGTTATGAGTACCAAAGACGCGTCCAATCGAGAAAAATTGCTTCAGGCGTTGGAGAAATTCGACTCCACGACTCGTCAAGCGCGCGCCGAAAGAATCGAGTGGCTTTCGCTGCACAGCCCGACGCTACCCGTGGTCATAGGTAGACCCGAGACGCTGCATTTGCTACAAGAAGCAAGAGAAACGTTTATTGGCGGGCACTTCGTTGCTTCGCTCATTACAGCGATGGCCTGCATTGAACATTGCATCGTGGAGGAGTTGAATCTCCTTGGACATATCCAACTAAGCCCAAAACAGTCAAGTCCAAAATTCAGCAGAATCCTTGAAATTGCAGGCGCAAACAAAGTCTTTCCACCAGATTGGCTTGAGCGTGCAAGACGTTTAGGCCTTCGTCGCAATCCCTTCGCTCACCTGAAAGATGAAGGCCACCATCATGCGCTTGGCATAAGAATTCGGGAAGAAAAACGTCATCCGCACGCGATCATCGAGGCTGATGCAAAGGACGCTGTGGAGCTCATGTACAACTTCTTTAACGCCACGCTTCGAGAAGCAACATTTGAGTAACCGCACACCCCGCTTCATCCGCTCGCCCTACCCGCCTCAATCGTGATCCGCCGCTCGCACCTCTGCGCAATGCCCGGGTCGTGCGTCACCAGCACCAGCGTCGTGCCCTGCTCGCGGTTGAGCGCAAACATCAGCTCCATCACCGTCTCGCCCGTCGCGTAGTCCAGGCTGCCGGTGGGCTCGTCGGCCAGCAGCACGGCCGGGTGCACGACGAAGGCGCGCGCCAGCGCCACGCGCTGCTGCTCACCGCCGCTCAGGACCTTGGGGTAGTGGTTCAG
>JAJZUZ010000126.1 GCA_021845965.1 Pseudomonadota bacterium | reverse complement strand
GACCGCCTCATCGCGGCCGAGCAGGCCGCCGCCCTGCCCAAGGCCGCCTGAGGATTTCCATGAGCTCTGCCCAGACCCTGCAGGTGCGCGTGGCGCGCAAGGCCGTGGAGGCCGAGGACATCGTCACACTGGAACTGGTGGCGACGGACGGCAAGGCACTGCCCGCCTTCTCCGCCGGGTCGCATGTGGACATTCATCTGCCCAACAACATCACGCGCCAGTACTCGCTGTGCAATGACCCGCAGGAAACGCACCGCTACCTGATCGGCGTGCTGCGCGACCCGGCCTCGCGCGGCGGCTCACAGGCCGTGCACGAGCTGGTCAAGCAAGGCGACGTGCTGACCATCAGCGCGCCGCGCAATCACTTCGGCCTGGCGCACGAGGCGAAGAAGAGTCTGCTGCTGGCAGGCGGCATCGGCGTGACGCCCATCCTGTGCATGGCCGAGCGTCTGGCGATCACGGGCGCGGAATTCGAGATGCACTACGCCGCGCGCACGCCCGCGCGTACCGCCTTTCGCGCGCGCATCGACGCCGCCAGCTTCGCGGCGCGGGTGCAGTTCCACTTCGACGACGGCCCCGCCGACCAGAAACTGGACCTGGCCCGACTGCTTGCAAAACCCGAAGCGGGGACGCATCTCTATGTCTGCGGCCCCAAGGGCTTCATGGACGCCGTGCTGGGCACAGCGCGCGCGCAGGGCTGGCCCGAGCCGCAGCTGCACTTCGAGTTCTTTGGCGCCGGAGTGGCCAAGTCCGACAGCGATGCCAGCTTCGAGATCAAGCTCGCCAGCTCCGGCCGCATCGTGATGGTGCCCAAGGACAAGACGGTAACCCAGGCCCTGGCCGAGGCCGGTGTGGAGATCCTGATGTCCTGTGAGCAGGGCGTGTGCGGCACCTGCCTCACGCGCGTGCTCGAAGGCGTGCCGGACCACAAGGACAGCTACCTCACACCCGAGGAGCAGGCGGCCAACGACCAGTTCCTGCCCTGCTGCTCGCGCAGCAAGACGCCGCAACTGGTGCTGGACCTCTGACCCCGCCCAAGGGCCCGCACAGCGGGCCCTTCTTACAATACGAGCATGACCTTTCTTGACATGCTGCGTGCCGCCGAGCGGCAAAACCAATCCATGCTCTGCGTGGGCCTGGACCCGGAGCCGGCCAAGTTTCCCGGCACCATGAAGGGCGACGCCAGCAAGATCTACGATTTCTGCGCATCCATCGTCGAAGCCACGGCCGACCTGGTCATTGCCTTCAAGCCGCAGATCGCCTACTTCGCCGCGCACCGCGCCGAAGACCAGCTGGAAAAGCTGATGGCGCACATGCGCAAGATCGCGCCGCAGGTGCCGGTCATCCTGGACGCCAAGCGTGGCGACATCGGCAGCACCGCCGAGCAGTACGCCAAGGAGGCCTTCGAGCGCTACGGCGCCGACGCCGTGACGCTCTCACCCTTCATGGGCTTTGATTCGGTCCAGCCTTATCTGAAGTACCACGGCAAGGGCGCCTTCCTGCTGTGCCGCACTTCCAACCCGGGCGGCGACGACCTGCAGGCTCAGCGCCTGGCCAGTGTGCCGGGCGAGCCGCTCCTTTACGAACACATCGCGCAACTGGCGCAAGGGCCGTGGAACCTCAATGGCCAGCTCGGCCTGGTGGTCGGCGCCACCTATCCGGCCGAAATCGAGCGCGTGCGAGCGGTGGCACCCACCGTGCCCTTGCTGATACCGGGGGTCGGCGCACAAGGGGGTGATGCCGTCGCGACCGTGAAGGCCGGCTGGCGCGGCTCTGCGCGACAGACCACGGCCCCCATCGTTGTCAATTCCTCACGTGCCATCCTGTATGCCTCGGCGGATGCGGATTACGCGCCTGCCGCCCGCCGTGTCGCGCTGCAGACGCGTGACATCCTTCACGCAGCGCGGGCCTGATCCGTCCAGCTTGCAACAAAACGTTGCAGCACCATGCTGGCGTAGCGCGCAGCAGGCAAAATCCCTCACTTCAACAGTGCGCGGCCGGGGCCGCCGAGGAAAGAGCCATGAGATTGAAGCTGAAGAAACTGCCGTTGTACCTGGTCACGGCCTCGATGTTGCTGGGCGCCGCGGGCGCGATGGCCGACCGTCCCGAATGGGCCGGCCGGGGTGGCGACGGCGATCGCCATGAGCGCCGTGGCGACGATCGGGATGACGACCGCCGGGATCGCCGCGAGCACCGTGACGAGGACCGCTACGACCGTCGCGGCGATTACCGCGCCGGCCCCCAGGTCCAGATCAATATCGGCGGTTACTTTGGCGACCGCCAGCGTGACGCCGCGCGCGACTACTACCGTGAGGAATACCGTGGCGGTCACTGTCCCCCGGGTCTGGCCAAGAAGCACAACGGCTGCCTGCCGCCCGGCCAGGCGCGCAAATGGGTCATGGGCCGTCCGCTGCCGCGCGACGTCGCCTATTACCCGGTGGAGCCGCAGGTGCGCGTACGGCTGGGCACGCCGCCGGCGGGCTACGAGTTCGTCCGTGTTGCCAGCGACATTCTGTTGATCGCCGTCGGCACCTCCATGGTGATGGACGCGATCCAGGACATCAACGGTCGCTGAGGCGCCCTCTTCGCGCATACCGCGGCCCGCCTAGACGGGCCGCGGTTCTTACTACGAGCCGAACACCAGATTCGGCAACACCAGGCTGAGCCAGGGAACGTAGGTGACAAGGGCGAGGAACAGCAGCAACACGGCCAGCCAGGGCAAGGCCGCGCGGGTAACCTGTAGCAGGTTCATGCCCGTGATGCCGCTGGCCACGAACAGGTTCAGGCCGACCGGCGGCGTCACCATCCCGATCTCCATGTTCACAACCATCACCACGCCGAGGTGGATCGGATCGATCCCAAGCCGCTGCGAGATCGGGAACAGGATGGGTGCCAGGATGAGGATGATCCCGGTGGGCTCCATGAAATTGCCGGCCACGAGCAGGATCAGGTTCGCCACCAACAGGAACATGGCCGGGGACATGCCCACTGCCACGATGTGCTCCGCAATGGTCTGGGGAATGCGCTCCGTAGTCAGCACGTGGGCGAACAGCAGCGCATTGGCCACGATGAACATGAGCATCACTGTGGTCTTGGCCGACTCGAGAAACACCTCGGGCAGCTGGCGCCAGTTCAGGTCGCGGTAGATGAACACCGCCACCACAAGCGCGTAGACGGCCGAGACCGCCGCGGCCTCCGTGGGCGTGAACACGCCGCCGTAGATGCCGCCCATGATGATGACCAGCAGCGCCAGCCCCCAGAGTGACTCGCGCAAGGCGCGCGCCACCTCGCCCAGGCTGGCCCGCGCGGGCGGGGCCAGCTGCAGCTTGCCGGCGCGCCACCAGACGGCCACCATCAGCATCAGCCCCAGCACGATGCCGGGCACCACGCCAGCCATGAACAGGCGCCCCACCGATACCTCGGTCACCGCCGCATAGACCACCATCACGATGGACGGGGGGATCAGGATGCCCAGGGTGCCGGCATTGCAGATCACGCCCGTCGCGAACTCCTGCGTATAACCGTTGCGCACCATGCCGGCGATCACGATGGAGCCGATCGCCACCACGGTGGCCGGGCTGGAGCCCGAGACCGCGGCAAAAAGCATGCAGGCCAGCACGGAGGCGATGGCCAGACCACCCCGCAGATGCCCAACGGCCGCGATCGCAAAGCGCACCATGCGCCGGGCCACGCCCCCGGTGGACATCAGGTTGCCGGCGAGCACGAAGAAGGGTATCGCCAGCAGCGTGTAGTGCTCGCTCGTCTCGAAAAGCTTGATCGACATCGAGGCGAGCGAGTCATCCGAGAAGAAGGCGATCGTGATCAGGCTGGAGAGGCCCAGGCTGATGGCCACCGGCATGCCGATGGCCATGAAGAGGAACAGGCTGGCGAACAGCACCGCGGTATTCATGCGCCGCCCTCCTCAGCCTTCATCTTCAGCGCATCGGCCGCTTCGTCGGCGAGATGCAGGCTCATGGATTTGCCGGTCGCCAGGCTGTAGAGGATCTGCAGGAAGCGCAAGCCCACCAGAACGTAGCCGACGGGCATGACCAGCAGAACCTTCCAGCGTTCGATGGGCAAGTCGTCCAGCTCCACGCCGATGTCCATCATCTTGCTGACGTAGATCGTGGACCCATACAGCACGAAACCCACGTACACCAGACACAGTACCACCGCCAGCAGCGAGACCCAGCGCCGCTGGCGCGCGGGCAGCAGGCGCACCAGCGCATCCACGCCGATGTGCGAGCCGACGCGCACGCCGTAGGAGATGCCGACAAAGATCATGCAGGCAAAGAGCACCGTGATGAGCTCCAGCGTCCAGGAGAAGCCGGCATTGAAGACATACCGTCGCACGACCTGCATGAACGCCAACGCGGTCATGGCCAGCAGCATGAGCGAGATGATCCATTCCTCAAGGCGGTCAAGTATCTTCATGGGACTGTCCAAAAAAACCCCGGGCGAGCCGGGGTTGTGCGATCGTGCGGCGGGGCGGCCGCTCAGTTGTTGGCTTTCTGGGCATCCTGGATCAGGTCGGGGCCGATCTCACCCTCAAATTGCTTCCATACCGGCTTCATCGCCGTGCGCCAGGCATCGAGGTGATCCTTGTTCATGGGCAGCACGCGCGCCTTGTGCGCGGCGATGACTTTTTCGCGGAACGCGGCCGCCTCATTGAACGCCGCGTCATTGCCGAACTTGATCGCCTCGCTCATCGCTTCGCTCAGCCCCTTGCGGATGTCGGCCGGCAGGCCGTTCCACCACTTGCTGTTGACGATCACCATGTAGTCGACCAGACCATGGTTGCTCTCCATGATGTACTGCTGCACCTCATAGAACTTCTTGCTGTAGATGTTGGACCAGGTGTTCTCCTGGCCGTCCACCACGCCGGTCTGCAGCGCCTGGTAGACCTCCGAGAAGGCCAGCTTCTGCGGATTCGCACCCACCGCGCGGAACTGCGCCTCGAGCACGTCGGACTGCTGGATGCGGAACTTCAGACCCTTGGCGTCCGACGGATTGCCCAGCGGCTTGTTGGCCGAGAGCTGCTTCATGCCGTTGTGCAGGTAGCCCAGGCCGGTGATGCCCTTCTTCTCCATGGAGTGCAGCAGTGCCTCCCCGGCCTTGCTGTGCTGGAAGCGGTCCACCGCCTGGATGTCCTTGAACAGGAAGGGCAGGTCGAACACCTGCAGCTTCTTGGTGTACTTGCCGAACTTGGACAGCGAGGGCGCGATGATCTGAACGTCGCCCAGCGCCAGCGCCTCCATTTCCTTGCCGTCCCCGAAGAGCTGGCTGTTGGGAAAGACCTGGACCTCCACCTTGCCGGGCAGCTTCTTTTCGGCCAGTTCCTTGAACTTCAGCGCCGCCTGTCCCTTGGGTGTGCTGTCGGCCACGACGTGGCTGAACTTGATGACCATGGGTGCGGCCTGGGCGCTCAGCCCCCAAGCCAGCAGCGAAGACGCGAGCAGGTGCTTCAATTTCACGGCGGGTCTCCTGGAAGTATTTGGACAAATGCATACTAGGAGCAAGCCGAGTGTCTTGCCATTGTGGTCATTATCGACAGGGTTTCCCCCTAGTCCAGGGGCGTGCTGACACGCGCCAGCGAACTAGAGGTACTGGCGCAGGTAGCGGCCGGTATGGCTGGTCGGGTGGGCGGCGAGGTCCTCCGGTGTCCCGGCAACCACCACCGTGCCGCCGCCGGCCCCGCCTTCCGGCCCCATGTCGATCAGCCAGTCGGCCGTCTTGATGACGTCCAGGTTGTGCTCGATCACGACGATGGTGTTGCCGGCGTCGCGCAACTGGTGCAGCACCTTGAGCAGCAGGTCGATGTCGGCAAAGTGCAGGCCGGTGGTCGGCTCGTCCAGGATGTAGAGCGTGCGCCCGGTGTCGCGCTTGGAGAGTTCCAGCGCCAGCTTCACGCGCTGCGCCTCGCCGCCGGACAGCGTGGTGGCCGACTGGCCCAGCTTCACGTAGGACAGCCCCACGTCCAGCAGCGTCTGCAGCTTGCGCGCGATGGTGGGCACGGCGCTGAAGAAATCGTAGGCGGCCTCCACCGTGAGGTCCAGCACCTGGGCGATGTTCTTGCCCTTGTACTGCACCTCCAGGGTCTCGCGGTTGTAGCGCGCGCCGTGGCAGACGTCGCAGGGTACATAGACGTCCGGCAGAAAGTGCATCTCCACCTTGACCATGCCGTCGCCCTGGCAGGCCTCGCAGCGGCCACCGGCGACGTTGAAGGAAAAGCGACCCGGCCCGTAGCCGCGTTCGCGTGCCGTGGGCACCTCGGCCATCAGCTCTCGGATGGCGGTGAACAGCCCCGTGTAGGTGGCGGGGTTGGAGCGCGGCGTGCGACCGATGGGCGACTGGTCGACGTTGATGACCTTGTCGAAGTGCTCAATGCCCTCGATTTCCTGCACTGACGCCGGCTCGTCATGGGCACGGTACAGCTCGCGCGCCACCGCCTTGTACAAGGTATCGTTCACCAGGGTGGACTTGCCGGAGCCCGACACTCCAGTGACGCAGGTGAACAGGCCCACCGGAATATCCACGCTGACGTCTTTCAGGTTGTTGCCGCTGGCGCCGACAATACGCAACCGTTCCTCCCGCAACGGCGTGCGCGCGCCCGGGACCGGGATCTGGCGCCTGCGCGCCAGGTACTGGCCGGTCAGCGAGTCCGGGTTGGCCTTGACCTCGTCGTAGCTGCCCTGCGCCACCACCCGCCCGCCGTGCACGCCGGCACCCGGTCCCATGTCGATCAGGTGATCCGCCGCACGCATCATGTCCTCGTCGTGCTCCACCACCAGCACACTGTTGCCGATGTCGCGCAGGTGTTGCAGCGTCGAGATCAGGCGGTCGTTGTCGCGCTGGTGCAGGCCGATGCTGGGTTCGT
>JAJZUZ010000125.1 GCA_021845965.1 Pseudomonadota bacterium | reverse complement strand
GATCTGGCCACGGCCCATGAATGCGCGGCAGCACGCCAGCCGCTGGCAATCGTCCCTGATTGAGAGCCAGTCAGCCGGCCGGCCCTCGGTCGCCGGGCCGATGGAAACCACGCCGGCCGACCTGGAAAGCGAGCCGCGCGAGCACACCGGCCTGAGCCTTTTCTGGCGTACCTTCTTCCTGCTGGCGCTGCTGCTGTTCGGCAGCATCCTGGCCTGGCTGCAGACGCTGCGGGCGCTGGAATTCGAGCCGCGCGCCATCCAGACGGCGCAGCAGATCGCCTCGCTGGTCAACCTCAGCCGCGCCGCGCTGGTGCACTCCGACGCCATCATGCGCGTCTCGCTCATCAAGACCATGACCGACCAGGAGGGTGTGCGCGTCATGCCGCGCGAGCCGGGCGACCGCTTCGAGCCCTTCGACAGCGACACCCTGAGCCGGCGCATCAGCCAGGAACTGGTGGCCCGCCTGGGACCGGGCACGGTGGTGGCGCAGAGCGTGAACGGCAAGCCGGGGCTGTGGGTGGGTTTCCTGATCGACCGCGACACCTACTGGCTGCACACCGACCGCTCGCGCTTCAACCAGACGGCCAACAAGACCTGGATGATCTGGCTCACCACCGGCGCCCTGCTCTCGCTGGCCGGCGCGGCCATCATCGCGCGCCTGATCAACCGCCCGCTCAAGCAGCTTTCCTTTGCCGCCAGCCGCATCCGCGAGGGCGACTTCGCCGCCAGCCGCCTGAACGAGCGTGTGCCGACCACGGAGATCCGCCAGGTCAATATCGGCTTCAACCGCATGGCGCAGCGCCTGGCCAAGATCGAGCAGGACCGCGCCGTCATGCTCGCCGGCATCTCGCACGACCTGCGCACGCCGCTGGCCCGCCTGCGGCTGGAAACCGAGATGAGCGTGGCCGACCCCGACGCGCAGGCCCACATGGTGGCCGACCTGGAGCAGCTCGATGCCATCATCGACAAGTTCCTCGACTACGCGCGTCCGGACCACGTGCGCCTGACGTCGGTCAACCTGAAGGAGGTCGTGCGCACCAGCCTGTTCGCCTTCAAGGACCGCGCCGACATGAAGTTCAACCTGGACCTGCAGGACGACGTCTTCGTGATGGCCGACGCCGTGGAACTGGGCCGCGTGATCTCCAATCTGGTGGAAAACGCCCGCCGCTACGGCAAGACGCCGGAGACCGGCATCACGACCGTGGACATCAGCACGCGCGCGCGTGATGACTGGGTGCAGATCCGCCTGCGCGACCACGGCCCGGGCGTCGCCCCCGAGCACCTGCCCAACCTGACCAAGCCCTTCTACCGCGGTGACGCCGCACGCACGGCGGCCACCGGCGCCGGCCTGGGACTGTCCATCGTGGAAAAGACGGTGCGCCGCATGGGTGGGCGCTTCGGCATCGGCAACAGCACCTCGGGCGGGCTGTCCACCCGCATCCAGCTGCAGCAGGCACCCAAGGCCTGATTCAGGGGCGCACCAGCAGCACGACGGCGCGCGCCTCGATGCTGCGGCCCTCACCGACCGGCCCCAGCTTCTCGGCCGTCTTGGCTTTCACGTTCACCTGGTCCGGTGTCAGGCCCAGCACGGCGGCGATGCGCTCGCGCATGGCGCCAATATGCGGCGCCATCTTGGGCGCCTGGGCGACGATGGTGCTGTCCAGGTTGCCGATCTGCCAGCCCTGGGCGCGCACGCGCGCGGCGGCTTCGGCCAGCAGCACGGCGGAATCGGCGCCCTTGAAGCGCGCGTCGGTGTCCGGGAAATGACGGCCGATGTCACCCAGGCCGGCCGCGCCCAGCAAGGCGTCGGTGATGGCGTGCAGCAAGGCATCGGCATCCGAATGGCCGAGCAGGCCTTTTTCATAAGGAATCTCGATGCCGCCGAGGATGAGCTTGCGCCCCTCCACCAGGGCGTGCACGTCCCAGCCTTCGCCCACCCGCATCTGGAACGGGATGCTCATGTCTTGCTCCTTCTCGCCGTCAGCACCGCTTCGGCGAGCGCGAAATCCTCGGGATAGGTCACCTTGAAATTCTGTGCGCTGCCGCTGACGAGGCGCGGCGCCAGGCCCAGTGCCTCAACGGCAGAGGATTCGTCGGTGACCTGCGCGCCGGCTTGCTGCAAGGCGCGCTGCAAAAGGCCCAGGCGGAACATCTGCGGCGTCTGCGCCAGCCACTTGTCGCCGCGCTCCAGCGTGGCGGCCACACGCCCGTCCTGCTCCTGCTTGAGGGTGTCAGGCAGCTTGAGCGCCAGCAGCCCGCCCACCGCGTCATGCTCGCAGGCCGCGATCAGCTGCTCGATCTGTTGCGGCGTCACCAGGCAGCGCGCGGCGTCATGCACCAGCACCCAGTCCTGCTCCTGCGCGCCCAGGCGGCGCAAGGCGGCCAGGCCGTTGCCGACACTGGCCGCGCGCGTGCTGCCGCCGCAATCGGCCACCACCCAGGAAGAGGATGCGTCGGGTTGCAGGAAACGATCGCCCGGCGTCACCACCACCAGCGTGCGCTCGATGCGCGGCAGGGCCGCAAACGCCGCCAGCGTGTGCCGCACCATGGGCTGCCCGGCCACCGGCTGGTACTGCTTGGGACCGGCGGCGCCGGCGCGCGAGCCGCTGCCGGCACAGGGGATCAAGGCCCAGCAACGGGCGCTCGGGGAGGGATGCTTGTCAGTCATGGGCTGGCTGCGATTCTAGGGCCTGCTCCATTAGAATCAGGGCCCCACCCCCCGCGAAGCGCGCAGGGGGTTTTTGCGTTTTCAGAACCCGATGGATCTTCCCAAGCTGCAGACCGGCAAGCGCTACACGCTGCCCCGTCCGGCCGGCTCTGCCGATGCCCTGCTGCTGGCCCGCCTGGCCGCGCGCGAGCGCGAGGGCGGCCGCCTGCTGGCCATCGTCTGCGCCGACGCCACCGATGCCCAGCGCCTGATCGACGAACTCGCCTTCTTCGACCCGGAGCTGCGCTGCGCCCTGTTTCCCGACTGGGAAACCCTGCCCTACGACACCTTCTCGCCGCACCAGGACCTGATCAGCGAGCGCCTGGCCACGCTCTGGCGCTTGTACAACCACGGCCGCGGCAAGCCCGAGGACACCACCGACGTGGTGCTGATCCCCGCCACCACGGCCCTGTACCGGCTGGCGCCGCCGTCCTTCCTTGCAGCCCACACCTTTGCCTTCAAGACCGGGCAGAAGCTCGACGAGGCACAGCTGCGTTCCCAACTGGTGCTGGCCGGCTACAACCACGTCACGCAGGTCGTGAGCCCGGGCGAGTACGCGGTGCGCGGCGGCCTGATCGACCTCTACCCCATGGGCTCGCCCGTGCCCTACCGGGTGGACCTGTTCGACAACGAGGTCGATTCCATCCGCACCTTCGACCCCGACAGCCAGCGCAGCCTCTACCCCGTGCCCGAGGTGCGCCTGCTGCCCGGGCGCGAGTTCCCCATGGACGAGGACTCGCGCAAGCTGTTCCGCCAGCGCTGGCGCGAGTTGCTGGAAGGCGACCCGACCAAGAGCCGCCTGTACAAGGACATCGGCGTGGGCGTAGCCACGGCCGGCATCGAGTACTACCTGCCCTTGTTCTTCGAGGACACGGCCACCGTCTTCGACTACCTCGGCGCCGGCACGGACAAAGCGGCCACACTGGTCCTGCACGGCGAGCTGGAGCCCGCGCTGCAGCGCTTCTGGCAGGACACGAAGGAGCGCTTCCGCCTGGCCCAGGGCGAGCCCGAGCGCCCCCCGATGGCACCCGAGCACCTGTTCCTCGCGATCGAGCAGTTCTTCACGCAGGCCAATGCCCATGCGCAGCTGGCGCTCCGACCCGGCAGCGGCGAGGAACTGGTGGAGTTCACGCCCCTGCCCGAACTGACCGTGGTGCGCGGCGCCGAGGACCCGCTGGCCCGCCTCAAGGACCATGTGCGCAACACCCAGCACCGCGTGCTGCTGCTGGCCGAGAGCGAAGGCCGGCGTGAGAGCCTGCTGGACTTCCTGCGCGCCAGCGGCCTGCAGCCGCCGGCCTTCGATTCGCTGGCCGAGTTCCAGGGCAGCGAGGAGAAGCTGGGCATCGCCACCGCCGCCCTGGCCAGCGGCTTTGCCTGGACCGAGGAGGCACTGGACTTCGTCACCGAGACCGAGCTCTTCGCCGCCGGCCCCAGCACGCGCCGGCGCAAGAAGCAGGAGCAGGTCAGCGACGTCGAGGCGCTGATCAAGGACCTGTCCGAGCTCAACGTCGGCGACCCCGTGGTGCACGCCAACCACGGCATCGGGCGCTACCGCGGCCTGGTCAACATGAGCGTGGCCACACGCGCCGACGGCACGCAGGAAACGCAGGAATTCCTGCACCTCGAATACGCCGACAATGCCGTGCTCTACGTGCCCGTGAGCCAGCTGCAGCTGATCAGCCGCTACACCGGCGTCAGTGCGGATGAGGCGCCGCTGCACAAGCTCGGTTCCGGCCAGTGGGAAAAAACGAAGCGCAAGGCCGCGCAGCAGATCCGCGACGCCGCCGCCGAGCTGCTCAACATCTACGCCCGCCGCGCGGCGCGCGAGGGCCACGCCTTCCGCTTCTCGGCGCGCGACTACGAGCAGTTCGCCAACGACTTCGGCTTCGAGGAAACCGCCGACCAGCGCGCCGCCATCCACGCCGTGATCCAGGACATGGTGAGCCCGCGCCCGATGGACCGCCTGGTCTGCGGCGACGTGGGCTTCGGCAAGACCGAGGTCGCGCTGCGCGCCGCCTTTGTCGCCGTCACCGGGGGGCGCCAGGTGGCCTTCCTCGCGCCGACCACCCTGCTGGCCGAACAGCACTACCAGACCCTGGTAGACCGCTTCTCCAAGTGGCCGGTAAAGATCGCCGAGATGAGCCGCTTCCGCTCCGGCAAGGAAATCACGGCCGCGCTCAAGGGCATCGCTGACGGCACGGTGGACATCGTGGTCGGCACGCACAAGCTGCTCAGCCAGGACACGAAGTTCAAGAATCTGGGCCTGCTCATCATCGACGAGGAACACCGTTTCGGCGTGCGCCACAAGGAGGCCGTCAAGGCCCTGCGTGCCGAGGTGGACGTGCTCACGCTCACCGCCACCCCGATCCCGCGCACGCTGGGCATGGCGCTGGAAGGCCTGCGCGATCTGTCCGTCATCGCCACCGCGCCGCAGCGCCGCCTGGCCATCAAGACCTTCGTGCGCAACGAAGACAAGGGCGTGATCCGCGAGGCCGTGCTGCGCGAACTGAAACGCGGCGGCCAGGTCTACTTCCTGCACAACGAGGTCGAGACCATCGAGAACCGCCGGGCGCGGCTGGAGGAACTGCTGCCCGAGGCGCGCATCGCCGTCGCCCACGGCCAGATGCCCGAGCGCCAGCTGGAGGCGGTGATGCGCGACTTCGTGGCCCAGCGCAGCAATCTGCTGCTGTGCTCCACCATCATCGAGACCGGCATCGACGTGCCCTCGGCCAACACCATCGTCATCAGCCGCGCCGACAAGTTCGGCCTGGCCCAGCTGCACCAGCTGCGCGGCCGCGTCGGCCGCAGCCACCACCAGGCCTATGCCTACCTGCTGGTGCCGGACAAGGAGGGCCTGACCAAGCAGGCCGAGCAACGCCTGGACGCCATCCAGGCCATGGAGGAGCTGGGCTCGGGCTTCTACCTCGCCATGCACGACCTGGAAATCCGGGGCGCCGGCGAGGTGCTGGGCGAGAGCCAGAGCGGCAATATGCTGGAGGTAGGCTTCCAGCTCTACAACGAGATGCTGTCCGAGGCCGTGCGATCGCTCAAGGAAGGCAAGGAGCCCGACCTGCTGGCCCCCATGAGCGCCACCACCGACATCAACCTGCACGCCCCCGCCCTGCTGCCCGACGACTATTGCGGCGACGTGCACATGCGCCTGTCCTTCTACAAGAAGCTGGCCACGGCGAAGAAGACCGAGCAGATCGACACCCTGATGGAGGAACTGGTCGACCGCTTCGGCAAACTGCCGCCGCAGGCCCAGACCCTGATCGATGTGCACCGCCTGCGTGTCATCAGCCAGCCCTACGGTGTGGTGAAGGTCGATGCCACCCCGGCGCTCATCAACATCACCTTCCGCAAGGACGCCCCGATCGACGGCATGAAGGTGATCGCGCTGATCCAGAAGAACCGCCACATCAAGCTGGTCGGCAACGAAAAGCTGCGCATCGAGCGCGAGCTGCCCGACCCCAAGGCACGCGCGCACCTGGTGCGTGACGTGCTGCGCAGCCTGGGCGAACCGCGTACCGAGGTCACCCCCGCATGACCCTGCTCGAACCGCTGCTGGCATTGGCCCTGCTGCTGCCCGCGCTGTGGCTGCGGCCCTGGCGCCTGCTGGGCTCGCGCGACCGGCCCAGTGGCCTGCTCACGCCGCTGCTGGCCACGCTGGCGGTGCTGCCGCTGCTGTGGGCCGTGCCTTTCTGGCACGCCCTGCCGCTGCACCTGCAGTGGTCCGGCGCCTGCCTGGTGACGCTGTGCCTGGGCTGGCCCCTGGCCGTACCGGTGCTCAGCCTCGTCGGCGCCATCACCTGGCTCATCAGCCCGGCCAGCGCGACGCAGGCCCTGGGGCTCGTGCTCTGGCAGGGCCTGGTCCCCGCCACGCTGGCGCTGGCGCTGGGTGCGCTGCAGCGGCGTTTCCTGCCGCACCACCCGCTGGTCTACACGCTGGGGCGTGCCTTCTTCGGTACCCTGCTGGCCCTGTTCGGCGCCAACGTGCTGGCGCTGTGGGCCGGCCACACCCTGCCCAACGTGGGCAGCGAACTCTCGTGGATCGCGCTCTGGCTCATGGCCTGGGGCGACGCCATCACCACCGGCATGCTGACCGCCATCTTCGTGGCCTACCGGCCCGAGTGGCTGGCCACCTGGTCCGACCACCTCTACCTCACCCAAAGCTGATCCATGA
>JAJZUZ010000124.1 GCA_021845965.1 Pseudomonadota bacterium | reverse complement strand
CGCAGCGGCTGGCCGCGAAGCTCGACTTGCGCGGCATCCAGATCGGCCCCCTGATGAAGGACGCCCTGGACCAGCAGCCGGTCGACGGGCGCGGCAACGTCATGCTGAATGTCAGCACCAGCGGCAATACCATCAGCCAGTTCAAGCGGGGGCTCAACGGCGCCATCGGCCTGCAACTGCAGGATGGCGCCGTCAATGGCATCAACATTGCCTCGGCGCTGCGCAACGCCAAGGCCCGTCTCACCGGCGGGGCGCAGGAGGGCACCGCCGGCGCGCAGGAGAAGACCGATTTCACCGAACTCAGCGCGAGCTTCAAGATCAGCAACGGCGTGGCGCACAACGACGATCTGTCCGCCAAGACACCGCTGCTGCGCCTGGGCGGCAATGGCGACATCTACCTCGCCGAGGACCGGCTGGACTACACCGTGAAAGCCACAGTGGTGCCCACCCTGCAGGGCCAGGGCGGTCCCGAGCTGGAGCAGCTCAAGGGCCTGACGCTCCCCGTGCACCTGAGCGGCCCCTACGCCGCCATCGGCTGGAAGATCGACTTCGGCGGCCTGGCCACCGGCCGGGCGCAGCAGCTGCTGCAGGAGCGGCAGACGCAGATCCGCGAAGAGGCCCAGAAACGGCTGGACGAGGAAAAGGCCAAGGCGCAGCAGCGCCTGAAGGAACAGGCCGAGGAACGTCTGAAGGGACTGCTGGGACGCTAGACCCGCTCCCCGCCGCGGCTCAGACTTCCTTGCCGCCGAAGCGCAGCACGCGCGTGGCCAGCAGGGTCTCAGCGAAGAAGCAGCCCAGCGCGGCCATGAAGCAGAGCACGCCAGCCAGGAAGCCGTAGATCGCCAGCCGCTCGATCTGGAACGCCGTGGTCTCGCCCAGAAAGAGCACCACGATGGTCAGGCCGATCATGAAGGCGCACAGCGTCAGCAGGCCGATGGCGGTGTTGGCCAGCAGGCCCCGCCGGCGCAGCATGATCAGCTCCGCCTGCCAGCGCGGCACCAGCTCCGGTTCGCTGTTCAGGCGCAGGCCCTCTTCCAGCTTGCGTCCGCGATCGATGATGCGCGACAGCCGCCCGGCCACCGCGCCGATCAGACCGGACACCGCGGTGAGCAGGAAAACCGGCGCCACCGCCAGCTGGATGCCATGGGTCACGGTCGCGGAGTCGATGAACAGGGCCATGGTGTGCGCGCAAGTAGTGTCAACCGCGCCGATTATCCCCGCCCTCATCGGCGCCGCAAGGGTGCCAGCAGCTGGCTCAGACCGTTGTGGTCGATCTCGTGCATCAGCGCCAGCAGGCGGCCCAGCTCGCCTGATGGAAAGCCCTCCCGCGCGAACCAGTTCAAATAGTCGCCAGGCAGGTCGGCGATCAGGCGGCCCTTGTACTTGCCGTAGGGCATCTCGGTGCTGAGCAGGCGCTGCAGGTGCTCGCCGTCGACCATCAGCCACCCGCCCGCTTGGCCTGGTAGCCCTGCGCCTGCAGCAGGCCCAGCACCTTGTCGACATGGTCGCCCTGCACCTCGATGACACCGTCCTTGGCGGTGCCGCCGCTGCCGCAGGCGGCCTTGAGCTGCTTGCCCAGTTGCGTCAGCGCGGTCGCGTCCAGTGGCAGCCCGCGCACCACGGTCACGGCCTTGCCGCCGCGGCCCTGTGTCTCGCGCGACACGCGCACGCGGCCGTCGCCCAGCACCCGTGCCGCGGCCTGCTGGCGGCAGCTGCACTGCGCCAGCGGCTGGCCGCACAGTGGGCACATGCGGCCGCCCTCCGTGGAGTAGACCAGGCCGCCCGAGGTGTTCTTCGCACGCATCAGGGCACAAAGCGGGCGTGGAAGGTCGCCACATCGGCCGCGTCTTCGAAGGTCACCAGCTGGCCCTGCTTCATGTCGCTGAGGCGGCAGGCGGAATACAGGCTGTAGCGCCCCTGCAGGCGCATGGCCGGCAGGTCGATGAGCGCATAGGGATGCGGGACGAAGACCTGGTGCTCGAAGATCACGCGGTGCGTGTTGCGTGGCGAGGGAAAGAGCTTGTAGTGCTCGGTCGTGATGGTCTGGCCGGTCATCATGGGCGTGGTGTGCAAACGCCCTGATTATCCCGCCCGCGGCTCAGGACAGATCCGCGAACCGGCTGCGCGGCGCCCGCCGCCGCTCGACGCCGATCGGCGCACCGCTGCCCGCCTCGTCCTGGATCGTGCTGATCTGCACGCGCGCCAGGTGGAGGATTTCATTGAGCTCACGCGCCTGGTCGTAGGCGCGGCCATGCGATTCGTTGGCGAGCTTGTGCGCCACGTCCTGCACCAGCGCCAGCAGTTTGGCCAGTTGTTCGATGTGCACGGCCCGCATCTGGTCTTCTGTATCCATCTTTTTGACTCCCTGCCATGAGACACTCGCCCGCAAGCCTCGTGCGCGCATCGTCCCTTTGTTTGCATCCCCCTGTCGGGAGTCGCCGGCCATGGCGTCAGGACACGGCGACCGAGTCCAAGCATATACATTTCGTAACAAATTACCAGCCCCTCATACCTGCCGGGGTAGATTGCACCCTCACCCGTAGCACAGACAGCATGCCCACCCCCCATCCCAGCCCTGACAAGGAACAGATCGAAGCGCTCGAACCCTTCGAGCGCCTGACCCTGGAGCACATCCAGCTGGTACGCACCGCGCGCGAGGCTGAGCGCGCCTGTGCCGAGCTGGCGGCCATGGCGCACCTGGGCTTTGATACCGAATCGCGCCCCACCTTCCGCGTGGGCGAGGTATCCGACGGACCGCACATCGTCCAGCTGGCCACGCCCGAGCGCGCCTGGATATTCCAGCTGCACGAGCCGGCCTGCCGCGCCAGCCTCGGCGAACTGCTGGCCCTGTCCACGGTGACCAAGGCCGGGTTCGGCCTGGGCGACGACCGCAAGCGCATCACGGCCAAGCTCGGTGTCGAACCGGCTGGCGTGCTGGAACTCAATACCGTCTTTCGCCAGCGCGGCTACCGCAAGGAGATGGGCGTGCGGGCTGCGGTGGCCGTGCTGTTCCAGCGCCGCTTCCTCAAGTCCAAGAAGGCGGCCACCTCGAACTGGGCCAACCCGGAGCTGACACCGGCGCAGCTGCTGTACGCGGCCAACGACGCGTGGGCGGCCATCCGCGTCTTTCACGCCCTGGGACTGGCGTCGGACGCTCAGCCGCGCTGAGGGCGCTGGCGGCTCAGCGGCCGGAACATCCAGAGCCCGCCGATGGGTCCCAGGCCCAGCAAGGGCAGCAGCAGCGCCAGCGGCAGGTGCGGCAGCGCCGTGACGAATAGCTCGATGCTCAACACCGAGATTGCGAAGCCCAGGCAGTTCACGAAAGTCAGCACGCTGCCCACCACGGCCGGCGGCGCGTTCTGCGCCGTCAGGGTGGAGAACTGCGGCGAATCCCCCGACACCGTCAGGCCCCAGACCAGCAGCCAGGCCATGAACAGCGCATCGGGCAGCTGCAGCATCAACGGCGCCAGCAGGCAGCAGGCGGTGCTGGTGGCCAGTTGCACCTGGGCCACACGCGCACTGCCCCAGCGCCGTACCAGCAGGCCGCCGCCCACGCAGCCAATGACGCCGACGGCAATGATGAAAAAGGACGCCGCACTCTGGGCCGTGCCGGCCCAGCGCAAGCCCACGATGGTCGGCACCAGCACGAAAAAGGTGTACAGCTCCCACATGTGGCCGAAGTAGCCGAAGACCGAGGCGCGCAGCTGACGATCGGTCCAGATCAGGCGCAAGGCCTGCGGCGTCACGCGCGCGCTGCGCTGCAGCCACGGACTGTCGGGCACCAGCAGGCCGGTGGCCAACCCGCCCAGCGCCGCCAGCAGCGAAACACCCAGCACCACGTGCTGCCAGGAGGGCAACACCGCGCCGACCACCCCCTCGCCCGCCAGCGCGCGCAGCCCATGCGGCAATGCCGTGCCGAGGATCAGGGCGCCGATCAGCACGCCCAGCACGGCACCCAGGCGCTCGCGGTACCAGCTGGCCGCGATCTTCATGCCCACGGGGTAGATGCCTGCCAGCAGAAAACCGACGGCAAAGCGCAGCGCCAGCAGCGTGCCGAAGCTGCCATCGACGCCAACCGTGGCGGCATTGGCCAGCGCGCCCAGCAGCGCACAGACCATGAAGACCCGTGACGGCGAGTAACGGTCCGCCACCATGAGCAGCGCAAAGACCAGCGTGCCGGCCACGAAGCCCAGCTGCACGGCCGAGGTCAGCGTGCCCACCGCCGTCGCCGGCAGGCCCCAGGCCTGTTGCAGGTCGGGCATCACGGCGTTGGCGGCGAACCAGAGCGAGGTGCCCGCGAACTGCGCGAGCACGATCAGCGGCAGCACGCGCCGCGGCACAGTGCGCCGGCTCATGGCGCCTCGCCGGCGGGCTTCAGTTCGTAGAAGCCGTCGCCCATGCCACGCAGCGGGCCGTAGACGGCCGCGATGGCCGCACTCTCGGCCGCCAGCCATTGCTCGGCGATCGCGCGCTCGGCATCACTCAAGGCCTCCATGGACGGCGGGTCCCCGTAGGCCGCGGCCAGGCGCTGGTAGGCGCGGTAGACCGGCAGCACCAGGGCCGCATCACCCAGCGCGTCTTCCAGCACCTGCTTGAAGCGCCGCTGCGCCGCGTCCCGCTGTGCTGCGCTCACGCCCTCGGCGTCATGCAGCTTGACCGTGTAGTCCGTCGTCATGGCCGCAAGCTTAACTTGTGTACAGTGCGGTGACTGGACACCGCAACAAGCACGATGGCAAAACAGAGCGATTGGGCGGCCCGCATGCTGGCCGTCATCCGGACGGGCAATATCGCGGCCGCGAAGGCGCAGATCAAGGTCGCACCCAGCGTGAAGGAACTGCGCCAGCTGCAGGCCGCGCTGGAGAAGGCGCAGCTCGTCGGCCGCTGGCGCGACCTGGACCTGGCCATCGAGGAGAATCTGGCCTTGCTGGCGGCGCCGCGCCTGCACCGCTCGCCCTGAACCGACGCTACAGGCGGGCGGCCAGCCGTGCCGCCTGCTCGATGGCCCGCTTGGCGTCCAGCTCGCCCGCCTCCAGCGCGCCACCGATGAGGTGGGGCTTCATGCCCTGCGCCTCCAGCTGCGCCGCCAGCGTGCGCAGCGGCAGCTGGCCCGCACACAGCACCACCGTGTCGCAGGCAATCCAGGTCGGGTTCTCGCGCCGCTCGCCATGGGATACCAGCAGGCCTTCGTCGGCGATGCGCTCGTAGTTGACACCACCGATCATGCGCACCTGCTTCATCTTCAGCGCGGTGCGGTGGATCCAGCCGGTCGTCTTGCCCAGACCCTCGCCCAGCTTGCCGGGCTTGCGCTGCAACAGCGTCACCTCGCGCAGCGGTGGCTCGGGCTGCGGGCCCTCGGGGCGCAAGCCTCCGGGCGCCCGGGCGGGATCGGTCACGCCCCACTCCGCCTGCCAGGCCGGCAGGTCCAGCGTGGTGGAGTGATCCGCGACGAGAAATTCGGCCACGTCAAACCCGATGCCACCGGCGCCGATGATGACCACGCGCCGCCCCACCGGCTTGCGGTGCCGCAGCACGTCGACGTAGCTCAGCACCTGCGGGTGGTCCTGGCCCGGGATCTGCGGGTCGCGCGGTGTCACGCCGGTCGCCACCACCACCTCCTCGTAGCCCTGCAGCTCCGCCGCCTGCACCCGGGTATTCAGGTGCAACTTTACGCCGGTGGTCTCGATGCGGCGGCGCAGGTAGCGCAGCATCTCGCGGAACTCCTCCTTGCCCGGGATCGCCTGGGCCATGTTGAGCTGGCCGCCGATCTCGGCAGCGGCCTCGTACAGGTGCACCTCGTGTCCGCGCTCGGCAGCGATGGTGGCAGCCGTCACGCCCGCCGGCCCCGCGCCGACGACAGCAATGCGCTTGGCCTGCACCGCCGGCCGGTACACCAGCTCGGTCTCGTGGCAGGCGCGCGGGTTCACCAGGCAGCTGGCCATCCTGCGCTGGAAGATGTGGTCCAGGCAGGCCTGGTTGCAGGCGATGCAGGTGTTGATCTCGTCCGCCCGCCCCTGCGCCGCCTTGTTGACGAACTCGGGGTCCGCCAGCAGCGGCCGTGCCAGCGACACCAGGTCGGCGCAGCCCTCGGCCAGGATCTGCTCGGCCACCTCGGGTGTGTTGATGCGGTTGGAGGTAACCAGGGGCGTGGTGATGCCGGCTGCGGCGAACTCGGCCTTCATCTTCTGCGTCACCCAGGCAAAGGCCGCGCGCGGCACGCTGGTGGCGATGGTGGGCACGCGCGCTTCGTGCCAGCCGATGCCGGTGTTGATGATCGTCGCCCCGCCCTGCGCCACCGCCTTGCCCAGGGTGACGACCTCGTCCCAGGAACTGCCGCCGGGCACGAGGTCGATCATGGAGAGCCGGTAGATGAGGATGAAATCGTGGCCCACCGCCTCGCGCGTGCGCGCCACGATCTCCAGCGGCAGGCGCATGCGATGGCTGTAGTCACCGCCCCAGTCGTCCTCGCGCTGGTTGGTGTGCCGGGCCAGGAACTGGTTGATGAAATAGCCCTCCGAGCCCATGATCTCCACGCCGTCGTAGCCGGCCTCGCGCGCCTTCACGGCGCAATTGACGAAGGCGCGGATCTGCCGCTCCACGCCGCGCGCCGACAGCTCGAAGGGCTTGAAGGGCGAGATCGGCGACTTGATGGCAGAGGGCGCCACCGCCAGCGGGTGGTAGGCGTAGCGCCCGGTGTGCAGGATCTGCAACGCGATCCTGCCGCCGGCCTCGTGCACGGCGCGTGTCACCACCTCGTGCCGCCGCGCGGCGCCGGAGGTGGCCAGCATGCCCGCAAAGGGCTTGGCCCATCCCGCGACATTCGGCGCAAAGCCCCCCGTGACCAGCAAGCCCACGCCGCCTTCGGCCCGCTCGCGGAAATACGCGGCCAGGCGGCTCAGGTCAC
>JAJZUZ010000123.1 GCA_021845965.1 Pseudomonadota bacterium | reverse complement strand
CCGTCGCCGATGAAGGCGCGGCCCATGTAGGCGTCCAGGTTGCGCCCGGTCATGGCGGTCACGGCCTTGATGTGGCCCAGGTTCTCCGCCACCAGGATGATGGCGACCGGGGCGATCAGCAGCATGGCGTTGCCGTCGAACACCGGGCTGGCAAAGCCCGGCGCGCCGAACCAGGCCGCTTTGACCACGCCGGTGAGGTCCAGCGGCTTGCCCAGTCCGAGGCCGTTGGTGAGGATGGCATAGACGATGCTGGCCAGGATCAGGCCCACCAGGATCAGCAGGCGCTGCACCATGCCGCGCGTCAGCACCGCGACCAGGCCGACGCAGACGAAGGTGACCAGCTGCATCCAGGAATCGAAGTTGCTCGCGGCCATGTTCTTGACCGGAATGCCGGCCAGGTTCAGGCCGATCACCGCCACCACCGCGCCGGTGACTACCGGCGGCATGAAGCGTTCGATCCAGCCGGTGCCGATGGCCTGCACGATGACGCCGATGAGGGCGTAGACCGCGCCGCAGGCGATGATGCCGCCAAGGGCGACGCCGATGTTGCCGTTGGGTCCCTTGCCGGCGTAGGCCGTGGCCGCAATGACGACGCCGATGAAGGCAAAGCTCGAGCCCAGGTAACTCGGCACCTTGCCGCCGGTGATGAAAAAGAAGATCAGCGTGCCGATGCCGCTCATCAGGATGGCGATGTTGGGATCAAAACCCATCAGGATCGGGGCCAGCACGGTGGCGCCGAACATGGCGATGACGTGCTGCACGCCCATGACGGCCGTCTGCGGCCAGGGCAGGCGCTCATCCGGCGTGATCACGCCCCCTTGCTGCAGTACCGCGGGGCTCTTCTCGGTCCATTGGAACAGGCTCATCGACGCGTCTCCTGGTTGTTTGGGTGCTGCGATGCTAGGTCATTTGCGGCCAAAGTCCCAGCAATGGCGGTCATCGTCGCAAAATCGGGCAAGATAGCCGTTGTTTTTCAGTCGCCCGCAGAAAGAGCCGGACCATGACCCCCCTCGACCCCGCCGCACGCGCCAACGTCACCCTGATCGACCACCCCCTGGTGCAGCACAAGCTCACGCTGATGCGCAAGAAGGAAGCCAGCACGAGCAGCTTCCGCCGCCTGCTCAACGAACTGTCCAGCCTGATGATCTACGAGGTCTGCCGCGACATGCCGCTGCAGGACGTGCAGATCGAGACCCCGCTGGAGACGATGACCGGCAAGGTCATCGACGGCAAGAAGCTGGTCTTCGCCAGCATCCTGCGCGCGGGCAACGGCATCCTGGACGGCCTGCTCTCCGTCGTGCCGGGTGCGCGCGTGGGCCACATCGGCCTGTACCGCGACCCGCAGACCCTGCAGGCGGTGGAGTACTACTTCAAGATGCCCCGGAACATGGAGGAGCGCGATGTGATCGTCGTTGACCCCATGCTGGCCACCGGCAACTCGGCCGCCGCCGCGGTGGCGCGCCTCAAGCAGTGCAAGCCGCGCTCCATCAAGTTCCTGTGCCTGCTCACCTGCCCCGAAGGCATCAACACCTTGTACCGCGAGCATCCGGACGTGCCGGTCTACACCGCTGCCATCGACCGCGAGCTCAACGACCACGGCTACATCCTGCCGGGCCTGGGCGATGCGGGCGACCGCATCTTCGGTACGCAGTAGCCGGCCGCGCGCTGGTCCCGGTCAGCCCAGGAAACGCACGATCTCGGCGTGCACCTGCGCATCGCCGAGGATCCTGCCATGCCCCAGGCCCTCGGTTGCCAGCAGCCGGGCGCCGGCAATGGCGTCGCGAAACGCCTCGCCGTCGGCAAAGCGGTTGGTCCGGTCGCCGCGGTCGTGCACCACCAGCACGGGCACGGCGATGCGCGGCCCGACCGATTGCGGCTCGAACTGCGCCATCAGGATGCCCTCCTGCGCCTCGATGCGCCCCTGCATGGCGGCGCGCGTGGATTCGCTCAGGCCGAAGGTGCGCGCGAACATGCGCGTGTAGGCCTGGGGCGACGCCGGTGGCGCCAGCAGCACCAGGCGTGGCACCGCCAGCCCGCGACTGGACGCATGCGCCAGGGCATTGGCGCCCAGGGAATGGGCCAGCGCCGCGTGCAGACACCGTCCTTCGCTGCTCAGCCGCGCCACGGTGTATTCCACGGCCCGCGCGAACTGCGGCAGGTTGCTGACGGCACCCGCGCTGCGGCCGTGCGCCGGCATCTCCATCAGGACGGCCTGCAGGCCTTGTTGCGCCAAGGCCTGCGCCAGCGGCAGCAACTGCCCGGCATGGCCGCCCCAGCCATGGACCAGCAGCGCGACGGGCGCGCCGGCCACCGCGGGTCCGCGGTAAAGCGTGAGGGCGGCGTGTTCGAAGGGCCAGCGCTCGACCTGCCAGCCCGTGGGCCAGGGGCGGCGACGGCGCAGCCAGCGCGGCGGCAGCGGGGTACCGAACAGGCGCTGGGCCGCGCGCACCGCCAGGCCCGGCCAGAGCTGCTGCGAGATGCCCAGACCCAGGCGGGCCAGGCGCACGGGTGCGGAGTTGCCGAAGTAGGCGGCGGTGGCGGAGCGGGCGGAGGTCATGCCGTACGCCTCAATAGAAAATCCAGTCGCGGTTGCTGCGCGGCACATTGCGCAGGGACTGGAGCGCCGCGATCAGACCGCGTAGCAGCAGGTACAGGCCCAGGCCGGAGAAGATGATCCACATGATGGCTCCTTTATTCGCACGATTGTGCGAAATTTGGCGGGACGAAGGGAAGGATCGGTTGCCATGAAAAACTCGGGTGAGGGTCAGGTCTGGTAGCTGCGCAGCAGGCGCTGCCAGCTGGCCAGGGCGCGTGCGGGGGCGGCCGGGTCGCGCAGGAAGCGCGTGTCGTGCAGCAGGCCGATGGCCAGCGCGTAGATCTCGCTCACCAGCTGCTCGGCGTCCGTGTCGGCTCGCAGGTGGCCGGCCTCGATGGCCTGCAACACGGTGCGGCGCAGGGCGGCCCGCCAGCGCGTCACTTCCTGCAGCAGCAGGTCACGCAACGCACCGTCCCGGTCGTCCAGCTCAAAGGCGCCGGGCACGTAGATGCAGCAGTCGTTCGGATCGGGCCGGCTCATGCGGGCCAGCCAGCGCCGCACGATCTCGTCCAGCCGCGGCACCCCGCGGGGTTTCTGCATGGAGGGCGCGAACACGTCGGCCAGGAAGCGCCGGCCGAACTCCTCGATCACGGCCTTCTGCAGCGCCTCGCGCGAGCCCACCCGCGAGAACACGCCGCTCTTGGACAGGCCCACGCGGTCGGCCACCGCCTGCAAGGTCAGGGCCTCCAGGCCTTCAGTGGCGACCAGGTTCAGCCCGGCGCCGACGATGGCGGCGCGGGTGAGCTCGCTCTTGGCGGTCTTGGCGTCCAGGTTCATGAAGCGCAATTTAGCACAATCGTGCGAAATTGCAAGACGGGGTTCAGGCCAGCCGGAACAGGCTGATCTCGACCCGGTCCGGGTGGCGCGCGCCGGTGCCGACATAGAGGCTTTCGGTCAGCCAGGCCAGCCTGGGACTGGACACCTCGAAGGTCGGCACGCAGCGGAAGTAGATGGCCGCCGGGTCCACCGGCTCGCCGCGCACCAGGCGCGCAATGTCGGCCGCGCTGCCGCGGCGCAGGGCGCGGTTCTGCACATAGAGATGCTCGCCGCCGTATTCCGGCCCCTCCAGTTCGATGATGTAGCGGGCGTCCAGGTCGGCCGCGGTCTCTGACACCACCAGCTGGAAGTCGGCCCCGCCCGGCAGCACCCGCCCCCGCAACTGCCCACCGCGCAAGGTGCCGCCGGTGATCGGAATGATGCGTCGCCGGCCACGGCTGTTGAGGCCGATGATGGTGCCGGCTTCCACCGGTGTGGCGACATGCACGGTGAGATCGGCCAGGTGTTCCAGGGTCGGGGCGGGCAGGGTCATGGTGGATACTAGGGTGGAAAAGTCGGAGACATTATCAATCGCCATGAAAGCGCCCTACGTTCCCCAGATCCGCCTGTACCAGAACTGGCTGCGCGAGCACCGCGGCCTGCGCTTCAAGGACTACGACGAGCTGTGGCGCTGGTCGGTGACCGAGCTCGACGCCTACTGGCAGAGCATCTGGGACTGCTACGGCATGTACTCGCCCACGCCACCCACCGCGGCGCTGGCCGAGAACCGCATGCCGGGTGCGCGCTGGTTCCCCGGCGCCCAGGTCAATTACGTGCAGCAGGTGTTCCGCCATGTCGGCCCGGCGCATGCCGCGGGATTCCCGGCCATCGTGAGCCACAACGAGAAGAGCCTGGCGGCAGGCGCGCCGCGCGAGATCAGCTGGCCCGAGCTGCAGCGCCAGGTGGCCGCACTGGCCCTGCACCTGCGCGCGCAAGGCGTGCAACAGGGTGACCGTGTCGTGGCCTATCTGCCCAATACGCCTGAGGCGGTGGTGGCCTTCCTGGCCACGGCCAGCATCGGCGCCATCTGGAGCCTGTGCGCCCCGGACATGGGCACGGCCGCGGTGCTGGACCGCTTCAAGCAGATCGAGCCCAAGGTGCTGATCGCCTGCGACGGCGTGCGCCATGGGGGGCGCGATAGCGACCGCCGCGATGTCGTGGCCGAACTGTGCGCCGCGCTGCCCACCGTGGAGCACCTGGTGCTGCACGACAACCTGGGCCTGGGCGCGTTCGCGGTGCGCGCCGGCGTGCGTGTGACGCCTCTCGGCGACGCGACGGCCCGCGACGATGCCCAGACGCGCAGCTTCCAACCGGTGATGGTGCCCTTCGACCACCCGTTGTGGGTGGTCTACTCCAGTGGCACCACCGGCCTGCCCAAGCCCATCGTGCATGGGCACGGCGGCATCACCCTGGTGGCGCTGGCCTTCACGCTCAACAACGACATCGGCTGCAGCTATGCGCCCAACTCCTACGGCGAGCGCTTCCACTGGTACAGCTCCACCGGCTGGGTCATGTGGAACTGCCAGGTCAGCGGCCTGCTCACCGGTACCACCATCTGCATCTTCGACGGCAGCCCGGGCGGTGCCACGGTGGACGCGGCCGGCCACAAGGTGGCACCGGACTGGACCACGCTGTGGCGCTTCATTGCCGCCACCCGCGCCACCTACTTCGGCGCCGGCGCCGCCTTCTTCACCAACTGCATGAAGGCCGGGATCGACCTGACGTGTTGTACGCCGCTGGCGCAGGTGCGCGCGCTGGGCTCCACCGGCTCACCGCTGAGCGCGGAGGTGCAGCGCTGGGTCAGTGCGCAGATGGCGCGCGTCGGCGTGTCCGAGGTGTGGTGGAGCAATATCTCCGGCGGCACCGACTTCGCCGGTGCCTTCATCGGCGGCAACCCCGAGCTGCCGCAGGTGCCGGGCGAGATGCAGTGCCGCATCCTGGGTTGCGCGGTCGAGGCCTGGAACGAGCAGGGCGAACCGGTGGTCGATGCCGTGGGCGAGCTGGTGTGCACCCAGCCCATCCCGAGCATGCCGCTGTACTTCTGGAACGACGACGGCAACCGTCGCTACCTGGCGAGCTACTTCGACATGTACCCGGCCGGCCACGGTCGCCGGCCCGGCGGCGGCGACGCGCCTGCGAGCGCCGGGGCGGTCTGGCGCCACGGCGACTGGCTGCGGGTCACGCCGCGCGGCAGCTGCATCATCTACGGCCGCAGCGACGCCACCATCAACCGCCATGGCCTGCGCATGGGCACCAGCGAGCTCTACAGCGCGGTGGAAGCCCTGCCCGAGGTGCTGGACTCCATGGTGGTGGACCTGGAATACCTGGGCCGCGAGAGTTACATGCCGCTCTTCGTCGTGCTGCGTCCCGGCCACAGCCTCGACGCGGCGATGATCGCGCGCATCAACAACGCCATCAAGACCGAGCTGTCGCCGCGTTTCATTCCCAACGAGGTCATCCAGGTGGCCGAGATCCCGCGCACCCTGACGGGCAAGAAACAGGAGTTGCCCATCAAGAAGCTGCTGCTGGGGCAGCCGATCGAGAAGGTGGTGAACAAGGACGCGATGGCCAACCCAGGCTGCCTGGACTGGTACGTGCAGTTCGCCGCTCGTCATCTGGCGCAAGAGGCGGCAAAAAGTCACTGAGCGTTCCGCTCGGGATACGCCGGCGGGCGGCGAAGCGCGCAGAATCAGGACGTGATGGTTCATACCCCTACCCTGCTTCTGGTCAACGTGCTGCTCATGGCCACCCTGGCGGCCTGCCTGGGGCTGGTGGCGCAGCGTGCGCGGCACGACGGTCTGCTGCTCTGGGCCGGTTCGCTGGCGGCGCACAGCGCGGCCTACCTGCTGTTCAGCCTGCGCGGCATGGTGAGCGACTGGCTCTCGATCCTGCTGGCCAATGTCCTGCTCGCCGCCAGTTTCGCGCTGATGCTCGAGGGCCTGGCACAGTTCCAGCCGGCGCCGCTGCGACGCTGGTATGCCTGGGCGCCGGTTGTTCTGGCCGGGCTGATCTTCGTGCTGTTTCTGCCCGATGCGCGCATGCGCACCCTGCTGGGCTCGGTGCTCATCCTGCTGCAGCTCACCCAGCTGATCATCCAGCTGCGCCTGCGCTGGGCCGTCACGCCTGGCCGCGGCAAGCATTTCGTGCAGATCGCCTTTCTCGCCTTCGCGGCGATGATGGCGGTGCGCGCGCTGGCCCTCCTGCTGGGGTGGATGCAGATCACCTCCATCACCGATTCGAGTGCCGCCCAGGCGGCCACCTTCCTGCTGGCCACCGTCACCATGATGCTGGCCAATTTCGGCATGGTGGTGATGACCAAGGAGCAGGCGGACGAGCGCAACCGTGTGCTCGCGATGGAGGACGAGCTCACCGGGCTGCACAATCGCCGCTATATCCAGCAGACGCTGGCGCAGCACGTCGCGCAGGCGCGCCGTATGCAGCGCCCCCTGTCCGTGCTGATGCTCGACATCGACCATTTCAAGCGGGTCAACGACAGCCACGGACACCTGTCCGGCGACCGCGTGCTGAAGGACCTGGCCCGCTGCGTGCGCGAGCGTCTGCGTGCCCAGGACATCGCCGGGCGCTGGGG
>JAJZUZ010000122.1 GCA_021845965.1 Pseudomonadota bacterium | reverse complement strand
TCCAGGTTGGTGTGGAAGCGCTGGGCATTGAAGATCTGCGGCACCAGGCAGCAGTCGGCCAGCGTGGGCGTGTCACCCCAGCAGTAGACCGAGGGCCTGCCGCCGGCCTGCTTGCGCTGCGCGGCAAACTGGGCCAGCTGGCGCTCGAAGCTCTCCAGACCGGTGCGCACCCAGTGGCGGTACCAGGCGTTCTTGTCCTCTTCGCTGACCTTGAGTTCGCGTGTCAGGTACTTGAGCACGCGCAGGTTGTTCAGCGGGTGGATCTCGCAGGCGATGGACTGGGCCAGCGCGCGCACCCGGGCGCGGCCGAGCGCATCACCGGGCAGCAGGGGCGGCTTGGGATGGGTCTCGTCCAGGTACTCGATGATGGCCATGGACTGCGACAGGCGGTCGCCATCGACTTCCAGCAAGGGCACCAGGCCGTCGGCCGAGATGCCGGCATAGCCGGGCAGCTTGTGGTCGCCACGCGCCAGATGCACCGGGATGTATTCGTAGCTCAGGCCCTTGAGAGCCAGCGCGATGCGCACGCGGAACGAGGCGGAGGAGCGGAAGTAGTTGTGCAGTTTCATGATGCGGTGCTTCCCTGAATGCGTCGAGGATAAACCGGAAGTATCCATTCCAGTAGCTGACCGTCGCCTGATGGACAATCGGCCGTGCAGAAAATCACATTCCCAAGGACAGCGACATGATTCTCGAAATTGCCGACATCCGCATCCACGCCGACCAGCAAGCCGCCTTTGACGAGGCCATCCAGCGCGGCCTGGCCACCGTGATCAGCAAGGCGCGCGGCTACCGCGGCTTCAAGGTGAACAAGGGGGTGGAGCACCCTGACCGCTACATCCTGATGATCTTCTGGGAGACGCTGGAAGACCACACGGTGCACTTCCGCCAGTCGCCGGCGTTTGCCGAATGGCGCGCCATCGTGGGCCCCTTCTTCGCCGCGCCGCCGGTGGTGGAGCACTTCACGCTCCTTGCGAAATCCAGCTGAAACGGCGTGAGACGCCATAGCCGAAGGCTGCTAGGCCGAGGCTGGTTCGCGCAACGCCGTGGAACCGCCTTCGCCGGGCGACGGGCGTTGCATCCATAGGGGCTGGGGCCTGCGTGCGCAGGCGTGGACAGGACGAAGAGCCTGAACCTCCAGCGTAGGCACCAGGCATGCTGCCCGCGTAGAGCGCGGAGCCTGGGGCTTAGTTTCTGTTCTCGTGGCCGGCCACCAGCTTGTCGAGCAGGTGGACCATCTGCTCGCGCTCGGCCGGGCTGAGCGGCTTCAGGATGCGCGCCTGCGCCTTGATCACGGCCTTTTTCATCTGCTGCACAGTCTGCTCGCCCTCGGGTGTCACCCAGAGCAGCTTGCGCCGGCGGTCGTGCTCATCCGCCTCGCGCCGTACCCAGCCCTTGGCCTCAAGCCGGCCAATCACCGAGCCCGAGGTGGCGGGATCGAAGGCCACGCTGGCCGCCAGTGTCACCTGATCGGTGCCGGGAGCGTCCATCAGCGCGTTGAGCATGGCGAACTGCACCGGGGTGATGTCGAAGTCGGCCGTTTCCTCCATGAAGATCGCCACCGCAAATTGCTGGGCGCGCCGGATCAGGTGGCCGGGCGCGTGCTGGAAGTCATAACTCTTGGGCATAGGAAGGGCGGTTCACACCCTTTTGGGGCACGAACACGGGTCAGGCAAGGGATACAGGGCGCTAGTGTATTCCCCCCCCCCTGGCCCGGGAAAACCCGATGGCCGGCTTCCCTATTAATATGAATACTTACTAAATACGGAACGCGGGTGGCCGCCAGCCCAATGCCACAATCCGCGCCGCAAGGATCTGCCATGAACGCCCCCCACCCCGCCGCGGCCCGCACGACCGAAGCCCGCCAGTCGCTCTACCGCGACATGTCGCCGCATCACCTCACGCCCCTGTGGGAAGTGCTGCATGCCCTGGTGCCGCCGCAGCCGGCCTCGCCCTGCGTGCCGGCGCTGTGGCGCTACCAGCAGATCCGCCCCTTCCTGCAGCGGGCCGGCGAGGTCATCACGGCCGAAGAGGCGGTGCGCCGCGTGCTGATCCTGGAGAACCCGGCGCTGCGCGGCCAGTCGGCCGTGACGCAGTCGCTCTACGCCGGGCTGCAGCTGATCCTGCCCGGCGAGGTGGCGCCCAGCCACCGGCACACACAGAGCGCGCTGCGCTTCATCGTCGAAGGCACGGGCGCCTACACGTCGGTGGACGGCGAGCGCACCACCATGCACCCGGGTGACTTCATCATCACGCCGAGCTGGACCTGGCACGACCACGGCAACGAGGTCGACGAGGCCGTGGTGTGGCTGGACGGGCTGGACATTCCCATGATCCGCTTCTTCGATGCCGGCTTCGCGGAAAATGGCAGCGCGAAATCGCAGGCCGTCACGCGAGCCGAGGGTGCCAGCTTCGCGCGCTACGGCTACAACATGGCGCCGGTGCGCGGCGACGCGCCCTTTGGCGCCACCTCACCCCTCTTCAGCTACCCCTACGAGCGCAGCCGCGAGGCGCTGCACCAGCTGGAGCGCAGCGCGCCCCTGGACGCCTGGGACGGCTACAAGCTGCGCTACCTCAACCCGCTGACCGGCGGCACGCCCATGCCCACCATCCAGCCCTTCCTGCAGCGCCTGCCGGCCGGCTTCGACGGCCAGCCCGGGCGCCAGACCGACGGCGCGGTCTACAGCGTGGTGGAAGGTGCGGGTACTGCGTACATCGACGGCCCCGCCGGCCCGCTACGATTCGACGTTGAAGCGCGCGACCATTTCGTCGTGCCGTCCTGGCAGACGCTGCGTCTGCAGTCGGCCACCGGTTGCGTGCTGTTCAGTTTTTCAGACCGCCCGGTGCAGCAGGCGCTGGGCATCCACAAGGAAGAAAGGCTCGCATGAGTTACGTCATCACCGCCCCGGCGCCCGTGTCCGTGCCCGTGGTCGGCAGCAAGGACCGTTTCCCCGTCAACCGCATCTACTGCGTGGGGCGCAACTACGTCGCGCATGCGCAGGAGATGGGCTTCACCGGTCGTGAACCGCCCTTCTTCTTCATCAAGCCGGCCGACACCTGCCTGGTCATCGAACCGGGCCAGACCGCCAGCCTGCACTACCCGAGCCTGACCAAGGACTTCCACCACGAAATCGAGCTGGTGGCGGCCATCGGCGTGGGCGGCAAGAACATCAAGGCGGCGGACGCCAAGAAACACATCTGGGGCTACGGCGTGGGCCTGGACATGACCCGGCGCGACCTGCAGGGCGAACAGAAGAAGCTGGGCCGCCCTTGGTGCATCGGCAAGACCTTCGGCGAGGCCTGCCCGATCGGTGCCATCACCCCCGCAGCCCAGGCCGGCGACGTGGAGAAGGCCGAGATCTGGCTCCAGGTAAACGGCAAGGACCGCCAGCGCAGCGACGTCTCCAAGCTGATCTGGAACATCGGCGAGATCATCGAGCACCTCACCACCGCCTGGGAGCTGCGCCCCGGCGACCTCATCTACACGGGCACCCCCGAAGGTGTGGCGGCCGTGGTGCCGGGCGATGTGATGGAAGGTGGCGTAGCAGGGTTGACCCCTATCTCGCTCAAGGTGGTCTGAGCACGGCGCGCACCTACAATCCCGGCGCATGATCTACAAAGTGTTGGGCAGACTGGCCGGGCTGTGCGCCGTCCTGGCCGGTGTCTTGCTGACGGTCATCACGCTGATGACCTGCCTCAGCGTCCTGGGGCGCAACACCACCGGCACCACGCTGGTGGGGGACTTCGAACTGACAGGCGTGGCGGCCGGTGCCGCCATCGCCCTCTTCCTGCCGTGGTGCCAGCTGCAGCGCGGCAACATCATCGTCGACTTCTTCACCGCCCGCGCCAGCGAGCGCACCAATGCCGCGCTGGACCGCATCGGCGCGCTGGTGCTCGGCCTGTGCATGGCGCTGCTGTCCTGGCGCACCATCCTGGGCGGGCTGAGTTCCTGGAGCACACAGTCCACCACCATGATGCTGGGCTTTCCCGAGTGGATCTGCTACGCCTTCATGGTGCCGCCGCTGGTGCTGACGGCGTTCATCGGCCTGTGGCAGGGTCTGGCCGGCTTTGATGCGGAGGGCCAGGCATGACGCCCCTATCCATGACCCTGCTCATCTTCGGCCTCATGCTGCTGCTGATGGCGGTGCGCATTCCGATCGCCATCAGCATGTTCGTGGCCGGCGGCATCGGCTACGTGGCACAGACCGGCTGGCTGCCGCTGGCCAACTTCCTCAACACCGAGGCCTTCGCGCGTTTTGCCAGCTACGACCTGTCGGTGATCCCGCTCTTCATCCTGATGGGCCAGTTCGCCACCCAGGGCGGCATCTCCAAGGCGCTGTTCGGCTTTGCCAGCGCGGTGATGTCGCGCTTCCAGGGCGGCCTGGCCATGGCGGCCGTGATGGCCAGCGCGGCCTTCGGCGCCATCTGCGGCTCCTCGGTGGCCACCGCCGCCACCATCACCTCGGTCGCGCTGCCCGAGATGAAGCGCCACGGCTATTCGGGCCGCCTGGCCACCGGTACGCTGGCGGCGGGTGGCACGCTGGGCATCCTGATCCCGCCCTCGGTGCCGCTGGTGATCTACGCCATCCTGACCGAGCAGAACATCGCCAAGCTGTTCGCCGCGGCCATGGTGCCGGGCATCATCGCCATGGCGGGCTACCTGGTCGCCATCGGCCTCTATGTGCGCCTGGTGCCGGGCCACGCGCCGGCCGGCGACGTGGTGACGGAGAAGATCACGCTGCAGTCGCTCAAGGGCATCGTCCCGATCGCGCTGATCTTCCTGCTGGTCTTCGGCGGCATCTACGGCGGCATCTTCACGCCCACCGAGGGCGCGGCCGTCGGCGCGGCGGCCACCTTTGTCGCGGCGCTGGTGATGCGCGAGCTGACGCTGGGCAAGCTCAAGCACTGCTTCTACGCCACGGCGGAGAGTTCGGCCATGATCTTCATGATCTTCGTCGGCGCCGACCTGATGAATGCCGCGCTGACGCTGACCCAGGTGCCGACCGAATTGGCCGCGCTCGTGGGCGGCTGGGGCCTGCCGCCGCTGATGGTGGTCAGCGCCATCCTGCTGCTGTACGTGCTGCTGGGGGCGGTGATGGACGAGTTGTCCATGATCCTGCTCACGGTACCGATCTTCTTCCCCATGATCATGGGCCTGGACTTCGGCCTGCCCAAGGAGTCGGTCGCCATCTGGTTCGGCATCATGGTGCTGATGACGGTGGGCTTCGGCCTGCTGGCGCCGCCGGTGGGCCTGAACGTCTACGTCGTCAACGGCATGGCGAAAGACGTGCCGATCGCCGAGAGCTACCGTGGCGTTCTGCCCTTCCTGGCCAGCGACGTGCTGCGCACCCTGCTGCTGCTGTTCTTCCCGCCGGTTTCGCTCTGGCTGGTGAAGTACATGACCTGAGGGGCCCTGAGGGAAAGCCCCATTCTGATGGGGCGTTGAGATGGGTTAAGGTCGGGGCACCCTAACCGGAGGATCCGCTCATGAAACGCCGCACCCTGCTCCAATCGACTGCCGCCGCCGCCGTCCTCGGCGCGCCGACCCTGGGCCTGACGCAACAGACCGTCACGCTCAAGTTCCATACTTTCATGGCACCCATGTCGCTGGTCTGGCTGACCATGCACAAACCGTGGATGGAAAAGGTCGAGAAGGAGTCGAATGGCCGGATCAAGTTCGAAGCCTTCCCGGCCATGCAGCTGGGAGGCACGCCGGTGCAGCTTTATGACCAGGCCCGCGACGGCGTGGTCGACATCGTCTGGACGCTGCCGGGCAACACGGCCGGGCGCTTCCCGCGCGTCGAGGTGTTCGAGCTGCCTTTCATGCTCAACAACGCCGAGGCCACGTCCAAGGCCTATTGGGAATACGTGCAGACCATGGCGCCGGACGAGTTCAAGGACACGCACGTGCTGGCCCTGCACGTGCACGGCCCCGGCATGTTCCACACCAAGAACCGGCTGATCAAGAAACCCGAGGACCTCAAGGGCCTGAAGATGCGCGGCCCGACCCGCCAGGTCACCAAGCTGCTGCAGTCGCTGGGCGCCACGCCGGTGGGCATGCCGCTGCCGCAGATCCCGGACGCCCTGTCGAAGGGCACCATCGACGGCTGCGTCATCCCCTGGGAGGTGGTGCCGGCGGTGAAGGTGAACGAGTTGACCAAGTACCACACCGAATTCCCGCCCACCAGCCCGGGCCTGTACACCACGACGTTCGTCATGACCATGAACAAGGCCAGGTACGAGTCGCTGGCGCCGGACCTGAAGAAGGTCATCGACAACAATTCCGGCCTCGCGACCTCGGCCTGGCTGGGCAAGCAGCAGCAGTCCAGCGACATCCCGGGCCGCAAGGCGACGGTGGAGCATGGCGACCCGACCATCTACCAGCTCACCCAGCCGGAAGCACAGGAATTCATCAAGCGCTCGGGCCACGTGGACGAGGAATGGGTGGCCGACATGAACAAGCGCGGCTTCGACGGCAAGAAGCTGCTGGAGACGGCCAAGGCGCTGATTGCCAAGCACGGCAAGGGCTGACCCCGGCCCGCCTGCAGCAAGGCGCGCCCCGCGGGGCGCGCTTTTTTTCAGGCGACGATGGGCACGCCGTGGTCGCTGCGGTCGGTGAGGATCTCGAAGGCGGCGCGGTGCGCCGTCTTCAGTGTACGGGTCGGTTGCCCGCGCCGCTCCAGCGTGAATTCCGCGCTGGCCAGCTTGGTGTTGAGGCAGGTCTTCATGCCGCCGGGCGGGTTCTGGTAACCCAGCCCCACGAAGGCCGCGGCCGGCGCCTGGATGCGCCCGTGGATGCGGACGCCGGGACCGCGCGCATCCAGCGTCCAGTGGAAGAAGTCGTAGGCCCCGGCCGCGCGCGCGGCCTGCCACAGGCCATTGAGCGTGATCTCGCCCGCCGCGTCACGCAGGACGACAAAGGTCAGGCGCGGACTCCAGAACGGCCCCAGCCGGACCTGCGCGCTGGCGCATTCCAGGAAGGCATCGGGCGCATTGTCGAAGCCGGCGACCTGGCCCCAGGCATACCGGTCGGTGTGGCGGCTGCCCCAGTTGTGGTTCTGGCTGCCGCGCCAGCCCTCGATGGCGATCTGCTGGCCATCCACGCCGAG
>JAJZUZ010000012.1 GCA_021845965.1 Pseudomonadota bacterium | reverse complement strand
GCCGGGCTGTCACGCCCCGTCACCACCGCTGGGGTGATGCCGGCGCGCTGCAGCAATTTGAGACCGTGGCCATCGAGCGTGTTGAAGCGCTTGAGGGTCTCGCCGGCCTCGCTGATGTACAGACCGCCGTCCGTGAGGACGCCATCGACGTCGAAGAAGGCCACGCGTATGCCCTGCGCGCGCAGCAGCAGTTCGGGAGCGAAGGACAGCGCGGGTACCACGGGGTTCATATGACCTTGGCGCGCATCAGGTCGTTGCTGTTGAGCGCGCCGCTCAAGCGGCCTTCCCCGTCGACCACCAGTACGCTGGTGATGCGGCGCTCTTCCATCAGCTCGGCCGCCTCCACGGCCAGGGCGTCGTGCGCGACGGTCACGGGATGGGCGTGCATGAACTGCTGCGCGGTGCCGTTGCGGACGTCGACGCCTTTTTCCAGCAGCCGGCGCAGATCGCCGTCGGTAAAAATTCCGAGAACACGGTCGGCGTCATCGACGATGGCCGTGGCACCCAGGCCCTTGGCGCTCATCTCGCGCATCATGGCGCTGAAACCGGCGTCCGGCCGCACCTTGGGAACCTCGTCGCCACGGCGCATGACGTCACTTACGTGCGTCAACAGCTTGCGGCCGAGCGCGCCACCGGGGTGGGAACGGGCGAAGTCCTCGGCCTTGAAGCCGCGCGCGTCGAGCAAGGCCACGGCCAGGGCGTCACCCAGTGCCAACTGGGCCGTCGTGCTGGCCGTGGGCGCGAGGTTGAGCGGGCAGGCCTCCTTGTCGACCCCGGTGTCGAGCGCCACGTCCGCATGGCGGCCCAGGGTGGACGCCGGATTGCCGGTCATGGCGATGAGAGGAACTCCCAGGCGCTTGAGCACGGGCAGGATGGCCGTCAGTTCTTCGGACTCGCCGCTGTTGGAGATCGCAATCAGCACGTCCGCCGCCGTGATCATGCCCAGATCGCCGTGGCTGGCTTCGGCCGGATGCACGAACATGGCCGGCGTGCCCGTGGAGGCCAGGGTGGCGGCCATCTTGCGGCCGATGTGGCCGCTCTTGCCCATGCCCATCACAACCACACGTCCCGGCACCGCCAGCAGCAAGGCGACGGCGCGGGCAAAGTGCTCGTCGATGCGCTGCCGCAGCCCCAGGATGGCGGCGGCTTCGATCTCGAGCGTTTCGTGCGCCAGCCGGATGGCACGCGCGGCGTCCAGCGCCACGGGCGCGGCTTTGTGGTGACTCATGCGGCGATTTTATCGGGCCGTTGCGGTCTTGCTAGTATGCGGGGATGAGTGCGCTTGAACTGACGCTGGTCTATCTGCTTGCCGCCGTGATGGGCGTGGTGATCTTCCGCAGTCTCAAGCTCCCGCCCATGCTGGGCTATCTGAGCGTGGGGGTGGTCATCGGGCCGAATGCCCTCGCTCTGGCGCAGAACTCCAGTGGCGTGCGCCACCTGGCCGAGTTTGGTGTCGTGTTCCTGATGTTTGCCATCGGCCTGGAGTTCAATCTGCCGCGCCTGCGCGCCATGCGGCGCCACGTCTTTGGATTGGGCGTGCTGCAGGTGCTGCTCACCATGGCGTTCACGGTAGTCGGCACCTTCCTGCTCAATCTGCTGCTGCCGGACCTGTGGTCCATCCGCTGGCAGACCGCGCTGGCGCTCTCGGGCGTCATGGCCATGAGCAGTACCGCCATCGTCGGCAAGCTCATGGCCGACCGGCTGGAGCTGGAGTCCGAACACGGCAAGCGCATCATGGGCATCCTGCTGTTCCAGGATCTGGCCGTCGTGCCGCTGCTGGTGCTGATCCCCGCGCTGGGCAGCCCGGCCAACGAGTTGCTGGGCGCGCTGGGCCTGGCCCTGCTCAAGGCCACCGTGCTGTTGTCCCTGCTGTTGCTGGGCGGGCAGCGCGTGATGCGGCGCTGGCTCACGGCCGTGGCGCGGCGCAAGAGCAATGAACTGTTCATGCTCAACCTGCTGCTCATCACACTGGGCCTGGCGTGGCTGACCGAACTGGCGGGACTGAGCATGGCGCTGGGCGCCTTCATTGCCGGCATGCTGATCTCGGAGACGGAATACAAGCAGCAGGTGGAGACCGACATCCGGCCGTTTCATGACGTGCTGCTGGGGCTTTTCTTCATCACCATCGGCATGCTGCTGGACTGGACGATCGTATGGCAGCGCTGGCCGCTGGTGTTCATGCTGCTGGTCTCGTCGCTGGCGCTCAAGCTGGTCCTGATCACGGCCTTGGCGCGTCTCCTGGGGGCCCCCATGGGCGTGGCGCTGCGCACCGGCCTGTACCTCGCACAGGCGGGCGAATTCGGCTTTGTGCTGTTGACGCTCACGCAGGAGCAGGGATTGATCGAAGCCGCCGCGCTCAGTCCCATCCTGGCCTCGATGGTGCTGTCCATGCTGGCCACGCCCTTCATCATCATGTACAGCAACGGCATCGTGATGAAACTGGTCGCCAGCGAGTGGCTGCAACAGTCGCTGCAGATGACCAATATCGCGCGCAAATCCATCAACACCAGCAAGCACGTGGTGATCTGCGGCTACGGGCGCTGCGGCCAGAACCTGGCGCGCATGCTCGACGGTGAGAAGATTCCCTACATCGCACTGGATCTCGATCCGGACCGGGTCCGGCATGCCGCGGCCGCCGGCAACGCCGTGGTCTACGGCGACGCGGCGCGCCTGCAGGCCCTGGTGGCGGCCGGACTGAGCCGCGCCAGCGCGGTCGTGATCACGTATCTCGATGTGCCCGGTGCACTCAAGGTGCTGGCGAATGTACGTGCCCACGCGCCCACCATCCCCGTCATTGTGCGCACGCAGGACGATCACGCGCTGGATCGCCTGCGCGCGGCCGGTGCGACCGAGGTGGTACCCGAGGCCATCGAGGGCTCGCTCATGCTGGCCAGCCATGCGCTGGCACTGGTGGGGGTCCCCATGCGGCGCGTGATCCGGCTGGTGCAGGACCAGCGGGAGGCACGCTACAACCTGTTGCGCGGCTATTTTCATGGAGCAGACGACACCTCGGGTAGCGACCAGGCGCAGGAGCGCCTCACCAGCCTGACGCTCCTGGCCGGCGGCCGTGCCATCGGGCGCACGTGGGCGGAGATGCAGGCCCAGCTGCCGGACGCACGGGTGCTGAACCTGCGTCGCCACAGCGGCAAGACGGTCAACCCGAGCGACAATGTGCTCTTCGAGGAGGGCGATACCCTGGTGCTTTCGGGCACGCCCGAAGCCCTGGCGCGCGCCGAAGCGCTGCTGCTGCAGGGTTGACGAATCCCTGATCTTCCCGGCAGCGCCGAAATGGAACGATTGACCATGCAGGACCGCAACATCAACGAATACCTCAAGAGCCACATCCGCACCGTACCGAACTGGCCGGCGCCGGGGGTGCAGTTCCGCGACATCACGCCCCTGCTGCAGGATCCCAAGGTATTTCGGGTCATGGTGGACGCCTTCGTGCACCGCTACATGGACCAGGGCATGCGTCCCGACGTGGTGGCCGGCCTGGACGCGCGTGGCTTCATTCTGGGTGCAGTCATCGCCTATGAGCTGGCGGTCGGCTTCGTGCCCATCCGCAAGAAGGGCAAGCTGCCCTTCACCACGGTGGAGGAGACCTACGAACTCGAATATGGCAGCGCCACGGTGGAACTGCACACCGACGCCGTCAAGCGCGGCGATCGGGTACTGCTGGTGGACGATCTGATTGCCACGGGCGGCACCATGATGGCTGGCAAGAGGCTGCTGGAAAAGCTGGGCGCCACGGTGATGGAGGGGGCCGCCATTGTGGACTTGCCGGAGCTGGGCGGCTCGGCGCGACTGCGCGAAGCCGGCCTGCCGCTCTTCACCTTGGTCGATTTCGCCGGCCACTGAGTGGGCCGGACCGGCGCCTGGCTCAGATCAGATCGCCGTACTGCGTGCGGCTGAGGGGCATGCGCTCCTCTTCTTCGTTCAGCCGCGTGGGCTCGAATTCCGTCGTCGGGAACTCCGTCGGCGCGAAATCGGTCCCCTGACCCGGCTTGCCATGGCTCGCCGGAGCGGCCGGCTTGGTCCGGGCGGTGCCGCTGGCCAGCGCTTGTTTGAAAGCGTTCACCTCGTCCGGACGGATGGGCTCGAAACGGTGTTGCCGTCCAGGCACGGTAGGACTGGCGCGGCGGCTGTCGATGATGGGATCGGGGCTGGGCACAGGCGGCACCGGCCGGGCGGCAGTAAGCTCGGCTTCCGGCCGCGGCTTGCGCAGCACGGACACCTTGGCCAGTTCGTTGATGCGCCAGTACACCGCCGTCACGTCGATCTTGTGACGCATCCTGGCGGTCTGGGTGACGACTTCCTCGATCTCGGCCAACTGGCCGATGTGCTCGGCCATCTCCTTGGGCAGATCCATCATGATCAGGTACTGGCTGCCCCGCGAGTCCAGCGACAGCACCTTGTATTTGTAGCTGGAGGACAGCACGCCCACGCGTGCCATGCATTCCCGCACCACGGCATACAGGAGCTCACGGCGCTCCAGCCGTTGGCTTTTGCGGTCCAGCGCCTGCTCGTCGTCTGGCGACAGATTGGTCGGACCGGCGTCGTCCGCCGGCACCGGTTTGGCGCTGGGCTTTTTGGAGAACAGGTTGTCGAGTAATACCATGTTGATCGGTCGGGCTGACACAAAAAGTCACTTGGCGCCAGTGGCGGGAAGGGCGTGTGTACATTTTCGTCCCAAACACCCGTTTGTGCCTGTCAACGGACGTGGCAGCGGTAAATAATTGTTTCCCCCGGCCACGTGCCGCATCGGGGAGGTGGATTCAGGTAACGGATACCCGACGACGCCGATCCAGTGTGCGCGTGGACACCAGCCCGCCCAAGGCCAACGCGACGGTCAGCGCGGTTGCCGGGCGGTGGTTGGCGAGCTCGGCGAATCGCGCCGGCGTCAACGCCCAGACCCGGCTCGGACTGGCCGCCTGCACGGTCGCGTTGCGGGGACGATGGGAAAAGAAGCTGCCTTCACCGACGGCCGAGCCAGGTCCGACGCTGGCCAGATGGATGCGGCCCGTCGAGTCTTCGTAATGCACGCTCAGGCGCCCGATTTCAACGAAATACACCGTGCGGTCGCTGGCGCCTTGGCTGATCAGCACCTGCGACGCCGCCAGTGTCACCGCTTGCAGATAGGGCAGCAACTCCGCCCAGTCGGAGGGTAGCAGGTGCCGGCCGAGCGCGGGCTCGCGGCTGTTCTCCAGGCATACCGCTGCGAGGCGGCGGACATCGGCGTGGTTATCGGTAGACGGCGTGGTCTGCATCATGCATGCAAAGTACGCGGTTTTCCATTCCTTGACAAGCCATGTTCATGGGGCGCAAAGACGCGACCTACTTGCCGATGCAAAAGCGCGAGAAGATCACGCCCAACAGGTCATCGGAGGTGAACTCGCCCGTGATTTCGTTGAGCGCGTTTTGCGCCAGGCGCAGTTCCTCGGCCAGCAGGTCCAGGGCCTGGGCCTGCGCCGCCAGATGCGCGGCGGCCTGCGCCAGATGCTGTTGTACGCGCTGCAAGGCTTGGACATGCCGCTCGCGTGCGATGTACAGCCCCTCCGGTGCCGCCTGCCAGCCTACGGTTTCGAGCAGGCGGCGACGCAGCACGTCCAGTCCGGCGCCCGTCTTGGCTGACAGGCTAAGGCCTTCGGCGGGCGGCTGCGCGGCGTCTGCCTTGTTCCAGACGTCGAGCACCGGCACCCGCGGCGGCAATCGCAGCGCCAACGTCCGGGCGATGACGGCGTCGGCGGCGCGGTAGTCGGACTGCGGCTGACGCGTCAGGTCATGCAGAAACAGCACGGCGTCCGCGCCCTCGATCTCGGCCCAGGCGCGTGCAATGCCGATGCGCTCGACCTCATCACGGCTCTCGCGTAAGCCAGCGGTGTCGATCACGTGCAGCGGCACACCTTCGATCTGGATGGTCTGTTGCACCTTGTCCCGTGTGGTGCCCGGAATCGGGGTGACGATGGCCAGCTCGGCGCCGGCGAGCGCATTCAGCAGGGAACTCTTGCCGGCATTGGGCTGCCCCGCAATCACCACCTTGATGCCCTCGCGCAGCAGGCTGCCCTGGCGCGCATGCTGCAGCACGGCCGCCAGTTGCCGCTGTAGCCGAACCAGCTGCCCCTGGGCGTCCGCCTTCTGGAGAAAATCAATCTCCTCTTCCGGAAAATCCAGCGTGGCCTCGACCAGCATGCGCAGCTGGATCAGGGCTTCGCGCAGCACGCCGATCTCGCGTGAGAAGGCGCCGTCAAGCGAGCGGCTGGCGCTGCGCGCAGCGGCTTCGGTACTGGCATCAATCAGGTCGGCAATGGCCTCCGCCTGCGCCAGATCGATCTTGTCGTTCAGAAAGGCTCGTTCCGTGAACTCACCCGGCTGGGCCAGGCGCAATCCGGGGAGGCAGGGGCGACCGCTGGCCGGGTCCTTTTGCGCGGCCACCTCCAGGCAACGCGCCAGCAGGAGTTGCAGGACCACCTGTCCGCCGTGCACCTGCAGCTCCAACACGTCCTCGCCGGTGTAGGAATGCGGCGCAGGAAAGTGGATGGCCAGGCCATGGTCCAGCACCTCGCCGGCATGATCGCGCAGGGGCAGATAGGTGGCGTGCCGCGGCTGTAGTTCCCGCCCGCACAAGCCCTGGACAAAAGGCGCCAGGCCGCGCCCGCTCACGCGCACGATGCCGACCGCGCCCCGCCCCGGTGCGGTGGCGATGGCGGCGATGGGTTCCTGATGACGGGCAAGCATGGGAGGATTGAAATTTGGCGTCGGCTGCAAGAACAAGGGCCGCTTGCGCGGCCCTGGTCGTTCACCTTACTTGAACTTCGGCAAGTTGAACTGCGGTGGTACACCCATGCGGGTGTTGATGATCCATTGCTGGGCAATGGACAGGATGTTGTTGGTCAGCCAGTACAGCACCAGACCGGCCGGGAAGGCGAAGAACATCACGCTGAAGACCAGCGGCATGATCCACATCATCTTGGCCTGCATCGGGTCCGGCGGCGCCGGGTTGAGGGCCGTCTGCAGCAGCGTGGTCAGGGTCATCACCGCGGGCAGGATGTAGTAGGGATCCTTGGCCGAGAGGTCGGTCACCCACAGGATCCAGGGTGCGTTGCGCATCTCGACCGACGACAGCAGCACCCAGTACAGGGCGATGAAGACCGGGATCTGGATCACGATCGGCAGGCAGCCGCCCAAGGGGTTGACCTTTTCCTCGCGGTAGATGCGCATCATCTCCTGCTGCATCTGCTGCGGCTTGTCCTTGAGCCTCTCGCGCAGCTCCATGACACGCGGGTTGATGGCCTTCATCTTGGCCATGCTGGAGTAGGCCTTGGCGTTGAGCCAGTAGAACGCCAGCTTGAGCAGCACCACCAGCGCCACGATTGACCAGCCCCAGTTGTGCAGCACGCCGTGGAGTTGATTCAGCAGCCAGTACAAGGGCTTGGCCAGGATGGCCAGCCAGCCGTAGTCCTTGACCAGTTCCAGGCCGGGGGCCAGCGCCTCCAGCTTCTTTTCCTCCTGCGGGCCGACATACAGTCGCGCGTCGACACTGCGCACGCCACCCGGCGTGACGGCTTCCAGCGGGGTGATCATGCCCACCGAATACAGGTTGGCATCCACCTTGCGGGCAAAGATGTCGCGCTGCACACCATCGGCGAGCAACCAGGCGCTGGCAAAGTAATGCTGCACCATGGCCACATAGCCGTTGGCGGCGTGTTTCTCGAATTCAGCTTTGTCCTTCTCGATGTTGCTGAACTCGATCTTCTGATACTTCTTGGCCTCGGTATAGACCGCCGGGCCCGTGAAGGTGGAGTAGAAGGAGGACTCGCCCGGCAGCTTGTTGCCATCACGCACCAGTTGCAGGTACAGCTGCGGCGCCACCGGTACGCTGCCCAGGTTCTGCACTTCGTGCTTGACGTCGATCGCGTAGCTGCCGCGCTTGAGCGTGTAGGTCTTGATCAGCTTGACGCCACCGATCTCGGGGGACTCGAATTTCACCACCAGCTGGTCGGCGCCGTCCTTGAGCTCACGCTCGCCCGACACCAGCCTCATGACGGTCTTGTGGGTTGGGAACGCTCCGCCGGCGTCACCGGCGATGAGGCCGGTCTGGGCGACGTAGACCCGGTCCCTGCTTTCGTCCAGCAGCACCACGTCGGCACGGCTGTGGTCCTGTTCGTGGAGTTGCAGGAACTCGGACCGTACCAGCGAACCGCCCTCCGTGTCGAAGCTCAGCTTCAGCACATCAGTCTTCACCTCCACGCGTTCACGCGGAAGGACCGGCTGGCTATCGGCTTTGGCGATGCTGGCCGCGCCGTTGACCACGGTGGCAACAGGCGGCGCAACGACCGCGGGCGCTGATGCCGGGGCGGCGGCCGGCGAAGCGGTCGCGGCCGCGTGCGGCGTCGGGAAGAACGTGGCAGGTCGGCCGTTGTGGATCTGCCAGCGGTCCCAGAGCAGGACCAGCGAAAAGCCAAAGATCACCCACAGGATGGTGCGGCGTATATCGTTCATGAAGTCTTCTTTTCAGAGGAGGAAGAAAGCAGGCCGGTGAACAGGCGGGGCGCCCGTTCGGGCACCGGGTCATGCCCGCCGGCACACCAGGGATGGCAGCGCAGCAGGCGTCGCACCGTCAGATAGCTGCCCGACAACGCGTGATGGCGCTGCAAGGCCTCCAGCGCATACGCGGAGCAGGTCGGCTCGAAGCGGCAGGCCGAACCCAGCCAGGGACTGAGCAACAGGCGGTAGAGCTTGACCACGCCGATGAGAAATTGCGCGATCATGTGGCCACCCGTGGTGCACGCGCAGCCCTGCCCAGCAAATACTGCAGTTCAGCCCGGACGGCCGCGCGCAGCGCGGCCGACGCCGCGCTTTGAAACTCGGCACGGTCGAAACCGCTGCGCAGGCGCACCAGATAGGCGGCCGGCGGCAGGGCGTTTTCCTGTTGCGCAAACAGGGTATAGATTTGGCGCTTGACCAGATTACGCGTCACGGCGCGACGCGCCCAGCGCTTGGGAACCATGGCACCGAACCAGCATCGGGCGTCGACAAAAAGCCGGAACGGAGCCAATGCCATTGCAGAATCGGCCGTATCCAGGTTCATGCGATGCATGACGAAATGTTCCGTCCGGGCCACTGGGGCGCAGGCCAGCACAGCCTGAAACTGTTCCCGGGTCTTCAGCCGCCGAGCCTGCCGTTGCGCCGACATGTGCGCTATGCAAACCCGCCGGGCGTGCTGGCTGGAGGACTGCTTAGACGGCCAGACGCTTGCGGCCCTTGGCGCGACGTGCATTGATCACGGCGCGGCCCCCACGGGTCTTCATGCGGACCAGAAAACCATGGGTACGCGCACGGCGGATCTTGGAAGGTTGATAGGTACGTTTCATCGCGAAATCCTTGTGTAAAGCGGTGGAATTGTTCTTGCTGCGCTGCCCTCAACCTTTGCCATGCCGGCTCAGGCTCTCAGCCGCAGCCCCTCCCGCCCACATGCTTGCCGCCGGGGGCTGCACCTTGTGACGCAGTCCGGACAGGCCACGGGCCTCGGGGAAACCTTGAATTATCGCAAAAAAATTCAATGCCGGCAATGTGTTGGAAGTTGCTGTGCTTGCGATACATGAAGCCAGCGACGGACGCCCGGGATTTGTGGATAAATTCTTGATAAATTACAATTTCTCTCTTGGACGACAATAACTATCCACAACAATTCAGAAGCATGCGCGAGGGACAAGCAAACGATTCGTCGGCGAATGCCAGCCCGGACGCCGGAGCCAGCCTCTGGCAGGCATGTGTCGACCAGCTGGCTCAGGAATTGCCAGAACAGCAGTTCAACACCTGGATCAAGCCGCTGACGGCCCAGGTCGCAGACGATTATTCTCGCGTTACCCTCTTCGTCGTCAACCGCTTCAAGCTGGACTGGATCCGTGCGCAGTACGGGGCGCGCATCACGGCCTTGCTGGAAAAGATCTACGGCCAGCCGATACAGATTGAGTTAGCGCTTGCACCGCGTGAAATCCAGATAAAGCCTAAGGTCAGTCCGGTAGAAGCCGAGGTATTGCCGCTGGAGGAATCCTATGGCAACGGGGCCGAACGCATCAACCCGGGCAACCGCACCCGTCTCAATACCGCCCTGACGTTCGAAACCCTGGTGGAGGGCACCGCCAACCGCATGGCACGGGCGGCCGCCATGCATGTAGCCAGTTCACCGGGCCAGCTCTACAACCCCTTGTTTATCTATGGTGGCGTCGGCCTGGGCAAGACCCACCTGATCCATGCGGTGGGTAACCGCCTGCTGTCGGAACGGCCGAATGCCAAGGTTCTCTACATCCATGCAGAACAATTCGTCTCGGATGTGGTTAAGGCCTACCAGCGCAAGACTTTCGACGAGTTCAAGGAAAAATACCATTCGCTGGACCTGTTGCTGATCGACGATGTGCAGTTCTTTGCCAACAAGGAGCGCACTCAGGAGGAGTTTTTCAACGCCTTCGAGGCTCTGCTGGCCAAGAAATCTCACATCGTGATGACCAGCGACACCTATCCCAAGGGTCTGCTGGACATCCACGAACGTCTGGTGTCGCGCTTCGACTCTGGCCTGACGGTGGCCATCGAGCCGCCGGAGCTGGAAATGCGTGTGGCGATCCTGATCAACAAGGCCCACAGCGAGGGGGCCGAAATGCCCGAGGAAGTGGCCTTCTTCGTGGCCAAGAATGTGCGCTCCAACGTGCGCGAGCTCGAAGGCGCCTTGCGCAAGATCCTGGCCTATTCGCGCTTCAACCAGAAGGAGATCTCCATCCAGCTGGCGCGCGAGGCCCTGCGCGACCTGCTGTCGATCCAGAACCGGCAGATCTCGGTGGAAAACATCCAGAAGACGGTAGCCGACTATTACAAGATCAAGGTCGCCGACATGTATTCCAAGAAGCGCCCGGCCAGCATTGCCCGGCCGCGCCAGATTGCCATGTACCTGGCCAAGGAACTGACCCAGAAAAGCCTGCCGGAAATTGGGGAATTGTTCGGGGGACGGGACCACACCACCGTCCTGCATGCGGTACGCAAGATTTCCGGCGAGCGTCAGCAACTTACCGAGTTGAATCAGCAGCTGCATGTACTGGAACAGACCCTGAAAGGCTGAAAATCATGGCGGGCGGACAACCCTGGGGATAGTTCCGGAACAAGTGGCTACTTATCCACAGAAAGTCCGGAATCCGACAAGTTATGCAGGCTCACGACACTTCATTCAGGATTCCTGCGCACATGGTTAAACAGCTGGCAAGTGCTTGATAAAAAAAGAGAAAATGGCGCTATCCACAGATGGCAGTGCACACTATCTACTACTACTAATTTGAAATAAAGAAATTAAGAAAGAGGTTGGCAACATGATCGTCCTGAAGGCAACGCAAGACAAAGTCCTCTCCGTGTTCCAGTCGGTCTCGGGTATCGTCGAGCGTCGCCATACGCTGCCTATCCTGGCCAATGTGATGCTGCGCAAGACGGGCAATGCCCTGCAGTTCACGACCAGCGACCTGGAAATCCAGATTCGCACCACCGCGGAGCTGGATGGCGATACCGGCAACTTCACCACCACGGTCGGCGCACGCAAACTGATCGACATCCTGCGCACGATGCCGGCAGACCAGACGGTCTCGCTGGAATCGAGCCAGAACAAGCTCATCCTCAAGGGTGGCAAGAGCAAGTTCACGTTGCAGACCCTGCCGGCGGAGGATTTCCCGCTGGTACAGGAAGCGGCCAACTTCGGTCCCAGGTTCAGCGTGCCGCAGAAGACGCTCAAGGAGTTGCTGGGCCAGGTGTCCTTTGCCATGGCCGTGCACGACATCCGCTACTACCTCAACGGCATCCTGTTCGTGGCCGAGGGCAAGCAGCTCAGCCTGGTAGCGACGGACGGCCATCGGCTGGCCTTCTCCTCCGCAACCTTGGATGTGGAAGTACCCAAGCAGGAAGTCATCCTGCCGCGCAAGACGGTGCTGGAGATGCAGCGTCTGCTCAGCGATGCGGAAGGTGCCATCGAGATGCAGTTCGCGAGCAACCAGGCCAAGTTCAGCTTTGGCGGCATGGAGTTCGTGACCAAGCTGGTGGAAGGCAAGTTCCCGGACTACAACCGCGTGATCCCGAAGAATCACAAGAATGCCATCCTCCTGGGCCGGCAGCCGCTGCTGGCCAGCCTCCAGCGCACGGCCATCCTGACCAGCGACAAGTTCAAGGGGGTGCGCCTGAACATCGATCCTGGCACGTTGCGCGTGGCCTCCAACAATGCCGAGCAGGAAGAGGCCGTGGACGAGCTGGACATCGATTACAACGGCGACAGCATCGAGATCGGTTTCAACGTCACCTACCTGATTGATGTGTTGACGAACATGGAGCAGGACATGGTCAAGGTAGAACTGTCGGATTCCAACAGTTCGGCCCTGATCACCATTCCGGAGAACAACAGTTTCAAGTATGTCGTGATGCCCATGCGCATCTGAGTTGCCGGCAGCCCTACCGGACCCGCGATGAACGCGATGTTCATGGCGGGTCTGCTGTTTCAAGAGTTAGTGCATTTGTGAAGACCCAGCCATGACCGAAGAGAACAAGTCCAGTGAACAGCCCCGCATCGATGCCCATCAGCCAGGGGCCAGCGAGGGTTATGGCGAGTCCTCCATCCAGATTCTGGAAGGCCTGGAGGCGGTGCGCAAGCGTCCCGGCATGTACATCGGCGACACGTCCGATGGCACCGGCCTGCATCACCTGGTGTTCGAGGTGGTCGACAACTCCATCGACGAGGCGCTGGCCGGACACTGCGACGATATCGTGGTCACCATCCACTCCGACAATTCCATCAGTGTGGTGGACAACGGCCGCGGCATTCCCACCGGCGTCAAGATGGACGACAAGCACGAGCCCAAGCGCAGTGCCTCCGAAATCGCGCTGACCGAGTTGCACGCCGGCGGCAAGTTCAACCAGAACAGCTACAAGGTGTCGGGCGGCCTGCACGGCGTGGGGGTGTCCTGCGTGAATGCCTTGTCCAAGTGGCTGCGCCTGACGGTGCGCCGCGAAGGCAAGGTGCACCAGCTCGAGTTCTCCCGTGGTGTGGTGCAAAACCGCCAGCTGGAACAGCAACAGGGCGTGGAAGTCTCGCCGATGAAAGTGCTTGGTGCCACGGAAAAACGCGGTACCGAAGTGCACTTCCTGCCCGACACCGAGATCTTCCAGCAGAACAACGAGTTCCATTACGAGATCCTGGCCAAGCGTCTGCGGGAGCTGAGCTTCCTCAACAACGGCGTGCGCATCCGCCTCAAGGATGAGCGCACGAACAAGGAGGACGATTTCTCCGGTGCCGGCGGCGTGAAGGGATTCGTGGACTTCATCAACGCCAACAAGAAGGTGCTGCATCCCAACGCCTTCCACGCCATCGGCGCCCGCCCGGCCGACAGCTACGGTGGCATTCCGGGTACCGAGATTGGCGTGGAAGTGGCCATGCAGTGGAACGACGGCTACAACGAGTCGGTGCTCTGCTTCACCAACAATATTCCGCAACGTGATGGTGGCACGCACCTGACGGGTCTGCGCGCGGCGATGACACGCGTCATCAGCAAGTACATCGAGAGCAATGAGCTGGCCAAGAAGGCCAAGGTCGAGATCTCCGGCGATGACATGCGTGAAGGCCTGTGCTGTGTGCTGTCCGTGAAGGTACCCGAACCCAAGTTCAGCAGCCAGACCAAGGACAAGCTGGTTTCGTCCGAAGTGCGTGCACCGGTGGAAGACATCGTGGCCAAGGCGCTGACCGACTTCCTGGAAGAGCGTCCCAACGACGCCAAGATCATCTGCGGCAAGATCGTGGAGGCGGCCCGGGCGCGTGAAGCCGCCCGCAAGGCGCGCGAGATGACGCGCCGCAAAGGCGTGCTCGACGGCATGGGCTTGCCGGGCAAGCTGGCCGACTGCCAGGAGAAGGATCCGGCGTTGTGCGAAATCTACATCGTCGAGGGTGACTCCGCCGGTGGTTCGGCCAAACAGGGTCGTGACCGGAAATTCCAGGCCATCCTGCCGCTACGCGGCAAGATCCTGAACGTGGAGAAGGCACGCTACGAAAAGCTGCTGACCAGCAATGAGATCGTGACGCTGATCACGGCGCTGGGTACCGGCATCGGCAAGGCGGCCGTGGAAAGCGGCAAGAGTGGCGTGGACGATTTCAACATCGACAAGCTGCGCTACCACCGCATCATCATCATGACCGACGCGGACGTCGACGGCGCCCACATCCGCACCCTGTTGCTGACCTTCTTCTATCGCCAGATGCCGGAACTGGTGGAGCGTGGTCACATCTACATCGCGCAGCCGCCCCTGTACAAGGTCAAATTCGGCAAAGAAGAGCTTTACCTCAAGGACGCCTCCGCGCTGGATGCTTATCTGCTGCGTATTGCCCTCGTCAACGCGGCCATCCACACCGGTGGTGCGAACGGCACGGTGATTTCGGGTGAGACGCTGGCCGAACTGGCGCGCAAACACCAGCTGGCCGAGGGCGTGATCGCGCGTTTGCACAACTTCATGGATGCGGAAGCGCTGCGTTCCATTGCCGACGGCGTGGAGCTCAAGCTCGACACGGTGGCGGAAGCTGAGGCCTCGGCTGCCGCGCTGCAGGCCAAACTGGCGGGCGCCGAGGTGGCGGGCGAATTCGATGTCCGAACCGACAAGCCGATCCTGCGCATCAGCCGTCGCCATCATGGCAACGTCAAGAGCAGCATCATCACGCAGGACTTCGTGCACGGCGCCGATTACGCGGCACTGGCGGAAGCGGCCAATACCTTCCGCGGCCTGATGGGTGAGGGTGCCAAGGTGGTGCGTGGCGAGGGTGAGAAACAGAAGGAGGAGCGGGTCGACGACTTCCGCTCCGCCATGAACTGGCTGATTGCACAGGCCGAGTCCTCCACCAATCGCCAGCGCTACAAAGGCTTGGGCGAGATGAACCCGGAACAGCTGTGGGAAACCACCATGGACCCGGCGGTTCGCCGGCTGCTGCGGGTGCAGATTGACGACGCCATCGAGGCCGACCGTGTCTTCACCATGCTCATGGGCGACGAGGTCGAGCCGCGGCGCGACTTCATCGAGACCAACGCGCTGCGCGCCGGCAATATCGACGTCTGAGCAGGCAGGTGGCGGCATGACGAGGATGGCCGTCATCGACTTCGAGACCACGGGCATCTCACCCGAACAGGGTGCGCGTGCCACGGAGGTGGCGATCGTGCTGGTGGAGCAGGGGCGCATCGTCGACCGTTACCAGAGCCTGATGAATGCCGGCGTGCGCATTCCGCCCTTCATCACCCAGCTCACCGGCATCAGCAATGCCATGGTGGCCGGCGCGCCACCGGCCGCCCTGGTGATGCGCGAGGCCAGCCACTTTGTCGGTGAGGTGCCGCTGGTGGCCCACAACGCCTCGTTTGACCGCAAGTTTTGGGTGGGTGAAATGGCCCGCGCCGGTGAGCCGGCGCCGCAGGCCTTTGCCTGCACCCTGCTGCTCGCGCGCCGGCTCTACCCCCAGGCACCGAACCACAAGCTGGGCACGCTGGTGGACCTGCACGGCCTGCGGCGTACCGGTGCCGCACACCGGGCGCTCGCCGATGCGGAGATGGCGGCTGAACTGCTGCTGCGCATGCAGCATGATCTGCGCCAGCGCTACCGGCTGACCACCGTGGACCATCCCTTGCTGGTGACCCTGCAGCGATGCCAGCGCCACGAGGTGCACCGGCTGATGGCCGCGCACGCCCAGGCCGCATAATCAGGCCACGCAGGTTTTTCGGACCACGGTGACGCACCCCTTGCCCTCATGACCGACAAGAAGCCTTTCGAGATTGCGCGCGAGACGCTCAAGCAGATCACGGCACGCAAGCTGGTACCCACACCGGTGAACTACCAGACGATCTACAACGAGATCGCCGGGATGCCGAACGTCCAGCCTTTCCCGGAAGAGCCCTTGCGCCGCATTGCGCAGGCCCTGCCGGCGCGCAATCCGGGCCAGGAGAAGCAGCGCAGCCTGCTGGAATACGCCATCGGTCAGCGCAACTGGAGTGGCGTGCACAACGCCCTGGTGGCGTACGGCGGCTTTGCCGGTGCTGGCAGCGGCGATTCGGCGCCCGCGCCGCTGGCCGCGGCGCCCGTGCCGTCACCGGCGCTCACACCTGAATTCTTTGAGCAGATCGCGCGCCTGATCGAGTACACCCGGCCTGCCCTGGGCGAGGATGACGGGCGTTTTCAGGAGCAGCTGCAACAGATCGTCAAATCGCTGCGCGATCCGGCGGCGGAAAGCTACAAGGTCAAGGCCATGCTGGCCGACTTCAGCCACCGCTTGTCCTTCGCGGCCGAGGACCAGGCCGAGATCCGTGCCACGCTGCTCAAGCTGCTGCATTTGATCATCGAGAACATCGGCGAGCTCAGCCTGGACGACAGCTGGCTCAAGGGTCAGACCGATGCGCTGAAGGAGGTGGCCCAGCCGCCGCTGACGCTGCGCCGCCTGGACGAGGTGGAGCGGCGTCTGAAGGATGTGATCTTCAAGCAGACCGAGGCCAAGGGCCGCGCGCTGGAAGCGCAGGAGGAGTTGCGCCAGATGCTGGCGACCTTCATCGAACGCCTGTCGCAGATGAGTGAATCCAGCAGCGCCTACCAGGGCAAGATGGAAGAGAGCATGCGGCAGCTGGAGCAGGCGAAGAAGATCGAGGAGATCGCGCCGGTGCTCAAGGAGGTCATCGGCGCCACACGCTTGATGACAAGCGAGTCACTGGGCGTGCGTGACGAGTTGCGCGCCATGCGCGAGAAGACCCAGGCCACCGAGGCCGAACTGGTCAAGCTGCACCGCGAGCTGGACCGCGTCAGTGCGCAGGCGCGTCACGATACGCTGACCGGTGCCTTGAATCGCCAGGGCCTGGACGAGGCGATGAACCGGGAGGTGTCGACCGTCAAGCGCAAGGACACGCCGCTGTCGGTGGCCTTGCTGGACATCGACAACTTCAAGAAGCTCAACGACAGCAAGGGGCATGAGACCGGGGACGCCGCGCTGGCGCACCTGGCGACGGTGGCGCGCGAGTGCATGCGTCCGCAGGACACGCTGGCGCGTTATGGTGGCGAGGAGTTTGTCATCCTCCTGCCCGATACGCCGCTGGACAAGGGCATTGAGGCCATGACCCGGCTGCAGCGGGAGCTGACCAAGCGCTTCTTCCTCGCCGGCAACGAGAAGATCCTGATCACCTTCAGTGCCGGTGTGGCGCAGCTGGCGGCTGGCGAGTCGGGCGCCGACGCCATCAAGCGGGCCGACCAGGCCATGTACCTGGCCAAACGGGCCGGCAAGAACCGCGTCATCGGGGCCTGAGCCCCAAGAGGAGGAGGATCCCCATGAAGCTGCTCATCGCCGGACTGCTTGTCTTTCTCGGTGTGCACTCGCTGCGCATGTTCGCGCCCTACTGGCGGGCCCAGACCCTGGAGCGCCTGGGCGAAGGGCCTTGGAAAGGACTGTATTCGCTGGTGGCATTGGCCGGGCTGGTCATGATTGCCTGGGGTTTTGATCTGGCACGTGATCAGCCGGTGATCCTATGGACGCCGCCCATCGGCATGCGCCATGCAGCCGCGCTGCTGACGCTGCTGGCTTTTGTCCTGTTGGCGGCAGCCTATGTCCCTGGCAACCAGATCAAGGCGCGCCTGCACCACCCCATGGTGCTGGGGGTGAAATCCTGGGCGTTGGCGCACCTGCTGGCCACTGGCATGCTGGTGCATCTGCTGCTCTTCGGCTGCTTTCTGGTCTGGGCCGCACTGAACTTCCGTGCCGCGCGTCAGCGCGACCGCGCCGATGGTGTGACTTACGCGCCAGGTACGGTCCGGGCGACGGTTATCACGGTGGTGTTGGGCGTGGCGGGCTGGGCCGCCTTTGCCTTTGGCCTGCACGGCCTGCTGATCGGCATCAAGCCTTTTGGCTGACGCAGGCGGCTAGAGCTTGTTTTCCAGGATCCACTGGATGACGAATTTGGCCGCGAAGCCCACCATGCCAAAGGCCAGGCCCAGGAAGAGTACGAAGGTGCCGAAGCGGCCGGCCTTGGACTCCCAGGCCAGCTGCGCAATGATGAACAGCATGTACAGCATGAAGGCGCCCACCCCGAAGGTGAGGCCGAAGGCAGCGATCTGTTCCTCGTTGTAGCCAAACATCAGCGCGCCCCTTCCTGGCGCGGTGCCGTGCGCTCGGGCAGGGCCGAGGCATCGACCAGGTCGCGGTAGGCATGCCAGGTGGCATGGCCCAGCATGGGCATGACGGCGATCAGGCCCAGCAGGGCCGAGCACAGGCCCAGCAGCGTGAAGCCCATGATGAGGGTGGCCCACCAGGCCATGGGCCCGGGGTTGGCCAGCACGGCCTCCCAGCTCGTCACCACGGCTTGCAGCAGGCCGATGCGGCGGTCCAGCAGCAAGGGGATGGCGATGGCACTGGAGGCGAAGATGGGGGCCGCCATCAGGCCGCCCAGGGCCAGCCAGATCTCGAACAGCCAGTTGTCGTGCGCTGCCACCACGTGGCGCAGGAAATCGAGCGGCTTCTCGATCGGCACCGGCGAGAGGTAGGTGATGAGGGCGGCCGAGGTCAGCACCCAGCCGGTGCCGGCCAGGCCCAGCAGCAGGCCGAACTGCACCAGGCGCCAGTCCTTGCCGTCGCGGCTGCTGCCGTGGCGGCGCCAGCTCAGCCAGGTCTGCCACACCAGGCGCCAGCCGGGGCGACCACCGCCTTCGACGGAGCGGCTCATGCAGTACAGGCTGGTGGCGAGGATGGGCGCGACCACGAGGAAGCCCGAGAAGGCGCCGGCCAGCAGCCAGAAGTGGTTGCGTGCCACGGCCAGCAGTACGACCCCGAACAGCGCCAGCGCCAGGCCATGCGCAAAGCTGAGCCAGCCGCAGTGGGCGATGTCACGCCACCCCAGTGCCAGCCAGCGCAGCGGCTGTTGCAGGTTGATGGTGCGTATCACGGGTGCGGCAGGCTTCATGGGCAGTTCATGGTTGCTGGAGGCCGTCGATCAGCGCAGACCCCACTGGCGACCTTCCCGGAAGGGCCGGCCGGTGTTGTCGTCGAAGATCTTCTTCTGGTCCGCGTTCAGCGTGCCGTAGAAGGCGCGGGTGGCGGTGTCGCGCTTGTCGAATTCTGCCTCACGTTGCTTGCGCAGTTCGCGCATGCGGTCCAGGCGCTCCGGCGTGCTCAGTTTGTCGATCTCGGCCCGCTTGGGCAAGGGCGGCTGGGCCGGCGGCTTCATGGCCTCGATATACGTATTCCACGCGCCTTCCTGTTCCGGGTTGAGCTTGAGCCGGGCCTTCAGTGCCGCGGCGCGCTGCTGGAGGTGTTCCTTCATGCGCTCCTGCAGGTGGGCCCGGCGTTCGGGGTTGGGCTGGCTGGCAGCGGGTCCGGCACCCGGGGCGGCGCCGGGTGCGGGGCCCGGCTGTGCCAGGGCGGTCAGGGTCGAGACGGCCAGGGCGGCCGCCAGCATGACGGGTCTGATGTTTGCTCTCATGATTTCGTCCTTTCGCATGGTTCACCTGCAGTCGGAGTACAGGGTCCAGGCAGTGTGCGGCCGCCATGTATCGCCGCGATGAGGGCGTGCATCGGCCGTGTAAAGAGGGACCGGCGGCCCCCTCAGGCCAAGCGGCCGCGCTGGAAGTCCTCCACCGCCTGCATCAGCTGTTCGCGCGTGTTCATGACAAACGGGCCGTACTGCGCGATGGGCTCGTTGAGCGGGCGGCCGGCGATCAACAGGGCACGTGCCGCTGTGTCGCCCGCCAGTCCCTGCAGGCGCACGCCGTCGCCGCGGTTGTCGAGGATGGCCATGCGGTGCAGCGGCACGGCGGTATCACCGACCTGCGTGGCGCCGCGGTAGGTGTAGGTGAAGGCGTTGTGGCCCGCAGCCAGCGCCTGCTCGAAGATCGCGCCGCCGGGCGGAAAGTGCAGGTCGAGGTAAAGCGGATCGGTCGGGTAGGCGTCGGCTGGCCGAGCCATGGCACCTTGGATGCCGTGGCTGGCGCCGGCGATGACGCGCACTGTCACACCTTCAGGCGTGGTGAATTCGGGGATTTCGGCGCTCTGGATGTCGCGATACCAGGGCGTGCACATCTTGTCACGGCCCGGCAGGTTGAGCCAGAGCTGAAAGCCCTCCATCACGCCGGCTTCCTGCTCCGGCATTTCGCTGTGGATGAGGCCGCGGCCGGCCGTCATCCACTGCACGCCGCCGTTCTGCAGCAGGCCTTCATGGCCAGCGCTGTCGCGGTGGCGCATGCGCCCGGCGATCATGTAGGTCACGGTCTCGAAGCCGCGGTGCGGGTGGTCGGGGAAGCCGGCGATGTAGTCGTCCGGATCATCGCTGGCGAAGTTGTCCAGCATCAGAAAGGGGTCGAGGCGGCGTTGCAGCTCCTGCGTGAGCACGCGTTTGAGCTTGACGCCGGCACCGTCGGTGGTGGCTTGGCCGGTGATGAGGCGCTCGACGCCGCGGGGTGAATGGACGGTCATGGGGCAGGTCTCTGGCAGTGGATGTGGGTGCCGGGCCCAAAGGTCCGGCACCTGCCCGCATGGTAACGGCGACGCAAAGCCCGCGTGGCCGCGCAGCTATAGGCCTCAGGCCTTGGGCGCGTCTTTGACCTTGCAGGTGTTGATGCCCAGCAGGGCGTAGGGCGGGCACCAGCCGAGCAGACCGGTGGCCAGCGGAATCAGGCCCAGCCAGCCCCACCAGCCGACGGTGTTGGTGGCGGCCAGGGCGACCAGCACGAGGCCGACCAGGGCGCGGATGACGCGTTCGATGTTGCCGATATTGGTTTTCATGGAGTACTCCTTGGGTGAATGTGCCTGATTATTGGAAGCGGGGCCTGCGCCGTCAACCCGTGTGGCTGGCCAGGTCGTCGAGGATGGGGCAGTCGGGGCGCTCGTCGCCGTGGCAGTGGTGCAGCAGCTGGCGCAAGGTGCGCTGCATGGCCTGCATGGCTTCAATGCGCGTGGCCAGCTCGTCCACATGCTTCTGCGCGATGCGCTTGACGCTGGCGCTGGCGCGCCGGCGGTTCTGCCACAGCGCCACCAGTTCCGCGATCTCCGCCATGGAAAAGCCCAGGTCACGCGCGCGCTTGATGAAACGCAGCGTGTGCACGTCGGCCTCGCTGTACTGGCGGTAGCCGCTGTCGGTGCGCGCGACGCGCGGCAGCAGGCCGAGCGACTCGTAATGGCGCACCATCTTGGCCGAGATGCCGGAGAGGTCGGCCGCGGTGCCGATGTTCACGGGCCAGTGCATGACGTCCATGAGACCGGCCTCAGGCGGCGACGGCGTAGCCCTCTTCCGCAATGGCCTTCGCCAGGCTTTCCCGCGGCTGCTGCGACTGCACCTCGACGAGGTTCTTGCTGCGGTCGATCTTGACTTCAGCCTGCGGGTCGACCTGCTTGAGGGCGCGGGTCACGGCTTTTTCACAATGGCCGCAGGTCATGCCGGTGACGGTGAAGGTCTGGTTCATGGTCGGGATCCTTTCGCTGGAAATGGTTTGAGGGAAAGCATATCCTGAACCTTGCCATGGTGGGAAGGTCAAGCGCGGGTTTCGACCTTGCCTGCAGCGTGGTTGATCTGCGTCAACATTTGACCCTGCCCTCATGGCAAGGTTCAGAATTCCGCCCATGAGCACCAACACCTCCATTCCCACCCCCTCCCCGACCAGCACCCTGGATCTCGGCATTGGCGGCATGACCTGCGCCTCCTGCGTCACCCGGGTGGAAAAGGCGCTGAAGAAAGTCCCCGGCGTGAGCAGCGCCGCGGTGAACCTGGCGACCGAATCGGCGCGCATCAGTTTTGAGCCCTCGGAACAGATCGAAGCCCGCCTGCGCCGGGCTGTGCGCGATGCCGGCTACGAGCCGCGTGCCGCTGATGCACTGGAGCAGCAGCTGGACGAGTCGCCCTGGGCCGGTTTTGCGCCGGTGGCGGTGGGTCTGGCCCTGTCGCTGCCGCTGGTGCTGCCCATGCTGGGCGACCTGGCGGGCCTGCGCTGGATGCTGCCGCCCTGGTTGCAGTTCGCGTTGGCGACACCGGTGCAGTTCATCCTGGGGGCGCGCTTCTACAGGGCCGGCTGGCACGCGCTCAAGGCGCTGACGGGCAATATGGATCTGCTGGTGGCCATCGGCACCAGCGCAGGCTGGGCGCTGTCCATGTGGTTGTGGCTGTTCTCCGGGCACAGCGGTCACGGCGAGATGCCGCACCTGTATTTCGAGGCCTCGGCGGTGGTGGTGACGCTGGTGCTGCTGGGCAAGTGGCTGGAAGCGCGCGCCAAGCGGCAGACGACGGCGGCCATCCGCGCCCTGCACGCTTTGCGGCCCGATGTGGCGCACCTGATCGGGCTGGACGGCGAAGTCGATGTGCCGGTGGCGGAGGTGCTGGTGGGCGACAAGCTGGTGGTGCGACCGGGCGAGCGTTTCCCGGTCGACGGCACGCTGCTGGAGGGCCACACGCAGGTGGACGAGTCCATGCTGACCGGCGAGCCGCTGCCCGTGCCCAAGGACGCCGGCGCGAAGTTGACCGGCGGCTCCATCAACGGCGAAGGTCGCGTGCTGATGCAGGTCGGCGCCGTGGGCAGCGAGACCGTGCTGGCCCAGATCATCCGCCTGGTGGAAGATGCGCAGGCGGCCAAGGCGCCGATCCAGCGCCTGGTGGACCAGGTCAGCGCGGTCTTCGTCCCCGCGGTGCTGGTGATTGCCCTGGTCACGTTGCTGGCGTGGTTGTGGAGCGGCGCGTCGACGGAGTCGGCCATCATCCACGCGGTGGCGGTGCTGGTCATCGCCTGTCCCTGCGCCTTGGGGCTGGCCACGCCGGCGGCCATCATGGCCGGCACCGGCGTGGCGGCCAGGCATGGCATCCTGATCAAGGATGCGCAGGCGCTGGAGCTGGCGCACAAGGTGGACACGGTCGCCTTTGACAAGACCGGCACCCTGACGGTGGGCCAGCCGCGTCTGCTGGCTTTCGAGGCCGTGTCCGGCCAGGACGAGGCAGCACTGCTCGCCGCCGCCGCCAGCCTGCAAAGCGGCAGCGAGCATCCGCTGGCGCGCGCGGTCGTGCAGGCAGCGCAGGCGCGCGGCCTGGCGATCGAGGCACCCGACAACGTGCGTGCGGTGCCGGGCCGCGGCAGCGAGGGCGAGGTGGGCGTGAGGAGTTTTCTCATCGGCAGCCTGCGCTGGATGGACGAGCTGCACGTGGCGCAGGATGCCTTGGCGGCCCGGGCCGCCGCCCTGCAGCAGCAAGGCGCGACGGTATCGGCGATGGTGGAGCGCACCACCGAGGGCCTGACTCTGCGCGCCCTGCTGGCCTTTGGCGACGAGCCCAAGCCCGGCGCCGCCGAGGCGCTGGCGGCCCTGCGCGCGCGCGGCATCCGCACCGTCATGATCTCGGGCGACAACCGCGGCGCGGCCGAGGCCATGGCGAGACGTCTGGGTTTGCGGCCTGAGGAGGGCGAGGTGCTGGCGGAGGTGCTGCCCGGCGACAAGGCCGCCCGGGTCACGGAGCTCAAACAGGGTGGACGGGTGGTGGCCATGGTGGGCGATGGCGTCAATGACGCGCCGGCGCTGGCGGCCGCTGATGTCGGGCTGGCCATGGGCAACGGCACCGATGTGGCCATGCACGCGGCCGGCATCACGCTGATGCGTGGTGACCCGGCGCTGGTGGCGGCGGCACTGGACGTATCGCGGCGCACGGTGGCCAAGATCCGCCAGAACCTGTTCTGGGCCTTCATCTACAACGTGGCCGGCATTCCGCTGGCGGCACTGGGTTATCTGAATCCGGTCATCGCCGGGGCCGCCATGGCCATGAGCTCCGTCAGCGTGATGAGCAACGCCTTGCTGCTGCGGCGCTGGCGGCCGAAGGGCTGAGAAGGCGTACTTTCTCCCGCTACCTGTCATGCGGTGGAGGGTACCCGGAGCCCTAGAATGGGTCTGTTTGTCTGTAGCACGAGGCCCCTCTGATGAGCACGAGACTCTTTGCGCTGATGCGCCAGTTCACGATCCGCTTTCGCATGATCAGCGCGATCGCCGTGGTGTTGGGGCTGCTGGGCCTGCTGGGTGGTGCTGGCATGACGGGGATCTTCCGTATCCACGGTCTCGGGCAGCAGCTGGTGCAGCAGTCCTTTGCCGGCATCGAACGCCTGAGCAGCGTGCGCTACCAGCTCAACCTGGCGCGCCGCTACGAAAAGGACATGATCATCCAGTACGAAAAGCCGGAACAGATCCGGCAGATCCGTGACAAGTGGCAGGCTGACCTGCAGAAGATCGAGGTCGCCATGGCCGAGCTGCCGGCCACGCTGGCCGAATCGGAGCAGGCGACCTTGAAGGAAGCCGTCGCTCATGTGCAGCGCTATCGCGAGATGTTCGCGCAGACGGCCAGCCAGCTGGAGAGCAGTGCGTATGAGACGGCGACGATCGCCAACCGCATGAGTGCGCGTGCCGGTGAGCAGGCGGATACGGCGGACCAGTTGCTCAGTCAGCTCGACAAGCAGCTGCGCGAGCAGGCCCGCGCCGCCGAAGTGCATCAGGATGCGGTGCTCAAGCAGACGCTGTCCATCTTCGCGGCCCTGGTGGTGCTGACGGTGGTGGTGGTGGCGCCCTTGACGCTGCTCAACATGCAGGCCATCTGCCGGCCCATGGAAGAGGCGCGGGAACTGGCGCAGGCCATTGCCCGCGGCGACCTGTCGCGTTCCATGCAGGTGCAGGGCCGCGATGAGGTGGCCGACCTGCAGCGCGCGCTCGACAGCATGCGCGGCAATCTTTCCGGCCTGGTTTCGCAGGTGCGCGACGCCAGTGAGAACATTGCCACCGCCAGCCGCGAGATCGCCAGCGGCAACCAGGATCTCTCCAGCCGCACCGAGCAGACGGCGGGCAATGTGCAGCACACGGTGACCTCGATTTCGGCGCTCAGCGGCAATGTGCAGCACACGGCCACCTCGGCACAGACGGCCAACCAGCTCGTCGCGACGGCGGCGCAGGAGGCCCAGCGTGGCGGCACGGTGGTCGCGCAGGCGGTGCAGAGCATGCACAGCATCGCCCAGTCCAGTCACAAGATCGGTGACATCATCGGGCTGATCGACTCGATCGCCTTCCAGACCAACATCCTGGCGCTCAACGCGGCGGTGGAGGCGGCCCGCGCCGGCGAGCAGGGGCGCGGCTTTGCCGTGGTGGCGGCAGAGGTGCGCTCGCTGGCACAGCGTTCAGCCGCGGCGGCCAGCGAAATCAAGGGCCTGATCAGCGAGAGCGTGGCGGCCGTGGACGGCGGGGTGCGCCAGGTGGAACAGGCCGGGACCGCCATGCAGGAGATCGTGGCCGGCGTGCAGCGTGTGCGCGACATCATCGGCGAGATCACCGTGGCCGCCGGCAGCCAGTCGCAGGGCATCGGCCAGGTCAACCAGGCGGTGCAGGAGATCGATCGCATGACGCAGCAGAACGCCGCCCTGGTAGAGCAGTCGGCGGCGGCGGCCGAGTCCATGCGCGAGCAGGCCGACCGGCTGGCCGAGGTGGTGCGCCAGTTCCGCCTGGAGAGCCAGGGCCTGCTGCGCCTCGGCTAGGGCGCGTTCACACCGGACGCGCCGGGCCAGGCTGCCTCGAATAGCCGTTGCGCTCGTAGGGGTGAGAAATCGAAGCTTGATCTCCATCAAGTTGCCCCGGACGCGGGCATGCCAAGCTGCAGGCGTGATCCAGACAAGAAGGAGAAATGCCATGGCCCACGAAAGCCTCCGCATCATTCACGACGAACATGCTGCCCTGTCGGCCATGCTGCAGTCCCTGCGCATGATGGTCCAGCGCGGACCGGCCAAGGAACCTGAACAGTTCTTTGACGTGTTGCGCGCCATGCTGTTCTACATTGACGAGTTTCCCGAACGGCTGCACCACACCAAGGAGTCCGAGCTGCTGTTTCCGCCGGTGCGCGCCCGCGCCCCGCACCTGAAGGAGGCGCTCGACCGCCTGGACCATGATCACGAGAAGGGGGAGTCGGCGGTGCGCGAGCTGCAGCATCTGCTGCTGGCCTGGGAACTGCTGGGCGAGACCCGCCGTCCGGCCTTCGACCAAGCCGTGCAGCGTTACCTGGACTTCTACCTCGCTCATATGAAGCTGGAGGAGACCGTGATCCTGCCCGAAGCCGAAAAGGTGCTGACGGCGGAGGACTGGAAGTCGCTGGACGCGGCCTTCGCCACCAACTGCGATCCGCTGACCGGCAAGTACCCGCGCGATCCGCTCTACGACCGCCTCTTCACCCGCATCGTGATGCGCGCCCCGGCGCCCATCGGCGTCGGGGAAGGCTGATCGCAGGGTGCCGCGCGCATCCGTCCGGTCAGGACGGATGGGGAACCGGCGTCAAGGCGAGCGAGACGCCTTGATGTCTCAGTCCGGCGCCACCTTGCGCATGATCGTGATGAGGTGGATCTTGTTTTCGTGCCAGCGCTGCTCTTCAATGCGGAAGCGGCCGTAGAAGCCATATGCGCTGGCCATGCGGTGCTTGTCGTCGAAATAGAGAGGGAAGGTCTCTTCCGTGATGATGTTGACGTGCGTCGGGTCCCGCAAAGCCTCCGGCGCCGGGTGAGCGGGTGTGAAGGAGTACAGCAAGCCGTCGAGCTTGAGTACCCGGTAGATTTCGTTCATCAGCTCGACGAAGCAATTGCGTCGCTCGGGGGTGTAGATCACCCGGGGGATGTGTTCGATGAAGTCAAAGGCACTGACGGCGTCGAAATAATCGTCCGGAAACGGAATCGGTTCAATAGCGAGGTCCGCCGCACGGATTCCGGCGTCGACGTCGTCGCGAATGTCGATCCCGTAAACCTCTTCCAACTCGAAAGGGTTCTTGGGGGTGGTTCCGCAACCGAGGTCTAGCGTCTTTCTTTTCATGGTCATCCCGGGTTCTTAGGCAAGGCGTTCTGCGTCACGCGAACTTCTCCGCGCTGGGCGCGGCGCTGCCGGATCGGCCGCCGCCGTCTGCAGACACTTTCGACAATCAAGCGTAGCATAGGCGGTGCCTTGCACGAGGCGGCCACGCGCACGAGCGCGAGACGCCTTCTGGCGTCACGAGGGTCCGGTTCCGCGTTTCGGGGAGAACACATGGACAAGAGCTACACCGCACCCACTGACCGCTTCTGCGATCTGGTGATGAAAGGCGGTGTCACCAGCGGCATCGTCTACCCCAGGGCCATCCACCGGCTCGCGCAGCACTACCGCTTCAAGAACATCGGCGGCTCCTCGGCCGGCGCCATTGCGGCGGCCGTTACCGCCGCGGCGGAATACCAGCGTCGCCACAGCGGCAGCCACGCCGGCTTCGAGCTGTTGCGTGGGTTGCCCGAGTCGCTGGCGCAACGCAGGAGCGCGCGTGGGCCCAGCCGCCTGCTGCGGCTGTTCCAGCCCCAGCCTGGAACGAAGCGCCTGTTCTCGGTACTGGTCTGCGCACTGAACCGGGGCGGTACAGGGTCACGGCTGTTCCACACCGTGCGCGGACTGCTGCTCGCCTACTGGCCCGCCACGCTGGCGGGGCTGTTGCTGGGCGTGGCGGCCTGGCGTGACAGCGGCGCGCTCGCCGGCCTGCTGACCTTGCTGCTGGCTTGTGTCGGTCTGGTGCTGGGCTGCGTCTTTCGTGACGTCACACGGCACGTCTCGGCCAATGGCTTTGGCCTGTGCAATGGCATGAGCGAGCCGGGGCATGGCGACCCCGCGCTCATGCCCTGGCTGCACGAGACCATCCAGCGCGCCGCGGGCCGCTCGGCCCAGGACGCGCCGCTGACGTTCGGCGACCTTTGGCGCGCACCCGGCTTTCCTCCCCCCGGCGTGACGTTGCCGCCGATGAGCGAGCCGCATTCCATCCATCTGCAGATGTTCACCACCAACCTCTCGCACGGGCGGCCCTATGTGTTCCCGCTGGAAGAAGGCGACCCGTCGCAGCTCGGCATCCAGTACGCCGCCACGCGGCAGCGCCTGTTCTGGCGCCCGGACGAGCTGGCGCCCTACCTGCCGCCCGACGTGCTGGCCTGGCTGACGGCCAGGAGCCGCGCCTACACCGTGGACCCGGAGCGGGCGCCGTGGGACCCCTCCACTGCCGACGGCGCCGGCCTGCTGGAGATCCCGCCGCCGCAGGACTTCCCCATCGTGCTGGCCGCCCGCATGAGCCTGAGTTTTCCGCTGCTGATCTCCGCCGTCCCGCTGTGGGCCATCGACTACGACAGCAAGGAGGGCACGGGCCAGCGCAAGTTCTGCAGATGCTGGTTTTCGGACGGCGGCCTGTCGTCCAACTTTCCCATCCACATGTTCGACAGCCTGGTGCCCACCTGGCCCACCTTCGGCATCATGCTCGAGCCCAAGCTGGCCGGCCGTCCCAACATGATTTTCCTGCCGGACCGCTACTGGTACGGCTACGGCGAACGCTGGCAGCGCTTCGGCGAACTGCCCAGGGCCGGCAGCCGTATGGGTGGCTTTCTGCTGACGCTGGTGCGCACCATGCAGGAATGGAGCGACAACACCCTTTCACGCATGCCCGGCGTGCGCGACCGCGTGGTGCGCCTGCGCCTCAACCCGGACGAAGGCGGCCTCAACCTCGACATGTCCGCCGAAACCATGGTGTGCGTGGCGGCCCGCGGCGAGGAGGCGGCGCAGGCGCTGCTGGCGCGCTACCTGCCTGCGGAACCGGCGCCCCGCCCCAGCGGCTGGGACGAGCAACGCTGGGTACGCCTGGGCGTGCTGCTCAGCTTGCTGCACAAACGTTTGCCCGATGTGCGGCATGCGCTGTCCGATGCGGCCGAGTGGGAAGCGCTGATCGCGCTGGCCCGCAGCGGCCATGCGGCCGGCTTCGACCGCGCCATCGGTGAGGATGAGGCGCACGCGTTGCGTGAGATGCGCGCCCTGTTGCTGCGCTTTGCCGACGAGTTGTTGCCGCTGGCGGAGCGCTTTCCGTTTGTGCCCATCCCCGAGCCGGAGTTGCGGGTACGACCGGCGCTTTAAGCCACCGGGGCGCAGTTTCTCAAATCGAGGCACCGTCGATCGGTCGATATACCCACACCGGCTTTTCCCGAGTGCCTCCTAATTTGGCCAGCGCTGTCCACCCCACCGCCTCGAACTCCAGGCTCACCAGATACGCCCCGGGTTTGAGCTCCACCCTCGCCTTCTCCATCGCGCGCGGCATGCTCTCCGGCCGCTGGAAGAGATAGACCAGGTCGTAGCCCGACCAGTCGGCCTGCCAGATGTCACCGCGTTCCACATGCGCCCACGGGCAGCGACGTGCGCACAGCCAGGCAAGAGGGCGGCTCCATTCGATGCCGTGCAGTTCGGCCAGCGGGTAGGCTTGGCGGAGTGCGTCCAGGCCGTGGCCGAGGCCGCAGCCGGCGTCCAGCGCCTTGGCGCCCGGCTCCAGCGGCGCCACGCCGGGCAGTTCGTTTAACGCGTTTGCCGGCGTGGGAAACAGCGGCGCATCGCGCCAGGCATTCAGCGGGTAGATCAGCGCCAGCAAGGCCATCGGCAACAACCAGCCCCAGGCCGGGAGGGCCAGGCCGCCGGCCAGCAGGAGGGAAAGCGGAAAGCCGGCGCCGATGAGCAGGCGGCGCCACCAGTTCGTGCCCAGCAGGCTGAGCGCCACGCCGATCGCGGTGGCCGCGGCCAGCGCGGCGAGCGTGCCCACACCGGCACGCAGCAGCAGCGCGAGCGCCAGCCAGCACAGCCCCCAGCTGAGGAGCGCTGGCAGGGGCCAGGGCAGACGCTTGAGCAGGTTCATTGCGTGCCTGGCGGGTGCGGGGCTTCGACAGGCTCAGCCCGACCGGCCTCTGGTCGTCAATGGCTGTTGCCGCCGGTGCGGCGCAGCTTGTCGATCAGGCCGTTGAGTTCGTCGAGCGAGCCGAACTGGATGCTCAGCTCGCCCATCTCTTCCACCCGCCCGGCGCGCTTGACGCGCTTCTTCACCCGCACTTCCACCTCGGCGGTCAGCAGGTCCGACAGCTCTTCTTCCACACGGCGGATGTCGCGCGACTTTTCCTTGCCGGGCTTCTGCGGCGCGAGGTTGAACTCGGCGCCGAGCTTCTTGACCAGGTTCTCGGCCTCGCGCACCGACATCTTCTTCGCCGTGATCTGGTTGGCGGCGGTGATCTGCGTGGCGCGGTCCAGCGCCAGCAGCGCACGCGCGTGGCCCATGTCGAGGTCGCCGGCCATCAGCATGCCCTGCACCGGTTCGGCCAGGTTCAAGAGGCGCAGCAGGTTGGAGGCGGCGCTGCGCGAGCGGCCCACGGCCTGGGCGGCCTGTTCGTGCGTGAGGCCGAATTCGCGGATCAGGCGTTGCAGGCCCTGCGCTTCTTCCAGCGGGTTGAGGTCTTCGCGCTGGATGTTCTCGATCAGCGCCATGGCGGCGGCGGCCTCGTTTGGCACGTCGCGTACCAGCACGGGCACACTGTCCAGGCCCGCGAGTCTGGCAGCGCGGAAGCGCCGCTCGCCGGCGATGATTTCGTACTTGCCGGCGGCGGCCCCCTCGCTGAGCTTGCGCACCAGGATGGGCGACATGATGCCCTGCGCCTTGATGGACTCGGCCAGCTCGTAGAGCGCGCCCTCGTCCATGCGCGTGCGCGGCTGGTACATGCCGGGCACGAGTTCGTCCAGCTTCAGGCTGCCGGTCTGGCCGGCGACCGGCTCCATGCCGGCGGGGGCGGGTTCCGCGGGACGGTCCTCGACCTTGGGGCCGAGCAGGGCTTCGAGTCCGCGGCCGAGGCCCTTGGGTTTCTTGGTGACCATGTTGTTTCGCTCTCTATCTTCTATATGGGTCGTCAGTGGGTTGGCCGCGATGCCTCGATGGCCATCAGGCGGTCAAGCAGCGCATGGCCGGCCGGCCAATCGCCGAGATGGGAATCGGCGTTGAGGTGGCCGGCAGGGCCGGCATCCACCAGCTCCGCGCCCCAATCCTTGGCCAGGCCGGTGGCCAGGTTGAAGGGACAGCGCGGGTCGTTGCGGCTGGCGACCAGGATGCTCTGGAAGGGCAGGCGCTTGCGCTCGATGGGCCACCAGCTTGGCAGCAGGGCCCGGGTCTCGTGGCGGGCCACGTCGCCAGGCGCCACCAGCAGGGCGCCTTTGACGCGATGGGTGTTGCGCGAGTAGGCGGCCCAGGCGGCCACCAGGATGACGCCCAGGCTGTGCGCCACCAGCACGGCAGGCTCCGGGCAGAGCAGCACGGCTTCTTCCAGCTGCATCTGCCAGTCGCCGCGCAGCGGGCGCTCCCAGTCGTGCTGCTGCACGCGCGTGTAGCCGTGGGCGGCCTCCCAGCGGCTCTGCCAGTGCGCCGGGCCGGAGTTGTGCCAGCCCGGGAGAATCAATACGCTGGATGGGTGCATGCTACGTTATTGATAGCAAGCGACTACATCGCCCTGACACGTGCCACCATCTCTTCGGCGAAGGCGACGAAGGACTGGGCGCCCTTGGAGGACGGGTCGAACACCACGCCGGGCACGCCGTAGCTGGGAGCCTCGGCCAGCCGCACGTTGCGCGGAATGACAGCGTCGAACACCTTGTCGCCAAAGTGTGCCTTGAGCTGGTCGCTCACCTGCTGCTGCAGCGTGACGCGCGGATCGAACATGACGCGCAGCAGGCCGATGATCTGCAGATCGGGGTTGAGGTTGGCGTGCACCTGCTTGATGGTGTTCACCAGGTCCGTCAGGCCCTCGAGCGCGAAGTATTCGCACTGCATGGGCACGATGACGCCGTGCGCGCTGCACAGGCCGTTGAGGGTGAGCATGGACAGGCTGGGCGGGCAGTCGATGAGCACGAAGTCGTACTCGGCATCCACCTTGGCCAGGGCATCCTTGAGGCGGCGCTCGCGCCGCTCCACATCGACCAGCTCCACTTCGGCACCGGCCAGTTCGCGGTTGGCGCCGAGGATGTCGTAGCTGCAGCCGCCCTCGATGAGCTTTTCGCTCTTCACCCGTGCCTCGGCAATGCTGGCCGACTCCAGCAGCACGTCGTACAGGCTGAGCTTGAGCTGGCGCTTGTCCACGCCGGAACCCATGGTGGCATTGCCCTGCGGATCCAGGTCCACCATGAGCACACGCTGCCCCACCTTGGCCAGGCCGGCGGCGAGGTTCACGGTGGTGGTGGTCTTGCCGACGCCGCCCTTCTGGTTGGCAATGCAGAAAATCTTCGCCATCGAGTCGTCCCTGTTAGTTAGAGTAGTCGGAGCAGTCGCCGCCGGGCCGTCCCAAGGCGACTGCGGCCCCCTCGGGGGGGCAGCGCAGTACACGAAGTGAGAAGCGTGGGGGCCATATACATCAGCGGGTGAAAGCAAGACGCAGGCCGAAGCCGATCAGGCAGAGGCCGGCAATTTTCTGGAGCACGCGGCCGATCAGCGGGTTGGCGCGCAGGTGCCCGGCCAGGTGGTGCGTGAGCAGGGTCATGGCCAGGCCATACAAAAAGGTGAGGGCCGCGATCGTCACGGCCATGAAGCCGAAGGTGAACAGGCCCTGGTGCGTGGCCGGATCGACGAAGAGCGGGAAGAAGGCCAGGTAGAACATGATGGCCTTGGGATTGAGCAGGGTGATGACCATGGCCTGGCGCAGGTAGTGGCCGGTCTTGATCTGTAGCACCGGCCCGGCCCCCGGCTTGGCCAGCAACATCATGAGGCCCAGCCAGGCCAGGTAGATGGCGCCCGCCCACTGCAGCACATGGAAGGCGGCTGGGTAGGCGATGAGCAATGCCGCCACACCGGCCACCGCCGCCCACATCAGGCATTGGTCGCCCAGGATGACTCCGAGGGTCGCGGCCAGTCCTCCGCGCACCCCACCCTTGCTGGTGGAGGTGAGCAGCGCCAGATTGCCGGGGCCTGGGATCAGCAGGAAAATGATGACGGTGACGACGAAGGCGCCGTAGTCCGCTACGCCGAACATGCTTTTTGTATTGGGAATCGGAAAGGGGAGTGTACGGCAGGTTCTTTGGGGTTCTTGTCGATTCGGACTGATGGTTTGCCCTGTTTTTGTTTCACGTGGAACACTTTGGGCCCGTGCGCTCTTGCCTGCGGCGCTTTTGTAATCCCCCACTCATCCCCCCGCCCTTCTCTACCCCCGCCGGGGTAGAGAAGGGAGCCTGGATTTTGCTTCTTCGCGCCGGCTGCGCTTCTACGGCGCGAGAGGTCGCGGACTGGGTTTGGGTATCCCGATTTCCCGGAGCTGGTCGTAGTCAACGGCTACGGGACTGTACTCCCCGGGCTGGCAGCTGCGCGCCAGCAGCGAGACAAGACTGGACTCGGACGCGGCCGGTCGGTTCGACCGCCGCCGGTGGCATTTTGTTGCGGAGCCGTTGACTACGACCGCCTCCTGGAAGTCTTGGCTTCAAGTGTTGGTGGCGACGGCTCGTGCCGTAGAAGCGTAGCCGGCGCGACAAGATCAAATCCAGGCTCCCTTCTCTACCCCGGCGGGGGTAGAGAAGGGCGGGGGGATGAGTGGGGGGCTACAAAAGCGCAGCAGGCAAAGCAGTCAGACCGAAGAGGAAAGCCGCAGCCAGACAATGCACCGCTCCGCATCCAAGCCGGGCACGGAAAGTTGTTCCACGTGAAACACCTCCACCCCAGCCGGCAACACCGCCAACTCATCGGCAGGATGCTTGCCCTTCATAGCCAGCCAGAGGCCCGCCGGCGCCAGGGCCTCACGGGACCAGCTCACGAAATCGGCCAAGGAGGCAAAGGCGCGGGAGCTGACCACGTCATGGTGGTCGTCCAGGTTTTCCACCCGGGCGTGCAGGCCCTTGAGGTTAGGGAGTTTCAGGGTCAAGGCCACCTGCTGGATGAAGGTGGCTTTCTTGGCCACCGTGTCCACGCAACTCACGGCGATGTCCGGGCAGCAGATGGCAATGACCACGCCGGGCAGGCCGGCGCCGGAGCCGACGTCCAGCAGCCGGAAGCCCTGCCCGTCCGCCGGCGCCCTGCCCTGCAGCTGCTGTCGCAACGGCCGGATGATGGCCAGGCTGTCGAGCAGGTGGTGGGTCAGCATCTCGGCCGGATCGCGCACGGCGGTCAGGTTGTAGACCTTGTTCCATTTCTGGATCAGGGCCAGGTAGTCCAGCAACTGGCCGAGCTGGGCCTCGGACAGCGCCAAGCCGAGTTCGGCCACCCCCGCTTTCAGGGACTGCAGCAGATCATCACTCATGCCGCCGCGGCTTCTTCGAGCTTGGCGAAACCCTTGAAGCCGCTCTTTTTCAGGTGGATCAGCAGCAGGGAAATGCTGGCCGGGGTGATGCCAGAGATACGGCTGGCCTGGCCCAGAGTTTCCGGGCGGTGCTTCTGCAGCTTCTGCCGGGCCTCGATGGACAGGGCCGTGACGGCCATGTAGTCCAGATCAGCCGGCAGCTTCAGGCCCTCGTAGTAGGCGGCGCGTTCGACCTCGTCCTTCTGGCGGTCGATGTAGCCGGAGTATTTGGCCGCAATCTCGACCTGCTCCAGCACCGGGTCCGTCAGGGCGCCCAGTGTTTCACGTGAAACGTCGGGGCTGGCGTACTTGCCGCCATCCAGGGACATGAGGCCGGCGTAGCTGACATCGGGCCGGCGCAGCAGGTCGAACAGCTTGTACTCGCGCTCGATCGTGGTGCCCAGCACGCGCTCGGCTTCGGCCGCGGCCAGGATGCGCGGGTTGACCCAGGTGGCTTTCAGGCGCTCGGTTTCACGTGCCACCGCGTCGCGCTTGCGGCAGAAGGCGTCCCAGCGGGCGTCGTCCACCAGGCCCATCTGGCGGCCGGCCTCGGTCAGGCGAATATCGGCGTTGTCCTCGCGCAGCTGCAGGCGGAACTCGGCCCGGCTGGTGAACATGCGATAAGGCTCGGTCACGCCCTTGGTGATCAGGTCGTCCACCAGCACGCCCAGGTAGGCCTCGTCGCGGCGCGGCAGCCAGGCGGCCTCGCCTCGGCACTGCAGGGCGGCGTTGATGCCAGCGAACAGACCCTGGGCGGCCGCCTCTTCATAACCCGTGGTGCCATTGATCTGCCCGGCGAAGAACAGTCCCTGGATCTGCCGGGTCTCGAAACTGCTCTTGAGGGCGCGCGGGTCAAAGTAGTCGTACTCGATGGCGTAGCCCGGGCGCAGGATGTGCGCGTTCTCCAGCCCCTTCATGCTGCGGACCAGCGCGTACTGGATGTCAAACGGCAGGCTGGTGGAGATGCCGTTCGGGTAGTACTCGTGGGTCGTCAGACCCTCGGGCTCCAGGAAAATCTGGTGGCTGTCCTTGTCGGCGAAGCGGTTGATCTTGTCTTCCACACTGGGGCAGTAACGCGGCCCTACCCCTTCGATCTTGCCCGTGAACATGGGGCTGCGGTCGAAGCCGGAGCGGATGATCTCGTGCGTGCGCTCGTTGGTATGGGTGATCCAGCAGGGCAGCTGCTGCGGGTGCAGGGCGGCGCTGCCCATGAAACTGAACACCGGCATGGTCCCCTCGTTCACGCCGCCGGGCATGCCGTCGCCCGGCTGCTCGGTGCACTGGGAGAAGTCGATGCTGCGGCCGTCGATGCGCGGCGGCGTGCCGGTCTTCAGCCGCCCCTGGGGTAGCTGCAGCTCCTTGAGGCGGTGCGACAGGCTGACCGCCGGCGGGTCGCCGGCGCGCCCGGCGGCGTAGTTGTTCAGGCCGACGTGGATCTTCCCATCCAGGAAGGTGCCGGCCGTCAGCACCACGGTGCGGCTGCGGAATTGGACGCCGACCTGGGTCACGGCGCCCACCACCCGGTCCCCCTCCACCATCAGGTCGTCCACCGCTTGCTGGAACAACCAAAGGTTGGGCTGGTTTTCCAGCCGGCGGCGGATGGCGGCCTTGTAAAGAATGCGGTCGGCCTGGGCGCGGGTGGCGCGCACCGCCGGGCCCTTGGAACTATTAAGAATACGGAACTGGATGCCGCCCTCGTCGGTGGCGATCGCCATGGCGCCGCCCAGTGCGTCCACCTCCTTCACCAGATGGCCCTTGCCGATGCCGCCGATGGACGGGTTGCAGCTCATCTGGCCCAGGGTCTCGATGTTGTGCGTCAGCAGCAGCGTCTTGCAGCCCATGCGCGCCGCGGCGAGCGCGGCTTCCGTGCCGGCATGGCCGCCGCCGACGACGATGACGTCGAATTCTTGTGGGTAGAGCATGAAAAATCCGGGGAGAGTGAGCGCATCCTGCGCCGGCGAGCGCCCGCTGGCGGGCGCCGAAAGTGGTGATTTTAGCGGTTGCTGAAATTTTTGGCGATAATCGGGGTCTCTGCGTGCGCTGTT
>JAJZUZ010000121.1 GCA_021845965.1 Pseudomonadota bacterium | reverse complement strand
GTTCACCGTGCGCAGGCGGGCCTTGCCTTCCATCAGCGAGCCCGAGACGTCGAGCTGCTGCTCCAGCGAGCGCTCCAGGCGGTTGAGCAGCACGCCGCAGGAGATCGTGATGACGGCATTGACGAAGATGGAATTGGCGGTGATGACCAGCCACTCGACCAGGGGCCGCCCTTCGAAGCCGGGTACGTGCAGATCGGTGTTGGCGAGATAGCCCACGCTCATCAGCGTAAGGGCGTTCATGGCGAGGGCCAGCAGGGCCGCGCGCATGCCCAGCAGGATGGCCGCCATGACGGGGAAGGCCAGCAGGTAGACCTGGCCGGCCGGGCCGACCACGGTCAGAAACCAGACGCCCAGCAGGTAGATCAGCGCCAGCAGATGGCCGGCGCGCGTACGGTAGCCCAGCCCCGGGTAGCGCCACAGCGCCAGCACCCAGGCCAGCGCCAGGACGTCGACCCAGGCGATCGGCCACAGGCCCTGCTGGAGCGCCAGCCAGATGCTGGGCAGCGCCGTGAGGGCTCCCAGCACGGCGATAACCAGCAGGATGTTGGCCAGGATACGTTCGCGCCAGTCGTGCATCACCTCCGTCCCCGCCGGGGCGGAAAGCAGGACATGCTGGACCTTGGTAAGCAGACGCACGACACGGACCTCGAATGCGAACCGCCGCAGCGGATCTCGTGAGGCAATCGTAGCGCGCACCCGCGGGGCCGTGTCAACAACGCGCGGGCCGCGGTGTGAAATAGGGCCTGTTCACACCGATTTCTCAAGTGCAGACTGGCCCTGGACCCGCATTGCAAGGTGAGACGGCCGGTGCATGGCGGCCCGGGACGCCGGTCAGCGCAGGCCCTGCCCCTGGGCCGCGTCGGGGCGCTGGATCAATTCGATCTTGTAGCCGTCCGGGTCGGTCACGAAGGCGATCACCGTGGTGCCGCCCTTGACCGGGCCGGCCTCACGCGTCACGTTGCCGCCGGCAGCCTTGATCTTTTCGCAGGCGGCGTAGGCATCGGGCACGCCCAGTGCGATGTGGCCGTAGGCGCTGCCCATGTCATAGCTTTCGACGCCCCAGTTGTAGGTCAGCTCGATCTCGGCCTGGCCGGGATTGCCGCCGTCGAAGCCGAGGAAGGCCAGTGAGTACTTGTATTCGGGGTTTTCCGAAGTGCGCAGCAGTTGCATGCCCAGCACCTGGGTGTAGAAGTCGATGGAGCGTTGCAGGTTGCCGACGCGCAGCATGGTGTGCAGGAGACGCATGATCCGAAAGTCCGGGAGTTCTGAAAAGGGCGTCAGCATACACCCGGGCTGGGAAATAATCGCGGCCTGGACATCGAGACCCCAAGGCCATGCAGCATTTCACCCAAGTCATCCTCTATACCGACACCGACGGCCGCGCACGCTTTCGCGAGGAGCACGTGCCGCTGGACCAGGGCACGCCGCAATCCATGCTGTCGCAGGTCTTTGCCAGCGGCGGCTACCAGCTGCGCCACAGCCCGGTGGGGTTCCGCAGCAGCTTTCACTGCACCGGCGCGCCGCAATGGTGCTTCATCCTGCAGGGGCAGATGGAGATCGGTCTGCAGGGGGGTGTCTCGCGCGTCTTCGGACCGGGCGAGCACTTCTACTCGGCAGATCTGTTGCCGGAAGGCGCGACCTTTGACCCGGCGATTCACGGCCATTGGAGTCGGCAGGTGGGGCCGGATCCACTCGTGACGTTGTTCGTGCGCGGCTGAGGTTGGCAAAAAAACGGCCTGCGCTGGGCAGGCCGTTGTTGTGAGCGCAGGTGTCCGCCGGCGCTTATCGGTTGCTGATGCGCCCGTAGCTGGTGCGCAGCGGATCCACGCCACCACCACCGCCCTGACCGCCGCCGGAGCGCCCGCGCCCGCCGCCACCACCGCTACGACGGCGTCCGCCCTGGCTCAGCGCGTCCGTGCCGGTGCGCAGCGGATCGGGCTGGCCACCGCCGCCACCGTTGCCATTGCCGCCGCGCGGGCCATTGTTGCCGGCGCGACGCGGCTCATTGCCACGGCCCTGGCCCTGCTGGGGCTTGGCGCCTTGCGGCTTGCCCTGACCCTGGCGCGGCGGCTGGCCCTGGCCGGCCTTGCGCTCACCTTGCTGTCCCTTGCCGCGCTCGCCCTGCGCGGCCTTGTTGTCGCGGATGCGCTGCATCATTTCGGAGCGGGCGGCCTTGGCGGCGGCCGCCATCACCTCGCGGCTCGGCGGCTTGCCGGCGCCGCCCCAGATGGTCTGGCGCCCCATGGCGATGGGCTCGGCGCGCTCGCCCGGCTCGGGGCCGAAGCCCTCGACCGGCACCACCGGGATCTGCTGCTTGGTGAAGCGCTCGATCTCGGCCATGAAGCCTTCCTCGTCCAGGCAGACCAGGTTGACGGCCTGACCTTCCTTGCCGGCACGGCCGGTGCGGCCGATGCGGTGCACGTAGTCTTCCGGCACGTTGGGGATCTCGTAGTTCACCACGTGCGGCAGGTCATCGATGTCGATGCCGCGCGCGGCGATGTCGGTGGCCACCAGGGCGCGGATCTCGCCGCTCTTGAAGCCGGCCAGCGCCTGCGTGCGCGCACCCTGGCTCTTGTTGCCGTGCAGGGCCATGGCCGTGATGCCGTTCTTCTCCAGGTACTCGGCCACGTTGTTGGCGCCGAACTTGGTGCGCGTGAACACCAGCACCTGGCTCCAGTTGTGCTCGTTGATGATGTGGGCCAGCAGGGCCTTCTTCTTGCCGCGGCCGACCGGATGGACCGCCTGGGTGATGCGCTGCACCGTGGTGTTGCGTGGCGTGACCTGCACACTCTGCGGGTTCTTCAGCAGGCCTTCGGCCAGGGCGCGGATCTCGTCGCTGAAGGTGGCGGAGAACAGCAGGCTCTGTTTTTCCTTCGGCAGCAGGGCCAGCACCTTCTTGACGTCGTGGATGAAGCCCATGTCGAGCATGCGGTCGGCCTCGTCCAGCACCAGCATCTGTACCTGCGACAGGTCCATGAAACCCTGCTGCTGCAGGTCAAGCAGGCGGCCCGGGGTGGCGACCAGGATGTCCACGCCCTTCTTGACGCGGTCGATCTGCGGGTTCATGCCGACGCCGCCGAAGATCACGGTGGACGAGAGCTGCAGGTACTTGCCATAGGCGCGCACCGACTCTTCCACCTGGGCGGCGAGTTCGCGCGTGGGCGTCAGCACCAGGGCGCGGATGGCGTTGCCGCCCCACTTGTTCTGCGCGCTGCGGCGCATGCTCAGGTTGTGCAGCAGCGGCAGCGTGAAGGCGGCCGTCTTGCCGGTGCCGGTCTGGGCGCCGCCCAGCAGGTCGCTGCCTTGCAGGATGAGGGGAATGGCCTGGGCCTGGATCGGGGTGGGGGTCTCGTAGCCCTGCTCGCGCACGGCCTTCAGGATGGCCGGGGCCAGCTTCAGTTCTTCAAAGTTCATTTAATGGGCGCCCATCCGGGGCGCAGGGATATCGGCCTGTACAGGTACCTGGGGCACCCGGCCAGTCAAAGGCAGATAGGGTTCAAAGACGGGGCGGTCGAACACCGTTGCTGGTGGCCATGCCCCCGGCAGAGATGCCGGTGTTGCGCGCAACTGGAGCGGCAACGGCATCTATTGTCGCACGGTTCGGGACAAGACGTGTTCTGTCGCCTGGAGCGGCCCAATTTGTCGTTCGGTCTTCAATTTCTGACCATTTTTGTCATCCTCGTAACCAGATGTTGCGCTGACCTGTTCGCTTTCCCGAACTGGGGAGAAAATGTAACAAGCGCCGGGCCCGTGCCGGCGGCCCGACCGACCATTTTTTCAAGATGAGCAAATTCCGCATGCGGCGCCTGGGCGTGTCTGACGACATGACCCTCGAGCGCCCCACCCTGCATGACTGCATCGAGGCTGTGCTGGAGCAGTCGGGCCCCTTGATGGATGACGTGATCCAGGGCCTGGACATTGCGGTCCACCAGGTCGGCAACAAATCGTCCAAGGTCAACCAGCGTCAGCTCACGCCGGGCATCGTGGAGGACTTGCGTCGCCAGGCCGCCGCCGTGCGCGCGACCTTCGGCGTGCAGCTGCGCCTGGCCATCTACCGCAGCGGCAGCCATGCGAGCGATCCCGAGTCCCTGGTGCGCTTCGATGACATCCAGCTGCTGGACCAGAACCAGCTCGACGCCAACATCGAGTTCGCGATGGCGCAGCAGGAGATCCAGTTCGCCACCGACGAAGTGCTGCCGCCGCTCAATGCGCTCATCAGCAGCCTGATGGGCTGGCTCTCGGTGCAGGCGCACCTGAACCCGCTGCGTCCGGAGACCTTTGCCCGCGCGCTGCGCGAGACGCTGCTGCAGCATGTGCCGAGCGAGGAGGCGCGCACGGCGCTCATCGCGCCCGCGGCCGGCATCCTGGGCAACAGCCTGCGTTCGCTCTACAAGGAGCTGGCCGACTGGCTGCGCAGCCAGGGGGTTGAGCCGGTGGTGCCGCTGCTGACCGCCACCGCCCCCGCGCCCGGTGCCAAGCCGGTCGAAAACCCGGTGGCGCGCACCATGCTCACGCTGGACAAGCTGCGGCGCCTGCTCACGGGCGAACTTGACGGTGGCATGCCCAAGAAGGACTTCATGCACACCGTGCCGGCGCCGGTGGTGGCGCTGGAGGACCTGCGCATGGTCGAGCCCATGCTCAAGCGCCTGAGCGAGCGCGCGCAGCAGGCACCGGTGCCGGAGGGCGCCGCCGCCAGCAAGGACACGAACCAGAACCGCAAGCTGGGCCAGCAGCTGGGCGAGGAGGTGGTGCGCCTGATGCTGGACAACCTGATGAAGGACCAGCGCCTGCTGCCGCCCGTGCGGGCCCAGATCAAGGAGCTCGAGCCCTTGCTGATGCGCCTGGCCAAGGCCGATCCGCGTTTCTTCAGCGACCGCCGGCATCCGGCGCGGCAGTTTCTGGACCGCATCACGCACCAGAGCCTCGGCTACAAGACCGAGAACGACGAGCGCTTCCAACGCTTCCTCAAGATGGTGTCCTCGGCCGTGCTGGAACTGCTGGGCAGCGATGGCGCGGCCGAGTCCTTCGCGCGCGCGTTGACGATGCTCGACGCGCAATGGTCGCGCGTGGACCTGGAGCTCAAGGCCAAGCAGCAGGAGGCGGCCAAAGCGCTCATGCACGCCGAGCAGCGCAACCTGCTGGCGCAGCGGCTGGCGGCTGATTTCCACGATCGCCTCACCGACAAGAAGATTCCCGATTTCGTGGCGGCCTTCCTGGCCGGTCCCTGGGCCCAGGTGGTGGCGGAGTCGCAGCTGCGCGCCGGCGGGACCAGCGATCCGGATGGCTATCTCGCCCTGGTGGACGATCTGATCTGGAGCGTGCAGACCCGGCTGGTGCGCATGAATCGCCAACGCCTGGTGCAGCTGGTGCCCAACCTGCTGGTCAAGCTGCGCCAGGGCCTGATGCTCATCGAGTACCCGCCCGAGCGCATCCCGCGTTTCCTCGACCAGCTCATTGCCCGGCACGAGAAGGCCTTCGAACCACCCAAGGTGGCGGACGCGCCCAAGGTCGAGCCGCCCCCAAAGGCGCCGGCCCCGCTGCCGCCCGGCGTGCTGACCGAAGAGCTGGGTGGGCCCGTGGTCGGCCTGGAAGCCACCGAGCTGGTGGAATTGCCCGAAGAGTTTTCCCAGGATCCGCAGGACTCGCAGGATTCCCAGGGCTCGGAGGACGAAGGGGCCGATCTGGGCGAACTGGCCGCCGCCAGCCCGGAAAACATCTGGGTCGCCGGCCACGAGGCCAACGAGGCCGGCTACCTGCCGGCCGGCGACGTGGTGCCGCCCGAACAGCCGGCACCCGCATCGTTGCCCAGCGCCTGGACGCCGGCCGACCTGTCCATCGGCAGCTGGGTGGAGCTGCAGCTCAAGGGCGAGTGGGTGCGCGCCCAGCTCACCTGGGCCAGCCCGCACCGCACCCTGTTCATGTTCATCTCAGGCAAGGGCCTGGCGCATTCCATGTCGCGCCGGACCATGGAGCAACTTCGCTCCAGCGGCATGATGCGCGTGGTGTCCGAGCGCCACCTGGTCGACCACGCGCTCGACGCGGTGGCGCAGACCGCGCTGCTCAACGCCCGCAACCAGGGCAAGCGCTAGATCTGTGCTGCGCGAATGCGCCGGGGCGGGGATAATACGGGTTTCACCGCAGATCCTTCCCCGGCCGCAAGGGCGAGGGCGCATCCTGCCTGTGCCCCTGGGGCGTTCTGCGTCGCCTGTCCATCCATTATTACTAGACCGCAATGGCTCAATACGTCTTCACCATGAACCGCCTCGGCAAGATCGTGCCGCCGAAGCGTCAGATCCTCAAGGACATCTCGCTGTCCTTCTTCCCCGGCGCCAAGATCGGCGTGCTCGGCCTCAACGGCTCCGGCAAGTCCACCCTGCTCAAGATCATGGCCGGCGTGGACAAGGAGTTCGAGGGCGAGGCCATGCCCATGCCGGGCATCAAGATCGGCTACCTGCCGCAGGAGCCGCAGCTCGACCCGAATGAAACCGTGCGCCAGGCCGTCGAAGGCGGCATGGGGGAGACGAAGGCCGCCCAGGCCCGCCTGGAAGAGGTGTACGCCGCCTACGCCGACGAGAACGCCGACTTCGATGCGCTGGCGGCCGAGCAGGCCAAGCTTGAAGCCATCATCGCCACCGCGGGTGATGCCGGTGACCATCAGCTGGAGATTGCTGCCGACGCGCTGCGCCTGCCGCCCTGGGATGCCGTGATCAAGAACCTGTCGGGCGGCGAGAAGCGCCGCGTGGCGCTGTGCCGCCTGTTGCTGTCCAAGCCCGACATGCTGCTGCTGGACGAGCCCACCAACCACCTGGATGCCGAGTCGGTGGACTGGCTGGAGCAGTTCCTGCACCGCTTCTCCGGCACCGTGGTGGCCATCACCCACGACCGCTACTTCCTGGACAACGCGGCCGAGTGGATCCTGGAACTGGACCGCGGCCATGGCATTCCCTACAAGGGCAACTACAGCACCTGGCTGGAGCAGAAGGAAGCGCGCCTGGAGCAGGAGCAGCGCACCGAGGATGCTCGCACCAAGGCCATGAAGAAGGAGCTGGAGTGGGCGCGCCAGAACCCCAAGGGCCGCCAGGCCAAGAGCAAGGCCCGCCTGGCCCGCATCGAGGAGCTGAGCGACTTCGAATACCAGAAGCGCAACG
>JAJZUZ010000120.1 GCA_021845965.1 Pseudomonadota bacterium | reverse complement strand
ATCTCAAGCCCGAGACGCACCTGAGCCAGGAAGTCGGCGCCGCCTACGCGAACGGGACGGACAGGCTGCGTATCGTGGCCTTCGATACCCGTACCAAGGACGCCATCTACTGGCAGACCGTGTCCCCATGGACGCCGGTCAACATCGGCCGGGTGCGCAACCAGGGTGTGGAAGTCAGCGGCGAGACGCAATGGGTGGGCAACCACCTGCGTTATTCCTACGTCACGCAAGACCCCTGGAACGAGAGCGACGGGACACGTCTGGCCCGGCGGGCGCGGCAGTATGGCTCGCTGGATGTCTGGCGCCTGTTCGGCCTGACGACGGGGGGCGTGAAGTTCTACGCTTCCGACGATCGTTTCGACGGCTCCTACAGCAGCTCGCCCGACAAGATGCTGCCGGGCTATTCCACCGTGGCGATATACGCATCGCGCCCGCTGGACCGCGACTGGACACTGCGCTTCAAGGTGGAAAATGCGCTCGACCGCCCGTATCAACTGGCCTACGGCTACAACACGCCGCCCTTCGGCATGTGGCTGACGCTGGCCTACCAGCAACACTGAGTGCACCTGTCATGCAGGACCACAGCCCGCAACGCATCGTCTGTCTCACCGAGGAGACGACGGAGTGGCTGTACCTGCTGGGGCAGGAGCGGCGCATCGTGGGCATCTCCGGCTACACGGTGCGTCCGCCACGCGCACGGCAGGACAAGCCGCGCGTGAGCGCTTTCACCAGTGCCAGGATCGAGAGGATCCTGGCACTGGAGCCGGACTGCGTGTTCGGCTTTTCCGACCTGCAGGCCGACATTGCGGCGGCGCTGATCCGTCACGGCGTGCAGGTCACCATCTTCAACCAGCGCAGCGTGGCCGACATCCTGACGATGCTGTACCAGGTGGCGGCGATGGTGGGGCAGGCCGAGCAGGGCCTGCAACGCATTGCCGCCATGCAGGCGCGACTGGCGGACATTCGTGCGGCGGCCGCAGCCTTGCCGCGGCGCCCGCGCGTCTACTTCGAGGAGTGGGACGAGCCGCCCATCAGCGCCATCCGCTGGGTGTCCGAGCTGGTCGGCATGGCGGGCGGTGACGACATCTTTCCGGAACTGGCGGCGCAGCCCCTGGGCAAGAACCGCATCATTGCCGATCCGCAGGAGATCGTGCGCCGCCGCCCGGACCTCATCATCGGATCCTGGTGCGGCAAGAAGTTCCGCGCGGAGAAGGTGGCCGCGCGTCCCGGGTGGAGTGAGGTGCCGGCCGTCTTGAATGGCCAGCTGCACGAGATCAAGTCGGCCGACATCCTGCAGCCCGGCCCGGCCGCGCTGACCGACGGTGTGGAGCAGCTGCACCGACTGATCATGGCCTGGGGAGCGCAGGCGTGAAGGCGGTCGCGCTGGCTCTCGCGGGCCTGCTGCTGTGGGCGACCCAGGCGCAGGCGCTGCAGATCACCGACGACCGGGGTGTGCCGGTGAAGCTGGCGCGTGCGCCGCAGCGTATCGTCAGCCTGTTCCCGTCGCTGACCGAGACCGTTTGTCAGCTCGGGCAGTGCCAGCGCCTGGTCGGCGTCGACCGTTATTCCAATTACCCGGACAGCGTGCTCCGCCTGCCGCAGGTCGGTGGTGGCCTGGATCCGAGCATCGAGGCCATCGTGGCCCTGCGGCCCGATCTGGTGCTGATGGCCACCTCCTCGCGCGGTGCGGCCCAGCTGCAGGCATTGGGCATCCCGGTGGCGGCCCTGCAGCCACGCAGCCATGCCGACGTGCACCACATGCTGGAGCAGGTGGGCACGCTGCTGGAGGTTCCGCCCGTGGAGACGCAGCGCATCTGGCGCGAGGTCGAGGCCGGCCTGGGGGCGGCCAAACGCGCGGTGCCGGCGCACTTGCGCGGGACACGCGTCTATGTCGAGGTCAATGCCGGCCCCTATGCGGCCAGCGAGGCTTCGTTCATCGGCGAGACGCTGGCACGGCTGGGCCTGCGCAATGTCGTGCCGGGCGCTCTCGGGCCGTATCCGAAGCTCAACCCGGAGTTTGTGGTGCGTGCCGATCCGGACCTCATCATCGTCGGCGACAGCAACGCGGCGGCGATGGCCGGCCGGCCCGGCTGGAGCGGCCTGCGTGCCCTGCGCGCGCAGCGCGTATGCGCCTTCGCGCCGCAGCAGTCCGACGTGCTGGTGCGTGCCGGTCCGCGGCTGGCCGAGGGCGCTCAGCTCGTCGTGCAATGCCTGGTCGACAAGTTCGGGGAGCGCCAGCCATGACCGAGGTCCTGCGCCAGCAGCGGCGCGCCCGCACCCTGGGCCTGGTCCTGCTGGCGCTGACCGCCGGCCTGCTCCTGCTCGGGGCCAGCGTGGGCAGCACCGGCTGGCAGTCTCTGTGGGCGTTGGCGCGCGAGACGCAGGCGCAGCAGATCGTGTGGGAGATCCGCGTGCCGCGCACGCTGGGTGCCTGGCTGGCCGGGGCCCTGCTGGGCCTGGCCGGTGCGGTGGCCCAGGGCTTGTTCCGCAATCCGCTGGCCGACCCCTATCTGCTGGGCAGCGCCTCGGGGGCGGCGCTGGGGGTGGCGCTGGCCCTGCTGCTGGCCGGGCTCGTGCCCGCCAGTTCGACCCTGGCGCCCTGGCTGCTGCCGCTGGGCCTGACGGGCGCTGCCTTCATCGGCGCCGTGGCAGCGGTGCTGCTCACGCTGGCGCTGGCACGTGGCGTGCAGCACACCCTGCGCCTTCTCTTGGCGGGGGTGGTGGTGGGCGTGGTGCTCGGCGCCCTGGGCTCGCTGATCATGCAGCTGGCGCCGCAGGTGATGCAGACGCTGCAGGCTTTCATCCTGGGTTCGACCGGCTTTGTGGGCTCGGGCGCCTGCGCGTTGATGGCGGCGGTCCTGCTGCTGTGCCTGATCGTGGCCTGGGCCTGCAGCCACGTGCTCGACGGTCTGGCGCTGGGTGAGGCGACCGCGGCCAGCCTGGGCCTGCCGGTGGCCGCCATGCGCGCCGTGCTGGTGGCCGTGCTGGCGCTGGCCACCGCGACCGCCGTGGCGCAGACGGGGCTGATCGGCTTTGTCGGGCTGGCGGCACCGCATCTGGTGCGCGCGGCCACCAAGGTCACCTACGGCCGCCTGATCCTGCTGGCCAGCCTCATGGGCGGGGTGTTGCTGACGGCGGCCGATGTGCTCGCGCGTGGCCTGCTGGCGCCGCAGGAGTTGCCGGTGGGCGTGCTCACGGCGGTGCTCGGCGGCGGCTACCTGTTGTGGCTGATGCATCGCCAGGGGCGCGGAGGGCGCATCACATGAGTGCTCGCGAAGGCACGGCGGCCCTGCAGGCGCAAGGTGTACGCGCGCGCCTGGGCGAGGCGGAAGTGCTGCACGGCATCGACCTCGACCTGCCTGCAGGGCGCTGGACCTGCATCGTTGGTCCCAACGGCGCCGGCAAGTCCACGCTGCTCAAGGTGCTGGCGCAGCTGCTGCCCGCCGAGGGGCAGGTCCTGCTGCTGGGCCGGCCCGTGGGCGAACTCGGTCGGCGCGAGCGGGCGTGCCGGCTGGCCTGGCTGGGCCAGGGCGAGGTGGCCGGCGACGACCTCACGGTCCATGACGTGGTCATGCTCGGGCGCCTGCCGCACCAGCCCTGGCTGGCGCCGGCCAGCGCGGCCGACGCGGCGGCCGTGGAGCAGGCCCTGCGCGCAACCCAGGCCTGGGACTGGCGCGGCCGCACCCTGGGCCAGCTCTCGGGCGGCGAGCGCCAGCGCGTGCTGCTGGCGCGCGCACTGGCGGTGCAGTCCGAGGTGCTGCTGATGGACGAGCCGCTGGCCAACCTGGATCCACCGCACCAGGCCGACTGGCTGCGCCTGGTGCGCGAGCTGGTGCGCACCGGCAAGACCGTGGTCAGCGTGCTGCACGAACTCACGCTGGCACTGCAGGCCGATGAACTGGTGGTCATGGACCAGGGGCGGGTGCGCTTTCAGGGCGCCACCACCGCCGCCGCGACACACCGGGCGCTGGAAGAGGTGTTCGAGCGCCGCATAGCCATTCAAGCGCTCGGGGGGCAGTACGTGGCGCTGCCGGTGCTATGAGCGCACGGGCTGTCATGGTGCTGGGCACCACCAGCGGCGCCGGCAAGAGCTGGCTCACCACGGCGCTGTGCCGCCATTACGCCCGCCAGGGGCTGCAGGTGGCCCCCTTCAAGGCGCAGAACATGAGCAACAACGCCCGCGTCGTGGCGGGCGGGGAGATCGGCAGCGCGCAATACTTCCAGGCGCTGGCGGCGCGCGCCGAACCCGAGGTGCGCATGAACCCGCTGCTGCTCAAGCCCGAGCGCGACACGCACAGCCAGGTGGTGCTGCTGGGGCAGGTGCACGAGGAGCTCACGCGCGCCGACTGGCGCGGCCGCGGCGCGCTGGTGTGGCCGGTCGTGGCGCAGGCCCTGGATGAATTGCTGGCCGAGAACGACGTGGTGGTGATCGAGGGCGCCGGCTCGCCGGCCGAGATCAATCTCATGGACTGCGACATCGTCAACCTGCGTGTCGCCCGGCACGCCCAGGCGCGTTGCCTGCTGGTGACGGACATCGACCGCGGCGGGGCCTTTGCCCATCTCTACGGCACCTGGGCGCTGCTGCCCGAGGCGGATCGCGCGCTGCTCCGCGGTTTCGTGCTCAACAAGTTCCGCGGTGACGCGGCGCTGCTGGCGCCGGGGCCACAGCAGCTGCAGCAGCTCACGGGCGTGCCGACCGTTGCCACGCTGCCCCTGTGGCGCCAGCATGGCCTGCCGGAGGAAGACGGCGTGTTTGACGACCGGCATGCCGGGACCGGCGAGATCACGACGCGCATTGCGATCGTGGCCTATCCGCGCATCAGCAACCTGGATGAATTCCAGCCGCTCAAGAACGTGCCCGGCGTGCGCCTGTCCTGGGCACGCAGCCCGGCCGAGTTGCAGGGGGTGGACTGGATCATTCTGCCCGGCTCCAAGCACACGACGGGCGACCTGGCCTGGCTGCGCGCGCAGGGCCTCGACCGTGCCATCGCCGCGCACGCACAACGCGGCGGCGCGGTGCTGGGCATCTGTGGCGGCCTGCAGATGCTGGGCGAGGCCTTGATCGATGCGCATGGCATCGACGGCAACGCGCCGGGCCTGGGCCTGCTGCCGCTGGTGACCAGCTTCGAGCCGGCCAAGGTGGTGCGGCACACATCAACGCACTTTGGCACGCTGGCCGGTCCCTGGGCGGCGCTGTCAGGTGTTGCCGTGCGCGGTTACGAAATCCATCACGGCCAGACGGCGCAGCATCCGGCCATGGCGGCCAAGGGCGATGTGGCGCGCGAGGTGCTGCCCGGGCTGGCGTGGCAGAACGCAACCGGCAGCGTGCTGGGCCTGTACCTGCACGGCCTGTTCGAGGACGCGGCCGCCCTGCAGGCGCTGTTCGGCCGGCAGGGCGAGGTCCGGGTGCCCACGCTGGATGAGGTGTTCGACGGGCTGGCTGACTTCGTCGAGCAGCATTTCGAACCGGGCGTGCTGCAACGTCTGATTGCGCCTTAGGGCGCCGGCGTCTTGGGCTTGAAACTGCAATAAGGTGCCACCCGGCATTGCCAGCACAGGGGCTTGCGCGCCTGGCAGACATAGCGGCCGTGCAGGATCAGCCAGTGGTGCGCGTCGACGCGGTATTCGGCCGGCACCACCTGCAGCAGCTTCATCTCCACCTCGTAGGGGGTCTTGCCGGGCGCCAGGCCGGTGCGGTTGCCGACGCGGAAGATGTGCGTGTCGACCGCCATGGTCTCTTCGCCGAAGGCGGAATTGAGCACCACGTTGGCGGTCTTGCGGCCGACGCCGGGCAGGGCTTCCAGCGCTTCGCGTTCGCGCGGCACCTCGCCGCCGTGGCGCTCCACCAGGATGCGGCAGGTTTCCATCAGGTGTTTCGCCTTGCTGCGGTACAGGCCGATGGTCTTGATGTAGCTCTCCAGGCCATCCAGGCCGAGGGCCAGGATCTTCTGCGGCGTGTTGGCCACGGGAAAGAGCCTGCGCGTGGCCTTGTTGACGCCCACGTCCGTGGCCTGGGCCGAGAGCAGCACGGCGGTGAGCAGCTCGAAGACCGAGGTGTATTCGAGCTCAGTGACGGGTTGCGGGTTGGCAGCCTTGAGCGTGGCGAAGAAGGAGGCGATGGCTTGCGGGGTCATGCGGGCAAGGAGGCGCGGGTCAGAGCGTGGAGATGTCGAAGAATGTGTCGCGTTCGGGCAGGCGGTTGCGCATCCAGTCGCGGTTGAGGTCCAGGGCCGAGATGACCTCCTGCGGCAGCGCGTCGATGATCTCCGGCTCGCTGAAGGCCATGTCGGCCAGGTGGCTGGCCAGGTGCAGCACCGCACCGAGCTGCGACAGCGGCTGGCTCGCCAGCGGCGCCGACGCGGTGTTGAGTCCGCGCACGATGGCGGTGGGGAAGTGCCAGCGATGGGCCAGCTCGGCCGTGACCTGCGCCTCAGTAAAACCGAGCAGGCGCTGTTCCCGCGTCCACCGGTCACCGGGGATCTGCGGCTGGCGTTCCAGCTCGACCAGGGAGTCCGGCCGGACCTGCACGATCAGCAGCTCGCCCAAGCGCAGCATCATCCCGGCCAGCCAGGCCTGCTGCGTGTCCAGCCCGATGCCGCCGGCCAGCCACTGTGCATAGCCGGCACAGGCCATGCAACTGCGCCAGAACTCGGTGCGCTCCAGCCCGGGTACGACGGGGAAGGCAACGTTCATGCAGGCGGTCAGGGCCAGGGTACGCACCTGGGACAGGCCGACCATGGTGATGGCGGCGTCCAGCGTCCCGATCTCGCGGCGCAGGCCCAGCGAAGCGCTGTTGGCCGCGCGCAGCACCTTGGCCGTGAGTACCGGGTCCTTGGCGATCAGGTCGCGTACCTGGGCGATGGTCACCTCCTCATCGTGCAGGGTGCGGATGAGGGCGTGCGCCACCTCGGGCATCACCGGCAGCTTGACGGACTGAAAAAAGGCGGAAAGATCGGACATAGGCACATCCTCGGGACGCAGGTGTGGTCGAGTGTGCCGGCTGTCCCGGCAACCGGCAAGGGCGTTGAACTGCGGATGCCACACATTGTGACGCAGCGTGGACAGGCCGCCACTGCGCCGCGGGGTGGGGCGAAATTCGTGGGATGATCGCCGCCATCGCTGAACCCGGCCCCGTTCCGACATGAACTCCCCCCATTTCCC
>JAJZUZ010000119.1 GCA_021845965.1 Pseudomonadota bacterium | reverse complement strand
CAGGGGCGCCCGAAGTGGTAGCCCTGCAGCATGTCCACGCCCAGCTCGCGCAGTGCGCGCGCCGTGGCCTCGTCCTCCACGCCCTCGGCCACGGTACGCAGCCGCAGGGCCTGGGCCATGCTGACGATGCCCTGGGCCATGCGCAGGCCTTCCTCGGTGTGCACGCGGCGCACGAAGGAGATGTCGATCTTGAGCTCGCCGATGGGCAGCTCATGCAGCTGCGACAGCGAGGCGTAGCCGGTGCCGAAGTCGTCGATGGCCAGCGTGAAGCCGGCGCTGGCCAGCTGGCGCAGGCGGTCTTCGGCAAACTCCACGTCCATCAGCGCGACCGACTCGGTCACCTCCAGCACCACGGCACGCGGGTCCAGCCCGTAGTGCTCGACATCCGCCAGCAGGGTGGACATGAAGTCGGTCGCAAAGAGCTGGCGCTTGGAGATGTTGATGGACAGCGTCAGGCCGGGATGGCTCTGGCGCCAGGCCTGGAACTGCTCGAATGCCTGGCGGCGCACGAGCAGGCCGAGTTCGCCGATCAGGCCCAGGTTTTCCGCCATCGGGATGAAACTGCCCGGCGAGATCCAGCCCAGGTCGGGATCGTGCCAGCGCGCCAGTGCCTCCACGCCGGCCAGCCGGACATGGCCGTCAGGCATGGCCTGGGCCGCCACCACCGGCTGGAACCAGACGGCGATACGCCTTTCGCGGATGGCCTGGGCCAGGCGGGTCTGGATGTAGAGTTCCTTCTTGCCCAGGCCCTTGGAGGACATGTCGGCAAACAGCTGGAAGTTGTTGCGCCCCTGGGACTTGGCGTAGAACATGGCGCGGTCGGCCTGCGCCAGCAGACTGTCGATGTCGCCCTCGCCCTCGTCGTCCGGGTAGACCGCGATACCCATGCTGAAGGTGGCGCTGATGGACAGGCCCTCCAGCGTCACCGTCTGGCGCATGGCCTCCACCATCTTCTGCGCCACCTGGCGCACCGCTTCGGCCGTGTGCAGGTCGGGCAGCAGGACCACGAATTCGTCGCCGCCCCAGCGCGCCAGCGTGTCCGCCTCGCGCAGGCAGGCCTTGAGCAGTTGCGACAGGCGCAGCAGCAGGGCGTCGCCGGCCTTGTGGCCGTAGGCATCGTTGATGTTCTTGAAGTGGTCCAGGTCGATGAAGCACACGCCGACGCGGTGCCCATTGCGCGCCGCCTGCTGGATGGCCTGCTTGATGCGGTCCTCCAGCAGCACCCGGTTGGGCAGGCCGGTGAGGGCGTCATGCAAGGCCATGTAGGTGATGTGACGTTCCTGCAGGTAGCTCTTGGTGATGTCACGCAGCACACCGCGCGCGCCGGTGATCTCGCCATCTTCGCTGCGCTCGACCACGAAACGGCATTCCAGCCACTGCTCGGTACGCGCCGGCGTCTGGAAGCGATAGCGGCCGCGGAACTCGTCCTTCTTGCCGGTCATGAGGCTGATGAAATGCAGCTCGAAGGCGCTGCGGTCCTCCTCGTTGAGGTGTTCCATCAGGCTGACGTCGGCGCGCGGGGTGGAGCCGATCAGCAGCCACCAGCCGCTGTTGGCGCTGGCGATGCGGCCGCGCGGGTCGAGCTCGATCACTGCCTCTTCCAGCAGGTCCAGCGTGCGCACAAAGGAATGCTGCTCGGCGGCGCGGGATTTTTCCTTCTCCAGGGCCTGGTGCAGGGCCTCGAAGGGCTGGCGCACGCTGTTGACGAACACCGCGCGGTAGATGAAGTAGTAGCTGACGATCTTGTAGAGATGGCCGGTGGCATTGACCAGATCGGTCACGCGCTCGTAGCGGGTGAAGAACAGTTCGGACAGCGCGGCGATGGCGGCGGCGGCAAAGAGGTCGACGTCGCTGCCGTGGGAAGCCCCCCCCTGCTTGCGCTGCAGGAAGCGATACGCCACGAGCGCCGCTGCCGCGCCATAGAGCGCCACCAGCACGTACTCGAAGCGCACCTTGAACGGCGTCAGCCCCTTGCCCGGCACAAACAGCTCGGGCACCAGGTCCGGCCGCAGCAGCATCAGCCAGTACACGAGGGCCACATAGACCAGCACGCCGCCCATGAGCCAGTGGCGCGTCTGCGGCGCAGCCAGCGGCCCCCAATGGCGCAAGGCAATCGCCAGCAACCCCAGCGCGACCAGCAGGCGCGCCGGCAGCCAGAAGCCGATGGCCTTGGCCGGGCTGGCCGGCGTCACCAGATCGGGCATGCCGGCATAGGACAGGGTGTGCCCGAAGTCGAGCAGGGCGGCGCCGAACAGCACCGCCCCCAGGATCACGATGTTGCCGGGGCGCTCGCGCGTGTAGGCGTCCCAGGCGATGCCGAAGCCCAGCATGGAAACCATGATGGCAACCACTTCGAGCGTGGTGTGCAGGGGCAGGAACTGCTGGGCCGGGATGTCCATGTCCAGCGCGCCCGTCCACAGCAGCGTGCACAGCAGGGCCATGACGGCGACGCCGGCGACCGCCGGCTTCCAGTGACGGATATCAGCCACGGCATTCCTGGCCAGGGTACTTCCCGCTGTCATCCAGCCTCCTCGCTTCGTTTTTCTGTGGGTGGACCTGTTGCCGGCGGCTGGCGCAAGGCCCCGCTGCCCCGCGCCCGGCAGGCTCGCGGCGCCTCGGAGCGCCCGGCCATGCAAAATGCGGCTTGAAGCATACCAGCCCCCGTAACCGACCTTTTGCCATGCTCAAGTACCTGACCGTGCCCGTCACCGCCTTCGAACAGAACTGCTCCATCGTCTGGTGCGACGAGACGCTGGAGGCCGCCGTGATCGACCCCGGCGGCGACCTGCCCCGCATCACCGCCGAAGTGGCCCGCCTGGGCCTGAAGCTGACGCAGATCTGGATCACCCATGCCCACATCGACCACGCCGGCGGCACGGCCGAACTGGCGCGCCAGCTGGGCCTGCCCATCGTCGGGCCGCATCAGGACGACCAGTTCTGGATCGACGGCCTGGCCGAGCAGGGCCGGCGCTTCGGCCTGCCCGCCTCCGAGCCCTTCACGCCCACGCGCTGGCTGCACGATGGCGATACCGTGCGCATCGGCAACTGCACGCTCGATGTGCGCCACTGCCCCGGCCACACGCCGGGCCACGTCGTCTTTCACTCGCCCGAGGCCAAGCGCGCCTTCGTCGGCGATGTGCTGTTCGCCGGCTCCATCGGCCGCACCGACTTCCCCCGTGGCAACCATGGCGACCTGATCCGCAGCATCACGGAACGCCTGTGGCCCATGGGCAATGACACGGTCTTCATCCCCGGTCACGGCCCGGAGAGCACCTTCGGCCGCGAGCGGCAGACCAACCCCTTTGTCGGCGGTACCTGAGCGAAACCCCGGCCCGGCCTGTGGGGGCGGTGCCACAGACGCCTTGAATGATCTTGGGAGTCGTGAAATTCGCCTGGGGATCAGCTCGGGCGTGGAGACCCACCGGGTAGGCCAGGCCGGCATTGCGCAGGCCGACGTGGACCAGCAGAAGCAGGGCATGAACGGCTCCCTGGCTGGCGACAAGATGATTCCCAGCGTGGCGCGAGGGGTGCGCTACCCGTTCTGAGCGGCCCGCGCCCCGCGCGCTCGAAGCCCGAAAACGCAGCCCCGGCTGCGCTTTTTTATGGCCGTCTTGCGGCAGGCGAGCGTTCGAGCCGGGCACGCGCCCGCTCGTACAGCGGCAGGACCTTGGGCAGGTTCTGCTCGATCTCGGCGATGCGCGTCTTGCCCGAGGGGTGCGTGGACAGCCACTGCGGCGGCGCACCCTTGTTGGCCGCGCTCATCTTCTGCCACAGCGTGATGCCGGCACGCGGGTCGTAGCCGGCCCGCGCGGCCAGTTCCAGCCCGACTAGGTCCGCCTCGGATTCGTCGCCGCGGCTGAAGCTCAGGGTCAGCAGATTGGCACCGCCGCGCGCCACGCTGTCGGTCAGGCGCGGATCCACCCCCAGCCAGAGCGAGGCAATGGCGCCGCCCACGCGGGCCACGCCATTGGTGACGGCGCTCTTGCCCATGCGCTCGCGCGCATGCTCGCGCAAGGCATGCGCGATCTCATGGCCCATGACCACGGCCACCTCGTCATCGCTCAGCTGCAGCTGGTCGAGGATGCCGGTGTAGAAGGCGATCTTGCCGCCGGGCATGCAGTAGGCATTGATCTGCCGGGAGCTGATCAGGTTCACCTCCCACTGCCAGTCGCGGGCGCGCGGATTCCAGGCCAGCGTCTGCGGGATGAGGCGGCGCGCGATGGCGCGCAGGCGCAGCAGCTGCGGATGGTCGGCCGGCGCCAGGGCGTGCTTCTGGGCCGCCTGCGCCAGCTGCTGGTGATATTGCTGCCGGGCCATCTGCTCCACGTCCTCGGCCGGCATCAGCTTGGTGAAGACGGAGTTCTTGCCGACGTCCACCCCCTCGTGCGGCGGCTGCGGCGCAGCCACGCCAGCGGTGGCCAGCAACAGGCTGCCCAGCAGGGCCGCCCGACGCACGGACAGGAGGGACTTCATCAGCTTCATGGTGGAACGTACACACAGGGGCTGCGCTTATTATTCCCCGCATGACGTCAAGTGCGCCCGAAACCGGTCAAGTCAAGTCCACCAGCCCACCCGCCGCCCGCCCCAGCTGGGGCGCCACCTTGCGGGTCTACCTGGAACCCGCCACCCTGCGCATGCTGGCGCTGGGTTTTGCGGCCGGCTTGCCGCTGCTGCTGGTGCTGGGCACGCTGAGCTTTCGCCTGCGCGAGGCCGGCATCGACCGCGCCACCATCGGCCACCTGAGCTGGGTCGGCCTGGCCTATGGTTTCAAGTGGGCCTGGGCCCCGCTGGTGGACCGCCTGCCCTTGCCCGGCCTCACACGCTGGCTGGGCCTGCGGCGCAGCTGGCTGCTGCTCTCCCAGGGCGCCATCATGGCCGGGCTGGCCGGCATGGCGCTGGCCAACCCGCAGCTGGGCCTGCCGCCCGTGGTCGGATTCGCGCTGCTGGTGGCTTTTGCCTCGGCCACGCAGGACATCTCGCTCGACGCCTTTCGCATCGAATCCGCCGGTGTCGAGCGCCAGGCCGCGCTGGCCGCCGCCTACCAGACCGGCTACCGCATGGCGATGATCTGGGCCGGCGCCGGTGTGCTGTGGCTGGCCGCGCGCGCCGAAGTGGGCGCCGCCGCCGGCTACCAGGACGCGGCCTGGCAGACCGCCTATCTGGTCATGGCCGCCAGCATGCTGCCGGGTGTGCTCACGGTGCTGCTGTCGCCCGAACCGGCGCGGCACGTCCTGCCCCCGGCGCGCAACCTGGCGCAATGGCTGCAGGGCGCCGTGGTCGAACCATTTGCCGACTTCCTGCGCCGCTACCGCTGGCAGGCCACGCTGATCCTGGCGCTGATCGCGGTCTACCGCATCAGCGACGTGGTGATGGGCATCATGGCCAACCCGTTCTACGTGGACATGGGCTACACCAAGGACGAGGTGGCCGCCGTGACCAAGATCTACGGCGTCATCATGACGCTGGTGGGCGCCTTCGTCGGCGGCGCCCTCTCGCTGCGCTTGGGCGTGATGCGCGTGCTGATGCTGGGCGCGGTGCTCAGCGCCGCCAGCAACCTGCTGTTCGCCTGGCTGGGCACGCGCGGGCACGACGTCACGGCACTGATCCTCGTCATCTCGGCCGACAACCTGGCCAGCGGGCTGGCATCCTCGGCCTTCATCGGCTATCTCTCCAGCCTGACCAACATCAGCTACTCCGCCACCCAGTACGCCCTGTTCAGCTCGCTGATGCTGCTGGCCCCCAAGTTCCTCGCCGGCTTCTCGGGCGACTATGTCGACGCCTACGGCTACAGCCAGTTCTTCGTCTCTACCGCGCTGCTGGGCGTGCCCGTGCTGCTGCTGGTCGCCCTCGCGGCACGCCTGCCGGCCCGGGCGCGCTGAGCCGCCGTTTACCTGCGCTTTACGGACGGGACAAAGGCGGCTGACCCCGGCCGGCCATCATGGCCGCATGAGCGATAAACTGCCTGACATGAGCCAGCCCCTGCTGATGATCGAGGATGACGCCCGCCTGGCGTCCATGGTGAGCGAGTACCTCGCCCAGTCCGGCTTCGCCGTCACCGTCGCCGGCAGCGGCGAGGAGGGCCTGGCACAGCTGCAGTCCGCGAACCCGGCGCCGCAGCTGCTCATCCTCGACCTCATGCTGCCCGACCTCGACGGCCTGGAGGTCTGCCGGCGCGTACGCGCCCTGCCCTCGGGCCTGGCACAGACCCCCATCCTGATGCTCACCGCCAAGGGCGACCCCATGGACCGTGTCATCGGCCTGGAGATGGGCGCCGACGATTACCTGGCCAAGCCCTTCGAGCCACGCGAATTGCTGGCACGCATCCGCGCCGTGCTGCGCCGGCGCAGCGCCCCGAGCACCACATCGGGCAACCAGCTGCGCTTCGGTTCACTGGCCATCGACCGCGATGCGCGCACGGTCACGGTCAACGGCCAGGCCTGCGAACTCACCTCCTACCAGTTCGACCTGCTGGCCGCACTGGCCGAGCGCGCCGGACGCGTGCTCACCCGCGACCAGATCATGGAGGCCGTGCGCGGGCGCGAGCTGGAGGCCTTCGACCGCTCCATCGACGTGCACATGGGCCGCATCCGGGCCGCCATCGAGGCCGACCCCAAGACGCCCAAGCGCATCCTGACGGTGCGCGGCGTGGGCTACGTGTTCGCGCGCCAGCAGGACTGAAGGCGCGCCGGTCATGACCACACCGCTGACCCAGCGCCTGTACCTGCGCATCTGGCTGGCCGTGGTGGGGGCCATCGTGGTGCTGACCCTGATCTTCAGCTGGATCTGGCGCCTGGAGATCGAGCGGGAGCGGGCCCAGCGTCCGGGCCGCGAGATCGTGCTGCGCGATGAGGCGGGCGTTGTCATCGGCCAGGCGGTGGCCAAGCCGGTGCTGGTGCCGGGCCAGGGCCTGGAGTTCGAGGTCCCCACGCGCGACGGCCAGACGGTGCTCGTGCAACTGCCGCGCCCGGGCAACCGCCCGCCGCCGGTGCTCACGCCGTCGTGGTGGCGCCCGCCCTACAACCTGCTCTGGATGTTCGGCGTCATCGCGGCGGCCGTGGCGCTGGGCGCCTACCCCATCGTGCGCCGCCTGACCAAGCGGCTGGAAGGCCTGCAGCAGGGCGTGGAGCGCTGGGGCGAGGGCGATCTTGCCCTGCGCCTGCCCGCGGACGGCCAGGACGAGGTCGCCTTCCTGGCGCAACGCTTCAACATCGCGGCCGACCGCGTGCAGGCCTTGCTGCTGTCGCACAAGGCGCTGCTGGCCAA